>JADYYE010000137.1 GCA_020853815.1 Phycisphaerales bacterium
CGGCTGCGAGCTCTGCGCTGATCGACCCGCCGATGGCGCCGATCGCGGCTCCCGGTACGGCGTACAGCGCGGCGCCGCGCAGGCGGTTCTCGTCGTCCTTGTAGGCGCCGAGCCCCGCGCCGAGCGCCGCGGAGATCTCGATTGATACCACCCGCATGTCTCCGCTCGCCACGGCGCGCACGACCCCGCCGCCCGACTGCCCCGTGATCCGCGCCGACGCGAGCTCGTCGCGCACGCGCCGGGCCGACTCGGCGATCTTGTCCTTGTTCTTCATCAGGCCCGAGAGCGCGCCGAGCGCCTTGAGGTTGTCAAGCATCACAGGTCCTCCGACGAAAGGGCTCAGCCCAGAAGGGCGTCAACGCCAGCGATCACAGACTCGATCGTGATCCGCTCGATGCGGCAGCGTTCCGGGTGATCGTTGGCCAACTCCGACGCCGGAAGCGACGGATCCGCCACCAGAATCAGCTCCTCCGCGCCGGGGCGCGTCGGGATCGTCGTCCAGCGGTGGTCGGTCGGCCCGAAGAGCGTCACCAGCTTCACGCCCATCGCCCCCGCGATGTGACGCGGGCCGGTGTCGTTCGTCACCATGATCGACGAGCGCCGCACCACGCCCTTGAGCGAGCCCAGCGTGACATTGAGATCGCACAGCGCTGCGCACCGCTCGCGGAGCGGCTCGCGGACGCCGTTGACGACAGCGCCCAGCACCTCTCGCTCCGCCGGGGCGCCATTCACGAGCACCCGCATTCCGTGACGCTCGATCAGGTGCTCGGCCACCCGCGCAAACCGTTCCGGTGGCCAGCGCTTCGCGGGGTTGTTGCCCCCGGGGTTCAGGATCGCCACACGATCCTCCGACCCCGGTCCAACTCCCGCCGCCGCCAGCACCGCGGCCGCCGCCTCGTCCTGCTCCGGCGTCGTCGCCAGCTCCAGCACCGTCGTCGACGGCAGACTCATCGCGTCGGACTCGGGCAGCCCAAGGAGTGCGCACGCCGCGCGGTGGTAGTACACGCACGCCGGGATCGGCGCCCACGAGCCGTCTGCGCGCCGCGGCGCCTGCAGCCGATCCGTGAGCAGCAGCCCGCGCCCGTCGCGGTCGTACCCGATCCGACGCGGAATCCCCGCGATCCGCGCGATCAGCGCTGTCGAAAAGGAGTTGGTCAGCAGCAGCGCCGTGTCGTACCGGCGCGGCCGCACCTTCGCCGCGACGAACTTCGGGCCCATCACCCCCGAGCCCCTCGCCACATGGATCTCATCGAACATGGTCAGCCCCGCCAGCACCTCGTCGATCCCCGGCTTGGTGAGCACGCCGATGAAAATACCCGGCAGGCGATCCCGGATCAGCCGAAGCGCCGGCGTGGCCATCACCGCGTCGCCCACCCACGAGGGGCAGACCACGAGCAGCCGAAGTGTCCTGGTCGTCTGTTGCTTCACGTTCGGGGGCATTGTTGACACGCGCTGAGAGATTGTTCACGGACCTAGCGGATCGTCACGCCTTCGCCAGTGCGGGTCGTCCGGATCGTGCCTGTCTGGCCCGTCAGGATCTGGCCCGTCGGGATCGGAGGATGGCTCGTCGGACAGGTTCTCCTCGATGTTCTCCATGTCGTGCAGGACATCCGGGTTCGACATCAGCAGGTCTTCGTCGTCAAACGCGTAAGGGTCCGTGAACTCCGGCAGTCCGTATGGCGGACGCCCATCCGCATCGGGCCCGCCATCCGGTCCGTCATCAGGCCCCTCCTCAGGCCCGTCTTCGGGTTCTCCTCCAGCGCTCGGCGGCTCGATCCAGAGGTGCTCGCCCGGCGCGTGCCGCGTGTACCACGCGCCCGTCAACCGCCGCAGCTCCGCCGCGAGCCCGAGCGCCTCCAATCGTCCACCCTCGACAATCGCGGTTACGCCGCCATCATCAACCTCGATCGAGACCAGCGCCACACCGGTCCGCTCCGCGATTGCCTCCGCGCTCGACACCACCGTGTCGTGGACCGTCGGATCTGACAGCGCTCCCGGCGTCGCCGCGTTCAGGCGTACACGCGTCCAGCCCGGCCGAGGCGAGCCCGGCGGCAATGGTCCTGATCCATCGCTCACAACCCGAGGATAACCCGCGCCGCGTCGCCCAGCCCTTGGAGCTGTCGGCCGGGTCCCACCAGCAGGCACCGCTCGGGGGACAGCCCCGCGCCACGCCCCGCCTCGATATCGCGCACCGCATCGCCCACCAGCCACGACCGCCCCAGATCCAGAGATAACTCCCGTGTCGCCTCCAGGATCATGCCCGGTGCCGGCTTCCGCCATGGGTGCTCCACGTTGAACGGCGCCACCACGCCCTTCGGGTGGTACGGGCACACAAACACCCTCTCGATCGGTCACCGCCCCCCCTCCGACAGAAGGTCGAGCATCCGTCGATTCGTCCGCTCCACGTCCTCGAGCGTCCCCACGCCGCGTGCCACAAGCCCCTGGTTGCTCACCACCACAAGTGCGAACCCGGCCCCCGCCAGCATGCGGCAGGCCTCCGCCACTCCCGGCAGCAGCCTCACCCACGCCGGGTCGCACAGATCGCCACGGGGCGTTCCACCCCGATCCCACGGCAGCTCCGCGTTCTGGATCAGGGTGTCGTCGCGATCAAGGAAGACGGCCGGCCGCATATCGGATTATGGGCGCCAGCCACGGTACGGGTGTGCCACCCGATCGGGGCAGCCCACGCATCGGTCCGGCGTCCGTTACCGGCCGCTCATCCCAATCACGACCCTTCCACACCTCCGTCACACCCTCGTCACGAGCCCG
>JADYYE010000306.1 GCA_020853815.1 Phycisphaerales bacterium
AGCCGCCCAGCCTGGGCGACTTAAAACAGGAACTGGCCGCCGTCGCCCCCGAAGTCGAAGCACACGTGAAGTTCACCTTCGATGTTTCGGGCGGCTTCTCGGCCGCCGCCGCGGACCGGATCGGCGTGGGCGAGAGCGTCCAGGAGCGGGCCGCCAAAGCCGCCGAAGAGACGGCCAAGCACACCCGCAAGATCGCCCAGAAGATGGACGAGGGCGGATTGGTGTTCGAGTAATGGGTATGCACCGAAGAGACGCGGAGAACGCAGAGAACAGTAACTGCGGTCAAGTTCGAAACCAAAATCCCAAGACGTTCTCTGCGTGCTCTGCGCCTCTGCGGTGAACCAAGCCAGAGAATGAACGAAAGGCTCCGGCATGGCGGTCGTGGAAGAACTCTTTCAGGGACGAACCGAGACCGTCTCGGACCGGCCTTCGGCGGAGATTCCGTTCGTCGTGCGCGAAGCCGCCGACGAGGCGGAAGTCAAAGCCGCCGCACTGGCCGATACACCCTTGCTCTATGCCGGACTGCCTCGCAAGAGCATCGAAATCGCCGAGCGGATTAACGCGGGCACCTGGAAGATCGTCGTCCGCTACGAGAAGGCCGAGCACGCCGAACAGGAGAACCCTGAGCCGGTATTCTCGTTCGATACCTCCGGCGGCACGCAGCACATCACGCAGTCTTTACAGACCCGCGCGCGCTACGGGCCGCAAGCCTCCGAGTTGCTCGGCGGGGCCATTGGCTTCGACGGCGAGCAGGTCGCCGGTGTGGACATCGCCGTACCCGTCTACAACTTCGCCGAGACGCGCTTCTTCTCGCCCGGCGCGGTGGACAACGCCTTCCTGGGCGTCATCTTCCGCGCCACGGGATCGGTCAACTTCGATGCGTTCCGGGGGTTCTTACCCGGTGAAGTGCTTTTCCTGGGCGCCTCCGGCTCGCGGCGCGGGACCGATCCCGACGACCTGTGGGAAATCACCTACAAGTTCGCCGCCTCGCCCAATCGCGAAAACCTCCAGGTCGGGTCCATCGCCGGCATCGCCAAGAAGGGCTGGGATTACCTCTGGGTCCAGTACGCCGCCGACGTGGACGATGG
>JADYYE010000138.1 GCA_020853815.1 Phycisphaerales bacterium
AACATCGCGATCCGTGCGCGGCAGGAGGCGGGGGCGTGCTTCATCCGTGTCTCCATGGGAAGGACATCTCATGGTAGGGATTCAGCCCACCGATGCGATCGCGACTCCCACGCCACCACGGGCCGGGTGCAAAATCCGGTTCCACCGATCGTCGCGCAGCGTGTATGCTGCACCGATGCAGAGCAAAGCCACCACCGTCGCACAGTACCTGAAGGAGCTTCCGGAGGATCGGCGTGCTGCGATCGAGGCGGTGCGCGCGGTGATCCTGAAGAACCTGGACAAGGATTACGCCGAGGGGATGTCCTACGGCATGATCGGCTACTACGTGCCGCACAGCGTGTACCCGGCGGGGTACCACTGCGACACGAGCAAGCCGCTCCCGTTCGCGGCTCTCGCGTCGCAGAAGAACTACATGTCGGTCTACCTCATGTCGGTCTACTGCAACTGCGACGGGGGCACGCCGACCGGCGTGCCCGAGGACCTGCACTCGCGCTGGTTCCAGGAGGCGTGGCTGGCGACGGGTCGGAAGCTGGACATGGGCAAGTGCTGCATCCGCTTCAAGCGTCTGGAGGATGTGGCGCTCGATGTGGTCGGCGAGGCGATCCGGAGGATGCCCGCCAGGAACTTCATCGAGTACTACGAGCGGGCGATTCGGACCTCGAACACGGCGGCTGCCGCGCGCCGCGGCGTGGAGGGGGGCGCGCCCGCTCCAAAGGCCAATCCGAGCGCGAGGAAGGGTTCGGCGAAACGGGTGGGGACGAAGAAGGTCGCGAAGCAGGCCGGTACGAAGAAAGCGAGCGCGAAGAAGGCTGGCACGAAGAAGACCGCCGGGCGGAGGGTGACGAAAAAGGCAGCCGCAAAGAAGCGGCGTGGCGGCGGATGATTCGCCGCGCACTGTCGATTGTGATGATCTTCTGCGGTGTTCTGCTCGCCGCATGGGCCGCGTACCAGGTCGCGTTCCAGGTGTGGTTGTCAGCAACACCCAACGCCAGTGGTGATGAGCAGGCGGCGGCCCTTCGTGCGACGGCATTGGGTGTGGTTGGTGTGGCGATCGTCGGCGCCGGGGTTGTGCTGGCATTGAAGGGGCGCCGCAAGCCGTAGCATGACACGATGGAACGCATGACGCATGGCGAGTCGATATCCGAACACGGACGCGTGTGTCTCCGCCCGCTGGAGATGACCGACGCCCCGTGCCTCGCGGCGTACCGCTCTCATCCGGACGTCGCGCGCCTGCAATCGTGGACGACGTACACGCTCGAACAGGCCGAGGCCCTCTGCCGCACGATGCAAGGCCGGGCGATCGACACGCCCGGCACGTGGCTCCAGTTGGCGATCGTGCTGACCGACACGGGCGAGATGATCGGTGACTGTGGCCTTCACTTTCCCGGCGCCGGCGAGCCGGGGCACGGCACAGAGATCGAGATCGGCATCACGCTCGCGCGCGAGCACCAGGGCAAGGGCCTCGTCTCCGACGCGATCGCGGCAATCGTCGACCTTGCCTTTGCGCAACTGGGAAAGGAGGTGGTCCGTGCCTCGATCGACGCCCTGAACGCGCCCGCCGCTGCGATGCTCGCGAGAGCCGGGTTCGCCCGCCCGAGCGAGACAGCACGCCGCACGATGTTCAAGGGCGAGTGGCGCAACGAGCTCGACTACGTGCTGAGAGCGCCTCGGGCCTCGGAAGGAGCCAGCTCGCACGCTACCGGCTTGGGCTGATCAGGATCGCGCTGAGCACCCGCCCCGAGATCACGCCGTTCAGCGGCGCCTCCGTCGGGCTCTCGACCAGCGAGTCGACCACGAGTGTCATCGTCTCGCCCTCTCCGCTCTCATTCAGCGCCGGCGCGAGCACGATCCAGTGCAGCCCTGTCACCCGCACCAGCACGACCGCCGGGTGTCCGCTCCGCACGTGCGCTCCGAACCGCTCGATCGATTCAGGGGACTTCGGATCAAGCACAAGATCCGCTGTGAATCCGTCCTGCGCAAGCACCCGCAGCATGTCCGGATGCAGCGTGCCGAGCGACTCAGAGTCGAAGTTGGTCGCTCGCTTGTCGGTCCCGAGCCGGAACCGCAAGCGCATCGCCTCCGGCTCCAGCCCGTACGCGCGATACACCGTCGAGAGCGCGTGGAACCCGCACGTGTGCGATTCGGTCTGCTTCTCAGGTGTGAACGCCGCCGGAAGCGCCGTGGGCTTTGTCACCGCCGGCGCCCCTTGGTACTTGTCCACGTAGTAGACCGGCGAGCCGATGCAGAACGACGCGAGCGCCAGCGCCACCACGGCACAGCCACCAACAAGCACGACCACGCGCCAGCGCATCGAGGGCATACGTCGAGTCTAACGTATCGTGTCCGCGCCGGACATGGGGCCGATTCCCGGGTATGCACGGGGCTGGATCAGATCGAACTGATTCCCGTAGAGATCACTGAAGACCGCGACGCGCCCGTACGGATGATCGGCGGGCGGACGCGTGAACGTAACGCCTCGCGCGAGCATCGCCGCGTGATCCCGCTCCAGGTCGTCGGTGTGCAGGAAGAACCCGACTCTGCCTCCGGTCTGGTTGCCGACAGAGGCGAGTTGCGCCGGCGTTGCAGCGCGAGCCAGTAGGAAGGCGGGGGCATCAACGCCCCCGTCGCCACGCGGCCGCACGCGAACCCACCGCTTGCCCCCGCCGAGGTCGGTGTCCTCCAGCAGCTCGAAACCCAGCGCCCGCGTGTAGAACGCGATCGCCTCGTCGTAATCGCGGACCGTGATGGTGACGAGAGCGAGGTGCATGGATGTGCGGCACTCCGGCAGAGCGTTCAGGGCTGAACAGGGGGCGCGATGTACCGCTGCTTGATGCGAATGTCACGCTGCGCGAAGGGACCCTCGCCGAACCGATGGCACTCGATGACCACCCGATCGGGCGTGAACATCCGTGAGACCTCGCGAAAGTCCTGGTTCACGCGCTGCAGTCCGCGCAGGATTGGATCCCGAAGCATCGTCGCGTCGTCCGGGGGCGTCACGCCGTGGGCGTGCTCGATCGCGATCCGGAGTATCTCATTCAGGTCCGAATCGTGCGTGACACGCAACTGGAACGAGTGGATCCGTTCGCCCGCCAGATCCTCGCTGTTGATCACGGCGTCCATGTCCGAGGTGAGGATCTTCGCGCCGTAGAACGGCACCGACAGATCGCTTCGGCCGAACACGTACAGGAACGGGAACGCGGCGCCTCGGGGCAGGTCCGCGGTGCGGATGCCGTGATCCGAGAGCGTGCGCATGAGCACGCGGTGCGGGATCACGCCGCCCAAATCGCGCAGGTTGTATCGGACCTTGGGCGCGACGATGCCCGGTCGCAGGAGCGTGAAAACCAGCTCGCGCTGCGCGTTCGACTCCACCATGTATGCCATTGGATCGTGCTGGAAGAGCATCGGGGGCTCGGCGCTCCCGAAGAGCGAAGCGGACAACTCCGGGTCGCGTACGCACGCGCGCCGCACCGCGATCGACAGCTCCGTCTCGACACCGAGGTTGATCTCCAGGTCAGAGGCCCCGTACGACGAGTGCACCGTCTTGAAGGCGCGGAGAAACCGATCGCGCAGCGCCTCGGACATCCCCTCGCCCCCGACGATCAGGTGGAGGTTGTAAGAGGCGAGGTCCAGCGAGGTCGTCGACAGAACGTCCTTCATGAACGGCGGGTATCCGGCGATCACGTAGCGATACCGTGGGCCGAAGGTGCGCAGCGTGCTCTCCAGCTTCGCCTTGTCGGGGCCTATGGACTTCAGAATGACCATGTCGGCTAGCGACATGCTCACGTTCATCCCGGTCGCCCAGGGCCCGAGCGCGAAGCAGTTCAGAAGTAAGGCCTCGTGCCCCGCGTACGTCAGGTTCATCCCGTGCTGCAGCATGCGGCGGACGCCGGCCCGCTCACTCCGCCCGCGCACCCAGTTGTTCGGCGTGCCGCTGGAGCCGGAGGACTCATCGATCACGACACCGCGAGACGGGATGCGCCCGTTCCGGCATCGCTCCTCGATCGTGTACGCACGAACATAGTTGTCCTTCGTCGTCTCTGGAATTCGATCAAAGGACCGAGCCTTGATCAGGCCCCTCGCCCCGTTCGCGTCGATGAACCGGACGTACGCTGGACAAGTCCGGGCGGCCCGACTCGCAACGGCGACAGCGCGGTGGCGTGCCAGACTCGCCAGCAGCGGCTGCGCGGCCCGGACGCCCAGCAGCGCGTAGACGTGCGAGCTGTTCAGTATCGGCAGGCGGCAGACCCGCATCAGCCCGTCCACCGCGCCGGCGATCAGCAGACTCAGGGTACCGAGCACAGGATCGCCTCCGTTCTGAGCCGCTCGCTCCGGGGCGGCGGGGCCGTGAACCCGACCCGCGCCACCAGCCACACATCGGGATTTCCAACGGCGGCCGCGACACTTGCATGAGCGTGCTCGTTGGTCACGAGATTCCCGAACGGATGGATCGTGAGCCCCGCATCATGCATCTCGAGCCACAGCCGAAGCAGCATCGCGCCCGCCCGCTCGGCATCGGCCCTTGCGAAGAACGGTCCGGAGAGGAAGAGCATCGCGTGGCACGCGCCCAGCCGCCTGCGGTAGAGCCGCGCGAGGAGCGGCGACACGACCGGCGTGCGCATCAGCCACGGGGCACGCGTGCTCAGCCACATCTCCAGCGCCGGGAGGTTGAAGCATGGCGCGGACAGCCCGTCGGAAGCCCTCGCGGCGTGCGCCTCTGTCAGCCGATACCAGCGGGCCAGCTCGCGCCGGTATGCGCCGATGTTGAGATCATGGAAGACCGCGCGCACGTTCTCTTCGAGCATGGACTCGATGAGCATAGGGTCCGTCGCGATACGCAGGTTGTGGCCGCACGCCGACGCGACCGCGGAAAGGCGATCGCCGACTCCCGGCTCGATCGCCCGTGCTTCCGTCGACAGCCGCGACGTGCGACGCGCACGCAGCACGTCGGCGCCGAAGCGTGGCGTGGTTGCCCCGCGACGCAGGCCGAGCCGGGCAAATGGAATCAGTTCAGCCCCCTCGGCGTCCACACCCAAGGGTTCGACCTCAAGCGACCATCCCGCTTCCGCCGCGGCGATTCGCAGCGCCTCGATGAAGATCCCCATGGCACAGTTCAGGAAGTGTCCGGTCGTGTCCTCATCCGGCAGCGTCCGCGACCGGACCATGAACAGGTCCGCCGTGGTCGCGTCGATGGGACGCACCTTCCATGGCTGGGTGTTGTGTGGCGACGGGGCCCACCTCGCGACGTCGACGAGCGAGGCCCAGTCTGGTGGCGACTCGTGGTTCACGCGACGTCCGAGGATAACCCGTGGGTCCGAAGCAGGCGACTGGGGCCGGCCCTCACCCATAGTGCGACACCGACCGCTGGATCAGCCCGCGCGGCGAGAGAAAGAACACCTCTGCCGCGAGGTCCCCGCTCATACGCCGATAGACGAGGATCACGCTCTCCAGCCCCGTCGTGACGTGCATGGGATCGA
>JADYYE010000139.1 GCA_020853815.1 Phycisphaerales bacterium
GCCCGCGCGGCGTAGGCCTCGGGTGCGGTCGGTTCGGGCTTCGTGGTCTTCTTCGCGTTCATGTTCGTGGTCTCCATCGCGGGTGGTGTCGCCACCCGCGTTGGTCACATCAGGGCGTCATGGGTCGGGAAGTTCAAGGGCTTTCTGCGACATCTCGCCAGAGTGGGCAACATCTGGGCGAAGTCCGCCCGGACACGCGAAGCAAAGTCTGTCTATCCCCGCGGCTGTTCCCGCGGGCGTCGGTTCGCCGGGTCGGCCAGGAAGGAACCAAGGGGGGGAGGGGGGTCACGTTCTCCCCCCACACCCCCCAGGCGCGTACGCCCCCTGGGGGGGGCATACGCGCGCACACGTTTGCGCGCAACCTCCCCCCCCTCACGGGCCAGTCTCGGGTTGACGCGCCACAACGAAACGGACGCGTTCGGACGGGCCGGGCTGTGAGCGCTGCACGAGCCCGCGGGCCTCGGCGAGTTTGAGAAGGCGGGTCGCTTGGGCATGTGAGAGGTCCTTCGTGGCGGCCAGCAGGATTTCATCGCGGAGCGACGGGCCACCCGACACGAACGCGCCGACGAACCGCTCAGGCGTCCAGTCCTCGGCTGGCGGTGGGCGCTCGCTGCGCTGCCGTCGCCGGGGTGATTCGACCTTGAGCCGCTTGGGGTCGAGGTCGTCGGCCATGTCCCAGACGGGGAACGCCCAGCGGAGGCACACCGAATTGTGCGGCGGCCATGAACGCACGGCCGCGTCCAGCACGACCACCTCGGGTTCCTCGTGCGGCCGCAGGACGAGGTGTGCATCGGTGGCGCGGCTTTGGCTGCCAGCGCCCGCGCCGACATCGGTCACCGCCTTGCCGGACTGGCTGCCCTTGCTGCTGTGGTGGATCAGCACGAACGCGCAGCCGAGGTCGGCGGCGTACCGGTCGATGTGGTTGTAGAGCGACGCCATGTCGGCGTTGGCGTTCTCGTCCACGCCCGCGGGCAGGAAGCGGTAGAATGCGTCGAGCACGATCAGCCGGAATCGCCCGGGCTCGATGGCGCGGAAGTACGGAGCAAGCGACACGATGTCCTGAAGCCCGCCTCGCAGGTTTCGGATGAACACGCTGTCGGCAAACTCATCGGTGCCGATGCCACGGGCCTTGGCGACCTTTGGGATGCGGTTGGCCGACGTCTCGCCATGCAGCTCATTGTCGATGATCAGCACATCGCCGGCGACCGTCGGGAAGCGGCCGAGCCAGGGGCGGCCCGTGGCGACCGCGATGGCCAGGTCGAGCACGAGCCACGATTTGCCGGTCTTGGGCGACGCGATCACGTTCATCGTCTCGCCCTCGCGGAGCAGGCCCTCAATCACCGGCGCGCGCAGCGCCGGGCAGGCGGCCATGAGTTGACGAACGCTAATGAACTGCGGGGCTGGGGGCGCGGCGGGTTGCATCGTCGGGGTAGCCTCCTTCGAAGCAGACTCACGCAGCGCCACTTCAGTCTCGTCCAGCACCGGCGGCACAGTGACGACCTTGGGCTTGGCGGGCTGCGCCGCCCAAGCCTGAACCTCTGCCAGCCAGGCGGGCACGAGCGATTGGACGATCCGATCGCCGGAAACGCCTCGCTCAGATAGGCGAGACCAAGCGTCGGTGAATGTGGCGAGCGCTTGGTGGCGGCCGCGGGCTTGTGCTGCGGTGGCGGCGTGTGCCAACCGATACGCCGTTTGCTCGCCGATGAACTTGGATCGCCGCTCCTCATCGGCCACACCGAAGTAGTCGGCCGATGGGATGAGGACGCGGGCTGCGTCGCAGGCATCGCACCTGGCCCGCCATGCGGCTGCGACCGCTCGATCATCAGGCTCACTCCATCTGGCCACCTCGCTGGCGGCCTCAAGGAATGCGGCCCGGTATGCCCGCTCCACACCAATCGGATCACTGCCGTCGTAGCGACTTGATGATGGACCATCGTCGTACCAGCGGGCGTATCGCTCGCCCGCGACGACAACGATGCCGAACTCGGTACACCGCTTATTCACTCCTGCTCGCTTTCCATCTGCTCGCGTTCCCATTCGGCCAGGAGCCACGCGCTGAGGTGCTCCAGGGCCGCAGCCCATCGC
Source organism: Phycisphaerales bacterium (assembly GCA_020853815.1). GTDB lineage: Bacteria > Planctomycetota > Phycisphaerae > Phycisphaerales > UBA1924 > JABWBC01. The sequence continues at coordinate 2,086 of JADYYE010000139.1, forward strand.
TCAGCCGCATCCGGCACATCGATGAACTCGATCCCAAAGGCGATGTCCCCGATCTGGATCTGGGACTGCGGAATGTCCTGCTGCTCGTCCATGTGAGCGCACCGATCGCGCCGCTGCGCGTGGCGCGGCGTGCTCCATCCGTGGTTTGAGTCAGAGAAAGACCGGGGGCAGCAGAACGCCGCCCCCGGCCCCACCAGCGCCGTCCGCTTACGCCTCGCCCTTGCTGCGCACCGCCGCCCGCGGGTCGCACAGGGCAGCGCCGAAGTCGAAGTAGACGCGCCACGACACCGCCAACTTGTTCACCGTCTGGTCAAGCCCGAAGAACTCGACCGTCGGCGTCTGCTGGCCGTTGAGAAATCCGACGATGATCGGGCTCGCCGCCGGTGCGGCGAACAAGTACCAGTGCTTCGTCGAGGCCTTGGTGCCGTACTTCTTGGTGTTGCTCAGGCGCGGCTCGACCTCCAGCCCGACGGCGTTGCGGAGGCTGTTGCCGGTCGGCAGGTTCGTCTGCGCCGCGATGTACTCGCTCTCGAGCACGGCGCGGGCCACCGTCTGGAGTTCCGGCGGTACGACCAGACGGGTCGGCCGCAGGTCCAGGTCGTTGCCCTCGGCGTCACGCTGCGTGAGCATGGCGGTGATGGCCTTCGTCAGGCCGTCGATGCTCAGGTTCGTGTCCGCCCCGGTGATGTAGTTGCCGTTGCCCGCGGAGAA
>JADYYE010000307.1 GCA_020853815.1 Phycisphaerales bacterium
GACGATTCCCGTCGCCCAGGATGTCCGCCCCCCTTACACGAGTGGCACCGATGAGCCGCAGAAAGAACCCGTAGATTACCTTCCCGTCCCGCCACAGGAGCTAACCCCCACCAAGGTCTATCTGAACGAGACCCCGACAACTCTTGCGGATACCATCGACGTCCCTGGCAAAGAAGATTTGTACGAGGTGCTCGCCTCTCCCGGCTCTCTGGTGGAGATCGACCTCGATGCTTCCTCGGGGGCCGACAGCAAAGCGGTGGCCTCCACGTTGGATGCGGTGATTGAAATCTGGCATGAAGGGGAATCCGATCCCGTCGCTGTCCTCGACGACGAGATCATCAAGACCGGGGATGTCAACTTACGGTATGCCCCCATGGATCCGCCTACAGTCGACCACCGCGTTCCTCCGGAAGGCCGGTTTTGGGTCAAGGTGAGGGCCTACTACTGGCCCGCGGAGGGAACGCAAGCGGGTCTCTCACGCGGGCAGCGATCGGCTGTCGACGGCGATTCGACCTATCGTCTGACCCTGACGGGCTCGGGGGCGGCATGTATCGACCCGAATAGTGACGGTGTCCTGAATTCCGCCGATCTGCTCAGCATGATCGCAGGTTACCAGGCCAAGCGGTCCACCGATTTCCGACTCGACTTGAACCATGACCAACGTCTGGACCCTGACGATCTCTTCTTCTTGACCACGGTCTGGTCGGGGGAGGTGTGTCCTGCTTTGGTGGCCAAATGAGCCTCGCGGATGCCTTCGGAATCGATTCTGCGACCAGGGAGATGCGAGAGGAAAGGTTTCGAATCGCTCACTTTTCGTCGTTCGACTCTGGCTTATCTGAAGCGTAACGGCTCTCTTATCGCTAATCCCACAGGTCCAGGCCGTAAGCGCTCGAAGGCTCGATACAGGATGTCATGGCAGCTGACCTGCGGGGAGGGCGAACGGAAACGGGCTCTTCTGGAGAGCAACCCGCCAGGGATAACCGGTCGGGTTTGCGACGGAATGTCACAGGGGAGGCGGGTAACTCTCTCGTCTCCCAATCCCGTTTCTGTTCAGAGGACATTCTGGAACATCCCCCATAACTCAAACAAGTATGTTGCTGACAGCCGAACCCCGGTTGTCGGATTCACGCTGAACCAAGACACCAAACGGCTCCCCCGGTTCAGCCGACTTTGCTA
>JADYYE010000140.1 GCA_020853815.1 Phycisphaerales bacterium
AGCCAAGAACGCGACTGCTGTCGCCTTCGGGTCCAATCCAAGCGCGTCGATCTGCGCAAACAGTCCAAGCACCGATGACGAAGGGGTGGATCGTCCGGTACTACGTGCAGGAACTTTGGAATCGGCTAAGCTGGTAGTCTTATCTTCTTGATCTGTCATCGTCGGCACCATCGCTCGCGTTCGAGCGGACTCCTCGGCGCCGACGAGTCCAAGCGAACTGCATTCACATCCTTACTTGGCTAGCACGATTCCGGACGTCTGGCAAGCACCATTTTCTTCGCAGGTCACGATAAGGCCCGTGGCAGCAAGCACCGAGTTCCTCCAAGCTCGGTTTCTTGCAGAGGCCATCCCCAAACCCTGGTTTGGCCTTCATTTCCCACGCAGCTCCTGACGACCGAGGAGGTCCGGGCATCTGTGACGAGTTGGGAGACAACGCGGGCTTGCGTGACGCCACCCGAGGTCGAGTCAGTGGGCTTCAGCAACTGGTCGATGAGGGAGTATCAGAATGGGAAGACAAACTCATCCTCGCTCGAAAGGACTTGGAGTTGCTCTGTCCAGAAGACCCGTTGTGGCCGTGGGATCGCTACACCTTGGCGGCGTAGGCGAGCACCTTGAACGCGGCCTCGGCGAACATGGTGTTCTGCTTGCGGCTGCGGAGCGTGCTCCCGGTCATTCGCTTGATCGCGCTGTTCACGCTCTCGCACATCCAGCGCCGGCCGTACGCGCGCGGACTCATCTCCGCGAACACCGCGCGGTGCCGCCCGTGCACGCGCCCGTCCTTGCTCCGCACCGTCACCGGCGCGTCGCTCGGCGTCCGGTGGTCGTCCCAGTTGCTGGCGTGCCACGCCTCGCTGTCGAAGGCCCCGTCGCCCCACCGCATCGTCGGCCGGTCGCGTCCGCACGCCCCGAGCAACTTGTCGCGAGCCGCCCACGCCTGTCGCAGATCGTGGCTGGGGCCCCAATCGACGACCAACGCCGCGGGCATCACGCTGGCGCACAGCACGCCCAGCATCAGCTTCACGAACTTCGTGCGTTTGCGTCCGGCCCTGGAAACAAAGTGCGCCGAGGCGCTGGTCGTCTCCACGCCCGTGCCGTCCAGCGCGGCGTCCTGCCGCTGGTGCTTCATCGCCGCGCGCCCCAGCGTGCGCAGCACGGCGTCGATCAGCGCCAGCACGTCGGGGCGGTCGGCGAAGGCCTGCAGCGTGGTGAACCGCGGCACGTCGCGCAAGCCCAGGGCCTCGCGCACGGCGGGCATGAGGATGAGCATCTCCTCGGTGCGCCGGTACGTCGCGCCGGTGATCGCCTTCAAGATCAGGCACGCCAGGAGCTGCGGCTGGGTGAACTTCTTGGGCGCCTTGACGTGGGCGTGGTCGGCCAGGTGCCGCCGCGCGGCCCGCAGCGCCAGCCGTACCGTCCGCACCAGCTCCTGGTCGCCCGTGCTCACGATCGCCTGCCCGAAGAGCCCACGCTCAGCACGCCGATGCTCGCTCATGCCATGCTCTACGCACGCCGGGCCTCATCGGTTTTTTGATTCTGGAAGATGTTCTGGACAGAGCAACTTGGAGTCGGTAATGAGAGATGCCAGCGGGATGTCGGCTGAGCTTAACGTGATTGAGAGCGGCAAGTGAACCCAGCGTTCAGACCAACCTCGTGACACGAGATCGCGTATTTTACTTGCTCGGCGCGATTCATAGGCGGGCATTGCTTCCTTTGCAAAGCGCGATTCTGTGGCTTGAAGGCTCGTCGTGTTGCTCCTTAGTCTTCTGTATCCATCAGGTGATCTTCTTGTCTCAGCGGCGCGTCCTCCGAAGGCAAAGGTCGGCAGTTCGAATCTGCCCGGGTCCGCCACGCTCTTGACCGCGGCTGTCCGCCATTTGCGCGCGGCGGCCTCCGTCCCCAAACTCCCGCGACTTTGGCGCGCACTGGCGCGCTCTGGCACGCAGCGGAATTGATCGCCTGTTCAATGGGTTGGGCGCCGAAGAGTCCGTCCAGCGTGCCAACCGCCTCCAGCAGGAACTCCGGCCTTCGTTTCGCGTAGATCTCGGTCGTGTGCTGGGTGGTGTGGCCCAGCATCGAGGCGATCTGGTGCATCGGAACCCCCGCGGCGGCAAGCAGCGTCGCCCCGGTGTGGCGGAGCACATAGGGTGTGGTTTCCGGGGGCAGGCCCGCCTTGCGCACCGCGGTGGCGAAGGCCTTTCTCATGCTCTTGAGCGGCAGCCCGTCTTTCTCAATGATGTACCCGCTTCGTGAGTCGCGGATCGCGCTCTCCAACAGCGGCCGGAGCGAGCGGCTGATCGGGATCATCGGGCGGCGCTTGGTGGTCTGGATGGCGCCTTCGGGCAGGAAGTTGACGCGGTTGTTGGCCAGGTCAACCTGTTCGAGGCGGAGCGAGAAGATCGCCTTGGGACGTTGCAGCGTGAGCAGGGCGAGCTGCACGAACAGCCGGACATAGCCCGGCTCGCACGCCGCGATCAGCCGCTGGGCTTCTTCCGAGGTCAGGAACCGATCGCGCGGAGGCGGGCTGGGCACGCTGGCCACAAACGGCATCGACGCGATGATCCCGCGTCGCCACCCTCGGCGCAAGGCCGCCCGCAGGATGCCAAGCTCGCGCCGGAGCGTCCCATTGGCCGCCTTGACGCCGCTCGTGCAGCGGCCCGCGCGGCGGAACGCGATGTACCGCTCCTGAACATCGAGCGTCAGTTCGGAGGCGTACACCACGTTGACCGATTCCAAGAACGACAACCAGTGCGCCAGGGCGAGCCGGGTCCGCACGAAGGACGGCCTGTCCCTGCCCAAGGAGAGCAGGTAGTCGGTGAGGAGATCGAGCACCGGAACCTCGCGTTTCACAAGCGAGGGCGGCGGCCCCGCCGCGACCGCGTCGACGGGATGGGCACCGCCGACGAACTCGATCAGCTTGCGCTTGGCTTCCTCAAGATCGCTCGTGCCCGTGCTGCGGCGCTCGACGCGTCGTGTCCCCGGTCGGCACCAGTAGATAGAGAGGTGGGGGGTGTCGGATCGTTGCACGAGCCAGTGGCCGCGGTGCTCGAAGAGTCTGTTCTTACGCATGGCGCCTCACGCTGCGAGTCGATGTAGCGGTTCAGGTCGGACGGGTCGATCAGGACCCGGCGGCCGATCCGGACGACCGCGAGCCTCCCGAGGCGGCGCTGTGCTTTGAGCGTGTTGGGATGCACCTGGAGCAATCGCGCCGCCTGGGTCAGGGTCAGCAGTCTTCGGGGTGCATGACGCGCAGAGTCCGGCCCGGCTGGCAAGAGGGTTTCACGGTCGGAGGGCCGAATCTGATCCCCCTGTGGCGCGGTATCCTCGCGCGCGGGCATCAGAGCTCCTCGGGCAGGCCCGGGAAGCGGATCAGGGGCTCGCCACGCTGCCGACGGATGCGGTTGGCGGCGGCCACCACGCGCTTGGCGTCCGCGGGTCTTCCGTCCAGCTGGAACCATCCGTGGCCGATCGGCTTGGCGCGGGCGCCGAGATAGGTCAGGGCTTCCTGCAGCGGCGGGCTGAAGCGAGCCGATTCGTCGGGCTCGGCTTTCACCGCGGCCACGCACGCGTCGAGGTCCGGCGCGCGATCGTTCCACGGCAGGACGACCTTGCGGCGCCCGCCCGCGAGCGTCACGACGATGGCGCACTTGGGCAGGGAAGGATCGAGGAAGTCCGCGGGGCGGACCATCCCGTCGGTCAGGCGTTCGATCTCCAGCATGGTGCGGAGGTTGGGTTTGCGTTCCTGGGTGAGGTACCGTCGGAACGAGGTCTGGTTGGTTCCGAGCTTCTGCCGCATCACGCTTGGCGGAATCCCGTACTGGTCGAGATAATCAGCGAGTTTCATGAGGACGTGAGTAACCCACCGCGCTCCTGGTCTCTACGGGTTTGGGCTCGGCCGGCAACCCACACGACAATTTCTTGTGACCGGGTATGCGCGTCGCACATGCTCGTATGAAGGAAGCCTCCCGCTCAACCCATCCATCAGCACGGGGGTATGCAAAGAGCGCCGACGTGCGCGTGGCGAGGCGCACGGGTGACGTGGATCGCGGTCGGGCTCCGCCGGGGTGAAGCCCAACCGCGATCCCAATCCGTCGGCACGAACCAACGCGGTGAAAACACCGGGGCCCGTGTGCGTCTATGTGGTGGAGGCACCATGATCGACGAGAGAGAATCCTCGCGCGGCGCGGGTCAGGTCGGGCAGTCCCGGGTGGAACCTTCGCGCGGGAAAACGCCCCGCAAGCGGCCGTGGAAATCCCCGCCGGCGCTCAGCGCCGAGGAGATCCAGGCCGCCGTGGACCCCGCCGTGTTCCCGCCGCTCTTGACCGTGCATCAGGCGGCGGCATTGCTGCAGATGTCGCATCACACGCTTTATAAGGTCGCGGGCGATCGGCGGTACGCCGGCGCCGTGGCCCGCGGCAAGCCCCTGCGCTTCTGGCGCGACCGGCTGCTCCAGCTTTTCTTTGCGCGGTAAGCAAGCTCGCCCATTCCCGTCCGGTCGGAACCCCTTGCGTGGTCGGGTCGCGCCGCGCTATCCCGTGCGGCATCCCATGAAGCTCATTGAACCAGAACGCGTCGACGGAACCAGCGTCACCATCGGACGCCGGGTGCAGTTCCGCCGTGTCGGCGCCCGGATGATGGAGCGGCGCAGCGACACCTACACCGCCGTGTATCGGGACGCGGACGGCCGCTGGCGGCAGGACGCGCTGGGCACCACAATCCGCCGCGAGGCCAGGCGCCTGGCGATCGAGATTCAGCAGCGGCTGGAGGCGGGCAAAGCCAGGCCCGCCGCCGGTGTGGTCGACATCGCGGCGTTGATCGACCGCTACGAGTCCTTCTGCGCCGACAAGGGGCTGGCGCCCAAATCCCTCGCCAAGTACCGGGCCGACCTGTCCAAGCTGCGAGAGTTCATCCGTGAGCACGACCTCCGCACGCTGGCACGCTTTGATCGCCACGCCTTCTACCGCTTCCGCGGCTGGCTCGAAACCCGGCCGCACAAGCAGGGCGTCGTCTACGCCCCCAAATCCGTGTACGCCACCCTCACCGTCGCCAAGCAACTCGCCAAGTGGGCGTGGCGCGAGGGACTCGCCGGCGAGTATCTCCTGGCCGGCGTGCAGCTCCCGATCGCCAAGGCCCGGCCGCAGCCGTGTTTCACGACCGAGCAGGTCGAGAAGATCATCGCCATCGCCGACCCACCGGACGCGACGGCCTTGGCCGTGCTCGCCTATTCCGGGATGCGGATCGGCGAACTGATCCAGCTGCGGCCGATGGACGTGCTGCTCGATCGCGGCGAGCTGGGGATGTTCCACATCCGGCTCGGCGGCTCGAACGGCAAGACCAAGGACAAGGACGAACGCTTCGTTCCCATCCATCCCCGCATCCGGCCGCTGGTCGGAGCTTGGCCGAAGGACCGCGACGTCGTCATGCCCGGCCTCACCGAGCGGCGGCTGCTGGCCACGCTCAAACGCCTGTGCAAACAGGCGGGGCTCTCGCCATCGTTCAAGCTGCACAGCTTCCGCCATCACTTCGCCTCCCTGTGCGCCAACCACCATGTGGCCTACCGCAAGGCGCTGGCCTGGATGGGCCACTCGTCGAGCGAGGTGCTCGACCTCTACTACCACCTGCACGACGAGGAGTCGGAATCTGCCATGAAGGCCCTGGCGATGGGAAGGGAGCGGGACGGCCGGTGATCCGCATGACCCCGTTCAAGTCGGCCGCCGCGATGAAGGCCTATTTCACCAAGGCCCTGCGCGGAGAGTATTACAGCCACGAGGCGGAGCGCACCGCGTTCTGGCACGGCAAGGCCGCGGACCGGCTGGGCATCTTGGGTTTCGACATCACCGACGCCGCGTTCAAGCGTCTGGCCGAGAACCAGCGCCCGGACGGGAGCGGCCGTTTGACGGCCCGGACGCGCGCCGATCGCACGCCCGGCTACGACATCACCTTCTCGGCGCCCAAGGGCGTCTCGGTGCTGCACGCCATCGCCAAGGACGAGCGGATCGTTGACGCATTCCAGGCCGCCGTCCGCGACACCATGAACGAGATCGAGCAGCGGGCGATGACGCGCGTGCGCGTCCAGGGCCAGGACACCGATCGGGTGACCGGCAACCTGGTGTGGGGCGAGTTCATCCACACCACCACCCGCCCCGTGGACGGCCTCCCCGACCCGCACCTGCACGCCCACTGCGTCGTCTTCAACACCACCTTCGATGCCGGCGAAGACCGCTTCAAGGCCGGACAGTTCCGCGAAATCAAGCGTGACATGCCGTACTACCAGGCCGCGTTCGACGCCCGGCTCGCCGCCCGCCTGACCCGGATCGGCTACGCCACCCAGCGCACCGACAAGGGATGGGACCTGGCGGGGATGGAGAACTCTCTGTGCGAGAAATTCTCGCGTCGCACCCGGGAGATCGATGAACTGGCGGAGAGGATGCACATCACCGACCCCGCCCGCAAGGCCGAACTGGGCGCCAAATCCCGCAAGAACAAGTCGCACGACCTGAGCCGCGCCCAATTGGAGGCCCGCTGGGGCGAGCAGCTGACGCGGGAGGAGCGCGACGCGATCCAATCCGTGGCGGCGGGGCGCGCCCGCTCGCGCGATCCCGCCATCACTGCGGAGGAAGCTCTCGACCGGGCCATCGCGCACCGGTTCGAGCGCGAAAGCGTGGTGCCGCTGCCCCGGCTCCTGGAGGCCGCGCTGGTCCAGAGCGTGGGGCAGGTGACGCCGGAAGAGATGCGCCGCCAGGCGGCTCGCAGCCGCGAGCTGCTTACGGCGACGATCGGACATGAGACACATGTCACCACCCGGCGAGCGCTCGCCGAGGAGAAGGCGATGATCGCCTTTGCGCGCGATGGCCGGGGGCTGTGCCCGCCGCTGGAGGCAGGCCGGACATGGGACGCAAGCGCCACCGCCCTGAACAAGGGCCAGCGGGCCGCGGTCGGGCACATCCTGACCAGCCGCGACCGGGTGATGCTGGTGCGCGGCGGCGCGGGCACGGGCAAGACCACGCTCATGCGCGCCGCCGTGGCCGCGATCGAATCGAGAGGCAAGGCCGTGATCGCCGTGGCGCCCACCTCCCAGGCCGCGCGCGGCGTGCTGCGCGAGAGCGGCTTTGCGGGCGCCGACACGCTGCAGGCGCTGCTCTCCAACCCAGCGCGTCAGGCGGCGTGCAGGAACGGTGTGATCTGGTGCGACGAGGCGGGGCTGGTGTCGACGGGTGACATGAACCGGCTCTTCGAGATGGCCGGGAGGCAGAACGCCCGCGTGCTCCTGACCGGCGACTCCAAGCAGCACGCCCCGGTGCAGCGCGGCGACGCGCTCCGCTTGCTCGAATCTCATTCCGGCCTCCGGCCCGCCGAAGTCCTGACCGTGGTCCGGCAACAGGGCGTGTACAAACGGGCCGTCGAGGCCATCAGCAAGGGCCGGTTCGATCTCGGGATGCGGCTGCTCGACACCATGAACGCGGTCCACGAGATCTCCGACGGGATGCGCCCTGTGCGCATCGCCCGGGACTACGCCGGCATCACCCGCGCCGGGCAGTCGTGCCTGGTCGTGGCGCCCACCCACGCCGAGGGCGAACTCCTCACCGACCTGATCCGCGCCGAACTGCGGCGGGACGGCCGGCTGGGCGAGCGGGAATCCGTGCTGGCCCGCTACCGAGACCTGAATTGGACTCAGGGGCAGAAGCGGGACGCGGTGCGGTACCAGGTCGGCCATGTCGTGCGCTTCCATCAGGACGTGAAGGGATTCAAGCGCGGGCAGGCCTATCGCGTCGTCGCCATCGGGCCGCGCGGCGAGGTCCGGGTCGAATCCGCCGTCCGCCGAACCAAGGTGCGGACGCTCCCCATCGACAAGCCCGACGCGTTCGGCATCTACGCCGAGCAGCCTCTTCGTGTTGCCAGGGGCGATCTGCTGCGGGTTACCCGGAACGGCCGAACCCAGGACGGCACGCACCGGCTCAACAACGGCAGCGTCTATCGCGTGGCGGGCTTCACCAAGGACGGCCATGTCCGGCTCGACAACGGCTGGGTCATGCCACGCGACTTTGCCCACGTCGCCCACGGCTACTGCTCGACCTCGCACGCCGCGCAGGGGCGCAGCGTTGATCGCGTGCTGCTCTCGCAGCCCTGGAGCACCGTCGCCGCGGGGAGCGCGGAGCAATGGTACGTCTCGGTCTCGCGCGGCAAGCACGGGCTCTCGGTCTACACCGACGACCGCAGCGCCCTGGTCGAGTCCATGAGCCGGATCAGCCAGCGGCGTTCGGCGATCGAAGTCACCGAGGCCTCCCGGACCAACACCCCGTTGTCGAGAATCCTTGAAAACTCCTTCGTGCTGCGGCGTCTCAAGAAGTACGAGCATCTCCGCGCCAAGCAGCACCCGCGCCGCGCCCGCGGGATTTCGAGGGGGTTCGTCCGTGGAAGGTAGACCGATGGACCGGTTCCTGCGCGCGCCGGGGCGTCCCACGCCGGGCGACGCTCCCGACCTGGGCTTTGAGCAGCACGCCGGCGAGGCCGGGCTCATGCTGGACCTTGGCCTCAGAGGCGGCGATCGGGTGGGGCTGTCTTATTACGACTTGCACGCGGCGCGTCTCGATCCCTCCGGGGCGATCACACTCGAATTCACGAGCCACCTCGTGATCATCCGCGGCCGCAACCTGCTGGCCCTGTACAACAACCTCCTGACGCACACCGTCTGGCGGATCAACGCCGCCGAGACGAGTTTCGACGACGGCACGGCCGGAACCTGGATCGAGGCCATCGACGTTGAGGACCGCCATCGATCCGACACGCTTTCCTGAGTTTAGGTGAAAACGACGCCACGCTTCCGCGTCTCAGTGTGAGAGAACTCGCTAATTCCGCTCGTGACGCTCGCGGTATTCACCGCGCCGGGGCTATCGCATGTCCTTCTTCCACGCCATCTTCAAGCGACGTTCGGCACCGAAGGCGCCCCAAGCCCCGTCGCACGCCTGGGCCCTCGACGAGCCCATGATCCGGCTCACCGCCTCCGATTGGCTGAGCGCCCGCGACCTCTTCGAGGGCACGCTCGTCATCGGCAATCCGGGCTCGGGTAAGACCTCCACCAGCGGGGCCATGCTGGCGCTGGCCGCGCTGCGCGCGCAGTGGGGCGTGGCGGCCTACACCACCAAGCCCGACGACGCCGCGTGGTGGATCGAGCTGTGCCGCAAGGCCGGAAGGCTCGCGCACCTCCGCCTGATCCGCCCCGACGGACAAAGCCACTTCAATCTGATCCGCTACGAGCTCGAACGCCCCTCACCGGGCGGGGGCAACACCCTCAAGGCCGGCGGATTGCTCTTCGACGTGCTCCAGGAGGGGCGTCCCAAGTCCGCCCCCACCGACAGCGGCGTCTACTTCGAGAACGCCGGGCGGATGCTGGTGTGCAACTGCCTGGACCTCTTCCGCCTGGCGCACGAGCCGGCGTCGTTCCGGGCCATGGGCGCGTTGATCGCCTCGACCCCCAAGAGCCCGGAGGAGTTGGACGAGCCACGCTGGCGCGAGAGCTACTGCTATCAGCTCCTCCGGCGCGCCTACGAGAGCGCGACCACGGAGGACCAGCGGGAGTTGGAGGAGGTCGTCAGCCGCTACTTCCTGCACGGCTTCCCCAACATGAACGAGCGCACGCGCGGCGACGTGATCTCGACCGTCGAGGCGTCCCTCTTCCAGCTCAACCGCCAGCCGTTCCGCACGCTGCTGGATTCCCCGCGCGGATGCTCCTTCGTCCCCGAGATGCTCGACGCCGGCGCGGTGCTGCTCATCGACTGCCCGCCCGGCGTGCACGGCCCGGTCGGGCAGATGCTCACCACCGCGTTCAAGCGCGTCGTCAAGGAGCACCTGCGCCGCCGCGCCGCCCGCGGCGATCTGACGCGCCCGGTGATGCAGTTCGCCGACGAATGCCAGACCTTCGTCACCCGCGACGACGCCGACTTCCAGCAGGTCTGCCGCAGCGGCCGGACCGCGACGGTGTTCATGACCCAGAGCTTCGACAACATCGAGGCGGTGCTGGGGAACGACGCCCATACCAACAGCCTCGCCGGCGCGCTCACCACCCACATCTACCACTGCACCAGCGGCAAGACCGCGCTGTGGATTCAGGAACGCATCGCCCAGGTCTGGCGCGAGATGGAGAGCGTCAACTACCCCGGCCGGTCGGGCGGCCAGTACCAGCCCCCGTCCTTCAACCGCTCGGAGGCGTTGCACCCCCAGGTGCTCGCCAGCGAACTGGCCCGCCTCCGCACCGGCGGGCCGCTCAACCGCCGCCTCGTCGACGCCGTTGTCTTCAAGCCCGGACGCCTTTTTCGGGCGTCCCGGGCCCCGTTTGTGCGTGTTCAGTTCCAGCAGGAATGAATCAAGGAGTATCCAGATGAGCGATCAGGATATCGGGAGCGAGATCGTCAGCGGCGCGGCCAAGGTGCTCCAGCCGACGCTCGCGGCGAGCGTCTTCAACACCTTCCGCAAGGCCACGGCCATCGTGCTGTTCCTCGCGTGGCAGCTGGCACTCCCCGTCGAGCTGATCCTGCACCGGCGGATCGGCAAACGCTACATGAACACCTTTTTCTTCGTGGTGGCCATGATCGGGCTGACCATCCTCGCCGAACTCTGGATCGGAGGCATCCGTCCGTCGAGTGTTCCCTCCCGAGATGACAGAATTGTGCTGTCGCCGCGCGCGGCGGGCAAGGTATCGCCGCCTTCGCCCGCGGCGGTCAGGATTTCATCTCTGGCGCCGTTCGCCTGGCTCACCAGCGCCGCCGGGATCGCCTTCCTGTGTCACTACCTGGCCAACCGCGGGCGGTTTGGCACCGAGCGCCAAGGGCACTCGCTCGACGTGGGCATCCCCTGGCTGATCTATCCGCCCTTGGCCGCGAGCATCGTGCGGCGGCTGGTTCGGTCCGGGTGGATGCAGGCGTGGCTCACCGCCACGGAGTCCGCGCCGGACGCCAATACGCGCCGCGTCCTCGCCTATCCGGTCAGCCAGTCCCGGGCGCTGAGCGCCATGCTGCGGCACCACCTGTCCGTGCTGATCGCCGGTGAGCCGCCGCACGGCCCGCTCACATGGCTCTTCGTCAGCATCGTCGAGCCGCTGGCGCTCGCCGGCGTCGGGGTGATCGTGACGCGAGAGTGCCAGGGGTATCGGGAGTTTGGGTGGTATCTCTACGCGGTCGCCGCGGCGATGGTCGTCAAGGGGTGCATCCACGCCGCCGACTGGCGGGAACGCATCTATGACGACATGGATGCTCGGTTGGAATCTGAGGCTCTCAGCCAGTGGCGCAGCGGCAAGTCCGCCACAGCCCTGTCGAGCGCCTTCACCGTACCCATCGCCGCGGACGCGCCGATGCTCCCGCGCCCGTCGCCCGCGGCGGTCGATACCCCGCCGGGATTTGAGGAGCTGATGGCGGACGTTCCATCGCGTGCGGCGGAGGATCACCAAGGAATGCTCGGCGTGTAGCCGATTCTACGTCGCTTGACTCAATCCGATTGAAGCCCGCCCGCGAGCATCGTCCAGGCCGGATCGATGCCCACCGCGGGCGTGGCTGTTTCCGGGTTGTCGCGAGCGATCCACCGGAGCGCGGGCAGCCGGAACTGGTCCGGGTCGTTGAACGCCAGATACGGCATCTGGCACGAGAGCAGCGTCATCGGTTCTTCCAGCGTCGAGAAGGTGTGGACCACGCCGCGGGCGAACATGAACACGTCCCGCTCGCGGGCCGGGATCGAGCGAACTCCGTGTCCGGTGAAGCCGTCGATGGGCTCGTCCGTCACATGGAAGAAGCCGCGACCTTCCAGGACGATGATGAAGCGATCGCTGAAGTCGTGGACATGGAGCGGCAGATCGTCCGCGCCGCGAACCCAGCGGAGCTTGGCCAGGGCGGCGTTGACGCCGCGGCCCAGCAGATCGTGCCCCACCCAGGCGGCGCCGGCGACCAAGTGACTGTCCTCGAACGGGGAGACAAGCCGCACCGGATGCTCCGCCTCCAGCGCCGCCACAAGATCGCGGAAATGCACGCCGCGCCCGGTTCCACGCAGCCGGCCCACGGCCGCCAGCCGCGGTCCGTGAGCCCGCAACTGACCGAGGGCCTCGCCCGCCAGGCCGAGGACGCCCGCCAGCACGCGCGTGCCCAGCGGCCGACCGTCCTCGGGCACGACCAGCCGCAGCGCGTCGAGTTCCAGTGTCCGTGCGGTCCGCATCGCCGATCCTCCCATATCGAGAACACTATATAGCGTCTCGTTTATGGCGGCGAGCCCGATTCCGCCGGAATCTTGCCCGCGTGAAACGAAGCCCATTCCTGATCGATTTCGGGCGGCGGCTGCAGGCCGTCCGCCGCCAGGCCGGTCTCTCGCAGGAGGAACTCGCCCACCGGGCCAAGCTGCATCAGGTGACGGTCTCGCTGCTGGAAAACGGCCGCCGGGCGGCGACGCTGCTCACGATCGAACGCCTGGCCCGGGCGATGGCGGTTGCCCCGGCGCAGCTCATCCCGCCGCTCCGTTAGCCGCGCCGAGCGAGCAGCGCCAAACGCCCTTTACACGGCCCCGAGCCCATGCTAAGGCAGGTCGTATGTCCCTTGCCTTGTTCCGCAGACGCCGACTCGATATCTCCCGCGGCCGGGTTGATCCGGTCGCCGTCGTTCTGGAGGAGTACCGCGCGGCCTACGGGCTCCTGGTCTTCCGGCTCGATGCGCTCGATCAGCGCGTGCCGGTGGTGGGGGCGACCCTGACCGGCGCCTTGGGCTTCGCCGCCGGCGGCGAGCCGATGACGAGGAACATGGTGCTGCTGGGCCTGCCGCTGGTGATCCTGTGGTTCGTCCGAACGACCGTCACGCACGTGCGCTCGGTCGAGGACCTCCTGCGCCGCATCGATCAGATCGAGCGCACGATCAACCGACGCGCCGAACAGGCCCTGCTCCAGTTCCAGAGTTCACACCCCAGCAAGGGAACCGTGGGCGGGCGGACCGCCTCGGAAACCGTCGAGGCGGTGCTCGCGGCGTCCGCGCTCCTGCTCGGAGGATGCCTGTATGTCGGGTGGAATGCGCTGCAGGGCCAGCCCTGGCTCGCGCTCTACGCCATCTACGTCGCGGCCATCGCGGGCGTTCTTCTCGTGGCGCGGCACCGGCTGACGCGATACCGGTACCAACCCCGCACGGCCGATGATCGAAACTCCCGATCGGTGGGGAACTCCTGATCCTCCAAGTTCAGCAACCAACGCGGCCCGCGTGGTCAAAGCCGCTTTCGCGTGGGTCCAAAGCGTGCTTGAGTGCCCCGGCCCGCAACGCCCGAGTGATGCTCGCCCGGGTGGACGCGGTGAACAGGAACCCAAGGAACTCCCATGACAGACTCTCCCAAGCCGATCCGGCACGTCCGCCGCGGCATGATCCAGGCCGCGGTGTGGCGCAACCTCTCCGCCGAGAACGGCGTGTATTTCACCGTCACGTTCGAGCGGCTGTACCGCAACGACCAGCAGAAGTGGCAGCACACGCAGGGCTTCTCGCGCGATGACCTTCTCCTGCTCGCCAAGGTCGCAAACCTCGCTCAGGACGCGATCTTCGAGTTGCAAGAGGCGGAGCGCGGCCTGCACGGACCGACCAACGGGAACGCGGGCGCTCCCCTCGCGGCCCGGGCCGCGCACGGCCGGGCGTAGTGCGAGTTCGGCGATTCAACGAGCGACTTCATGCTCTCACCGCGGGGCGGGCTCTTCAGGCCCGCCTCGCTTGCCATTGGCTTGACATCTGGTTGGCCGGACACGCTTGAATGCGAATCGCGTGGCCGCTGCTCCACTCGAATTCGGGGGGGCGCATCCAGTCGCAATGCGGCACGGTTCACCCTCGCATGTCGTGGGCGATGAGCCGAAGTGCGCTATTCCCCGCGCGCAAGAACGAGCATGCGCGTGCGCCTATACGTCCACTGAGGACTCAAGTCATCCGGCAGGAGCTACCAACTGCAAACCGGGCGATCCCATCCGATGGTGCGGCGCTGGCTACCTTCCCACCGCCTGTTCCCAGGCGGATCGGACGGAGGCGGCGTTGTTGATGAGGTTGGAGTTGGCGGTGGTGACGGCTTGGTTGTTGTCGTAGTTGGTGATGAGGGTCTCGGTGTCGGAGGAGGGCTCTTCGCCGACGGCGTCGGCGGCGCGGGCCTCGCCGAGGGCGGCGCGGAGGGTGTCGGTCTCTCCGGCGTTGATGGAGGCGACGCGGTATTTCAAGGGCAGGTCGGCGGGGAGGGAGCGGATGGCGGCCAGGGCCATGACTTGCTCCGAAGAGAGAACGGCGCTGGCGGCGGCGATGGCGGCCGAGAGGATGCTCGCGCGGGTTTGACCGACCGAGGCGATGGTGGACTCGGCGGTGGTCAGGGCCGCGCGGTCCTGCTCGGTGGAGACCCCGGCCTGAACCTTGGCGATGAGTTGCTGTCGAAGCACGGTGGATGCGCGGTGGCTCTCGTCGGCGGATTTCAGCGCTGCGCCCTGTTCGGTCAGCAGGTCTCGGACGGCGGCGACGACCTCCGAGGCCTTGGCGCCGTTGACTCCGGAGGCGGCGAGGGTGTCGGCGCTGAGGCCGGCGCGGACGAGCACGTTGCGGAGTTGGCGGTTGGCATCGGCCTGGCTGACCTTGGCCACCGGCAGCGCGTGGGTGGTGCGGGAGGCACGGGAGGCGATCCAGATGTTGTTGCTGACGTAGGCCCCGACGCCGGCCAGGAGGAGGACGGTGCCGGCGGCGACGACGAGCGTGGAAAGTCCGCTTCTGGAGAGTGCTGGCATGGACGGTCTCCCGGTTGAGGGGGTGCGGGGGGTGCGGAGGGTGCGAGCGCCCGCGTCGCGGCGCGGCGGGGCGCTGCACTATCGCGCGCCGAGGCGGGCGATGCAAGAGGACTCTTCGAGAATTATCCACGCCGTGTGGCGCGAGCGGCGGTGATCGAAACGATCACAATCCAACATTGTGTTCCAACAGCGCAATCGATGCGCCAGAGAAAACTCTGGGCGTCAAATTGGGCTCAATATTTTATGGACTCATTTTGTCCACATTCGTGTTTTCAGTCTTGGCGCGCGAGTGTTCGGCGCGTTAGACCATGAGCAGCGCCCATGCGGGCGTGCGCGGCTTGGCCGCGGGCTCGACCTATCACGGCACGTTCGTCGGAGAGCGGTCATGCGTCACCCGTCATCGTCGCGTTGCTCGCGTCGCACTCGTGCATCTCTCGCCGCGCTGCTGCTCGCCGCGCTGGCGGGACGGGCGCTGGCGGACCAGATTTTGGTGATCAACTCGGGCACGCTCACGACCTACCCGGGAGGCGCGACGACGCGGCAGGGCGTGCTGCCCTTGCACAACCAGCGGGGCGTGACGATCGACGGCGCGGGTCGCGCCAGCTCGGTGCAGCCCTGGGCCCTGGCTGGCAATCCCTTCGAGGGGCGAGCTTCGGGCCAGCGCATGATGGGGCCGGTGGACCTGGTGGCGGGCAACGTGACGGTAACGGACGTGGACCTGTCGCTCCCCTCGGCGGGGTTCTCCTGGACCGTGGGCCGCAGCTTCAACGGGGTGCAGGCCAGCAATAGCACGGGGCTGCAGGGGCGGAACTGGTTCCAGATGAGCCAGCCGGAGATGGTGTTCTCTGACGGCGCGACCGACGCGGACGACGTGATCTCCATCGTGTACGGCGCCGACCGGTACCTGGAGTTCAAGCGGAACGGGGGCACGGGCACCAACGAGTTCGTGGGTCGCAACGGCACCGCGGGCGTGGTGCAGTACGTCTCGGGCTCCCCCGACACCTATGTGTATTACGACCAGCACGGGACGCGGACGTACTTCTTCGGCAACAACACCGCCAGCAACCGGGCCGACTGGCAGGTCTGGAAGATCTTGGACCCGGCGGGGAACACGGCGTACGTGGGCGACGCGACGACGGCGTCCACGGCGGTGACCAGCGGCTACGACACCTCGGGGCGGATCACGACGGCGTACGACTCGCACTCCGGGGACGGGCGCCGGTACACGTACACCTACTCGAGCGTGGGCGGCTTGACCAAGCTGACGCAGGTGAAGGCCGAGACCAAGGCCAGCGGGACCTGGGCGAGCCCCTCGGGGGTGGTCGAGGTGGGCAAGGTCGACTACGGCTACTACACCGCCGACGGCGACTCGCACGGGGACGAGGGAGACCTCAAGTTGGTGACGGTGACGATCCCCTTGTCGGACTCCGGCGTGAGCCTGGTCAAGAAGAAGTACTACCGGTATTACGACGATACGTGGAGCAACTCGGACGGGCGGCGCGGCAACGACGGGCAGCTCAAGATGATCGTGGGGTATGAGGGGTGCCGGAGGTTCGACTGGGACCTGGACGGGACGATCGACGACGACTTCCTCTCGGCCAGCGACGATGATCTGAAACCCTCCAGCGAGGGGTACTTCGAGCACGAGAACGGCGGGAATAAGCGGGTCACCAAGGCCTTCTTCAACGGCGAGTGCGGGTGCTCGGGGGGCAGCAACGGGACCTACGAGTTCACGTACGCCAGCAACGGCTCGTTCAGCCCGACCAGCGGGTACGACACGGCGTGGTACAACCGGGTGGTCATCAAGCAGCCCGACACGATCTACGCCACCCAGTACTTCGACGAGACGGGGCAGGCGTTGTCGCGGGTGGTGACGAACACCGATCCCTCGGGGAGCCCGACCAAAGCGTGGGCCACCGAGGTGGTGCGCGACTCGCTTGGCATGGTGACGGAGGTGCACACGCCCGCCAACATCACGGGGTACACCCACAGCACGGGAGCGTTCACCGAGAGCAGCTCGGTGGGGTTGATCACGCTCTTCACGCGCACGCCCTCGGGGGACCTGACGGGCCTGGTCACGGCGGAGAAGTACAAGGACGCGGGGACGGGGGGCTCGGCGTACTTCAGCCGCACCATGTCGTACGGCACGCTGTCGCTCACGGTGGGAGGCGTCACGCACAAGCGGCCGCTGATCGCGACCACTAAGAGCTTTACAGCCAAGGGTACGCTGGACAGCGTGGGCGGGATCGAGATCACCTCGACCAACACCGGGTTGTCGGGGAGCGCGGCGCTGATGCTCAAGAAGGTGGTGCGGGCTAGCCCGGCGGTGACGACCGGGAGCAACGGGTCCAACTCGGCGACCTCGTCGGCGTCGTACCTGCGGGCCGACGGCACGACGGCCCTGTCTGAGTCCGAGGTTGGCATCTTCGGCTACTCGACGCTGACCGACGGGCTGGTCACCAAGAGCATCCGGGACTGCCAGACCAACCACGGGTCGGACTTTGGAGCCGAGGACCCCAACACCGACTGGGGGATCACCGAGACCGGCGACGGGGACCGGCTGATCACGACGTACACCTACGACAGCCAGGGCCGCATCGACACCACCACGCTGCCCGACGGGCGGATCACCAAGAGTTATTACAGCAAGCTCGCCGACGCGAGGTTGGTGACGATCAACTTCCCGCGGATGACCACGGGTGGTTCGACGACGTACTTCGGGCCGGCGAGCTACACGGTGAGCAACCACGGGGGCAAGCCCGAGATGGCGGGCACGATCGCCATCGGCGCGTCGGGGTTGACCGACGCGCTCTCGACCTGGATCGACGAGGCCGACAGCGACCCGATCACGGCGTTGGACAAGGGGACGCTGGCGCGGATGAGCGTGACGGTCCACAGCAGCAGCGGCGCGCGGACCGACGAGACGCGGAGTTACTTCCTGATCCCGGGCTCGGGCGCGGGGTCATCGGGGACCAACTACGACAAAGCGCTTTACGGCTACGACGACATGGGGCGGCAGCGCCGCGTGAAAGAGGCGACCGGCACGATCCGGCGGACGGCCTACGACGAGCTGGGCCGGACCATCGAGAGCTACATTGGCGCCAACGACAACAGCTTCGCCGGCGGCGAGGCCTCGGGCCCCGACACCATGGTGAAGGTGCAGGCGACCGAGTACGACGGGGGCTCGGCGGGCGGCAACTCCTCTGTCACGAAGGTGACGGCCTACGTGGAGGGGAGCACGACCGGCCAGCGGGTCACGGAGTTCTTGAATGATGCGCGGGGGCGGCGGGTGGTGACGCTCAGCCCGCAGTCGCCGTACACGCTGACGCTGTACGACAACATGGGGCGGGTGACGGCGACGGGGACCTACAGCAGCACCAGCGGCCTGGACGCGGGGGACGATCCCACGGCGCTGGCCACCAACCGAGTCTCCCTCTCCGAGACCCTCTTCGACGAGAAGGGTCGGGCCTGGAAGACGACCACGCACAAGATCGACGCCGCGGACGGCTCGGACGACGACACCCTGGTGAGCCAGACGTGGGCCGACGCCGCGGGGCGGGTGATCAAGAGCAAGGGGCCGGGGGGGTCCTCCAAGCAGGTGTACGACCGGCAGGGGCGGGTGACGCACCGGTTCACGCTGGCCAAGGACAACGACTCGGTCTACGCCGACGCTGATGACGTCAGCGGCGACCACGTGCTGGAGGAGAGCCAGACCAGCTACGAGACCACCACGGGCCGCGTGCTCATGCAGGCAGCCATCAGCCGGGCCCACGATGATCTGTCGACAGGGAGCACCGGGGCCCCGGACAGCAACGCCGACGCCGACTCGATGAAGTTCACCTCCGGCAACATCACGGGGCGCATCCAGATCTCGGCCAGCTGGTACGACGAGCTGGACCGGGTGACGGCGACGTGCAACTACGGCACCAACGGCTCCAGCGGCAACGCC
>JADYYE010000308.1 GCA_020853815.1 Phycisphaerales bacterium
ATGCTGCCGGTGTATCTCGATCTCGACGAGGGGGGCGGGGTGCCGCCGGGCAAGGTCCAGTTCCAGCTCTCCCGCGAGGGCTGGCTGCAACCCTGGGCCCGCCTGCGCGACAACGAGGGCGACGAGCGGGCGCGCCTCGACGCGATGCCGCCGTTCGAGGTCTACAACCGCGTGCGGGCACTGAAGCCGGGCGCGAGCGTGATTGCCTCCGTCCGGGACGAAAAGGGGAACGAGCTGCCGGCGCTGGCGGTGCAGCGGTTCGGCCGCGGCCGCACCGCCGCGCTGATGATCGGCGACCTCTGGCGATGGGGCCTCCGCGATGCGGCGGCGCACGAGGACATGGATCGGGCCTGGCGGCAGCTCGTCCGCTGGCTGATCGCCGACGTGCCGCTGCGCGTCCAGGCGACGGCGGAGCCGGTCGCCGCCGACGCCAACGGCGCCGTGCGCGTCCAGGTGCGCGTGCGCGACGAGAAGTTCCAGCCGGTGGACGATGCGATCGTCTCGGTGGAGGTGGAGCCGGTGGTCTTCGCCGGTACGAGCGGTGCGGCGGGAGCCACGCTGAAGCTGGGCGCCGAGCCGGCGGCCGGGGAACCGGGCCTTTACCAGGTGACCTACGTGCCGCGGCAGACCGGCGGATTCCGGGCGGTGGCGACGGTGAAGAACCAGGCCGGAGGCGATCTGGGTCGCGCGGAAACCGGCTGGAGCACGGACCTGGCCGCGGAGGAGTTCCGCTCGCTGGTCCCGAATGTCGCCCTGCTGGAGGAAATCGCGCGCAAGACCGGGGGCCAGGTGGTCGCCGCGGAGGAGCTGGAGAAATTCGTGCGCCGGCTGCCGGAGCTGAAGGCGCCGGTGATGGAAACCTGGTCGTATCCGGCGTGGCACACCCCGCTGATGTTCGGCCTGGCGCTCGCCTGCCTCCTGGCCGAGTGGGGGCTCCGGCGCTGGAGGGGGATGCCATGAGCATCGCTGGCAAGCTCGGCCTCGCCCTCCTGATTTCCGGGCTCCTCGCGGCGGCGCTGCCGGCGCAACCCACCGTCATCGTCGTCCTCGGCGCGGCCGGGGAGGCGGAGTACGCGCCGGACCTGGAGCAGCAGCGCAAGGCCTGGACGGAAGTGGCGGCGAAGGCCGGCGCGAAGTGGATCGCGATCGGCGGTGGTCCCGCGGAGGGTCCGCTGACGGACCGCGATCGGCTGCAGCAGGCCCTGGCCGCGGAGGAGAAGGCAGGCCTGGCGGACCTCTGGCTG
>JADYYE010000141.1 GCA_020853815.1 Phycisphaerales bacterium
ATGAACGGAAGAGCTCCAGGAGGCGGTCCGTTCTCTCCTTGGGGGAGAGATTCGGATTGGCCATGATCTTGTCGTACTGCTCGATCTGCGACTGGGCGAGCAGGACACCGGAGACACCGTCGGTCGTGACTTGCCCGATGAGAGAGTACTTGACGACCTGCCCGGCGGCGTTCTTGGTGATGATGGTGGCGCCGCGGGCCCACATGCCCGCCCCGCCGAAGATGTTCCCGACGATCGTGAGCCCGTCGAGAGCGTCGGCCCGCCAATCGCTGAAGCCCTCCTGGCGGCGTTGGGCGATGTTGATGACTGCTGCCGCCGAGGAGGTGAAGATCGACGTCCAGATAGCCGCGGAGACAACCTGCGAGCCCGGCACGGGGGCGATGAGCGTGACCACCCCGGCGACGACGGCGGCGCCAAGAGCGATCCACTCGAAGAATGAGGCGACGGAGTCCCAGAAGGTGGAACCGTCGGTCTCCATCTCGCCGTAGTTCTGTCCCTCGTCGAAGAACTGGGCGGGCGAGACGCGGAGGATCTTGCCGTTGGGATACCGGTTGCCGGAGTCCCAGGCCTCGTAGAGGGCCAGGATCGCGGCGGCGTCGGAGTCTCCCGAGGCCTCGTAGACGCCGGTGCGGGCGCGGTCGAGGGGGTTGGTCCAGTCGACGAGTTTCCACGTGTGGCCGTCGCCGGGCAATCGGGCCAGTGCGATCCGGAGGCGGCTCTTGGTCTGGGTCGTTGTTTCGACGTGGACCGCGTTGACCTTGAAGGTGGTGCAGGAGACGATCTCGCTGTGGAGGTCCGCGAGCTTCTGGGCATTCTTGGAGAGCTGCTCGATGGTGGCGTCGTGCTCGGCCTTCTGGCTCGCTGTCGGAGGGTTTCGCGCGGCGACCATTTCGATCGCGCGCTGGTATCGGACCGTCATGACCATCGTGGCGTAAAGGTCGGGAAGTCCCTCCTTCTGCGCCGCGGCGAGCTCCGGGCCCATGACGGTCCAGGCGTCCTCGATCCACACGTCGTGCGTGCAGAGAAACTCCGCGCCGTTCATGTCCTTGATGATGGCCGCGACGGTCCATTGTCCGTCGAGATCCATGTCGAACTCGATCGAGACGTTGTAACGCCACGGCTCCTCGGGCTGGCGGTAGACCTGGTTGCCCGTGAGCCACCCCTTCTCGCGGTCGTTGAAGTAGTACCCTCGGAGGGACGAGTAGCGACGGGTCATCCCGTTGCGGTCCCAGAAGAGCTGGCCGCCGGTGATCTCGAAGTTCATCACCGCGCCGCGGGTGATGGATCGCAGCCTCGGCGAGACCACCATGCGGTACGGATTATCGCCCACCGGAGCCTCCTTCGGGCTGGAGTGCTCCGACCTTGCCGAACTTCTCGTCGACTTCCATCTCGATGGGCTCGTAGATGGGCGGATCGACCGACGTGAGATTGCTCTTGGTCGTCTGGTCGTTCGAGGCGAGGAGGATCTCGAGCACGCCGCGCTCATCCTCGTCGGGGAACTTCTTGTAGAGGTCCTCGATCAGGCCCTTGCCGCTGTAGTTGTTGAAGTACTTGTCGTAGTAGGTGACCATGTTCGTCGTGGTCTCGGCGTCGTACTTGAGCAGGTGCAGCAGCTCCTCCTGCGTGCCCTTGTCCATGGCCGCACGCGCTTCGGCGGCCAGACCCTTGGCGAGTACCTCGTGCAAGTCCAGGTACTCGATCTGGAATGCGCCGGGCGGTGGATCCTCGATCATGTCGATGCCCTGGGGGCCCAGCTGGCCCTCCTTGGTGTCCTTGTTCGCCCATGTGATCTTGTACTTGGCATCGGGGATGCGATGCCCGGACAGCGTCTCCAGCCGAATGATGTACGGCACGATGTGCCGCACCTTGAAGACGTGCTCCGTTCCGGTGGCGACGCCCAGCTTCTCCCACTTCTTGGGGATAAACATGATGCCGGGGTGGTCGGTCGAGGTGAAGGAGTAGTTCTTGCCGTCCTTCGTCTTCTTCCAGATGCCGTTGTCGTTGACGAGGTGCTTGTTGATCTCCGTGGGAACGTCGGTGCCCCAGTTGAAGCGTGCGAGGAACTTCCAGTCAAACCCCGCGGCGGTGGCGAGGGAGAGGATCGATTCACCGTCCTTGACTTTGTGACGCTCGATCTCGGCGATGCGCTTCAGGTTGGACGCTGAGATCTTGCGGCTCGGCCACACCTTGGCGTTCGGAGCGGGTGGCGGGGGCTGGCCCTCGCCCTTGAACTCGTAGGTGTCGTCCATCGTGGCCCCCGTCAGGTCGCAGGCGATGTCGCATGTTCCGGGGGGGATGTCATCGATACGCACGGAGCCGCCGGCGCTCGTTGTGTAGTAGTCCTCAACCCCGTCCGGGAGGGTGATCTTCAGCCGAACCGATGACACCGGTTCGCCCGTCTTCTCATCGACGATCTTGACGGCGAACCACGTCTTGGTCACCGGCGTGCGCGCGGCCGGGGCGACCTCCTGGGCTTGCGCCTGCGAGGTCGCGCTCGCCATCAGTTTGGGTCGCCACCGCCACTCGGGCGGGAGGATCATCAGCCGTCCCTGTTCGATCAGCTCCACCGCCAGCTCGATCAGTTCATCATCCGATGCTCGATGCACGCCTCTGGCGCCGACGTCCACGAGCATCTCGCGAAGCTGCGTGGCCCCTTGCTCTTCAGCCACCGCTTCCCGAAGTGCCGATCGGAGCGCCGACTTGTCGTTCAGCCACGACGGCCCCTCACCCCGGCGCGGGGGCCACGGCACGAGTTGGACCTGCTGCGCGTTGAACCGGATTCTGATCGGCACGCCCGGCCCTCGTGGTGCGGCTGAGGTCGTTGGTGGAGTCTCCACCAAGC
>JADYYE010000142.1 GCA_020853815.1 Phycisphaerales bacterium
GGGGCCGGGATGACGCGGCCGCGCGCCCGGGATTTGTCGCGGGGGCGCGCCTGGTGGTTACTCTTGGATCCACCACTTGTAGGCGTTGGTGTAGATGGCGTCAGCCGTTTGCGCCGACTCGGGCACGCCCTTCACTCTGGTGTTGATGAAGGTGTACCAGTCCCAGAACATCATGAAGAGGAACGGCACTTCGTCCGCGAAGATCTGCTGCACCTCGTTGTAGATCGCCACGCGGGCGGCAGGGTCTATCTCCGTCCGCCCCTGCGCGAGGAGCTCATCGACGCGGGCGTTCGAGAAGTGCGAGAAGTTGCTGGCGCCGGTCGACTCCAACGTGCCGCCATCGTCGGGGTCGCCGAAGCCGCCGCCGTATGTCCAGTTGAAGACGCTCGAGTCCATCGTCCCCGCACGCATCTGCTCGAGAATGGTGGCGACCGGCGCCTCCTCGAGGTTCATCTGGATGCCGACTTCGGCCAGGAACTGCTGAACGATCTCCGCCTCGCCGCGTCGGGTGGAGTCGCCCGTGATCGTCGTGCACGTGAACGACAGGGTCTCTCCGTCCTTCTCGCGCCAATCACCGTTGAGCACCCAACCGGCCTCGTCGAGAAGCGCGGCGGCCTTCGCCGGATCGTACGGATACTGCGGCACATCGGCGTTGTAGAACTGCGACAACGCGGGCGAGAGGTTCGCGGTTGCCAGGGTCGCCGTCCCTTGCCAGATGTCATCGATAATCGACTGCCGGTCGATCGCGAACATCATCGCCTGCCGAACGCGCTTGTCGGAGAGCTTGGGGTTCGTGTTGTTGAGCGGGAAGTGGTTGATCGCGAGCGACGAGGTGACGTAGGTCTTGAACCGATCGTCTTCCGAAAGCCGGAGGTGATCCTCGGTGACCAGCGTCCAAACGGAGGCGTCGGCCTCGCCCGTCTCCAGACCGATCGTGCGCTGCGCGGGCTCGGGAACGACGTTCAAACGAACGGCATCCAGGTTCGGAGCGCCCCGGAAGTGCTCGTCGAACCGCTCGGTTTCGGTGAACGCGGCCGCGTTCCACTCCTTGAGCTTGAATGCCCCAGTCCCGACAGGGGCCGCGCCAAAGCCCTCCTTGCCCTTCGCCTCGTGATCCGCCGCGGGCATGATGAACGTGCCGCCGACGCGCGCGAGGAAGAGCGCAAACGGCTCCTTGAGCGTGACCACCACGGTCGACGGGTCCGGCGCTTCGACCGAAGCGACCGAGGCGAAGTTCGCGGCATTGGTCGCCGCGTTGTCCGGGTTCATGAACCATTCGTAGGTGTACTTGACGTCGGCGGAGGTCAACTCCTCGCCGTTGTGGAACTTCACCCCGGTTCGCAGCTTGAAGGTATAGGTCAGCCCGTCCTCGGAGACCGTGGGTAGCGCCTCGGCGAGCACCGGTTGGAAGACGAAATTCTCGTCTTGCTCCACCAGCGCGTTGAACATCTGGGTGACCATCACCCAGTGGACGGTCGGGCCGTCGATCGCCTCGTCGGGGTGGAGACTGGCGATCTCCTGGTGACCGAGGAGGACCAGCGTGCCGCCTTTGACCGGGGTCTCTTGCAGGTTCGCGGCCGCGTAGACCGGGGCGACACCGTCGCGCGCCAGCATGGCCAGGAGCGCAGGTGCGGCGATTCCGCCGGCCGCGCCGATTCGCAGGATTTCCCGGCGAGTCGCCGGAGTTGCCAACTGAAGCATCGCCGAAATGTCGAGCGCGCGACCCATTCCTACGTCTCCCTTCTCCATCGATGGGTGGTTCTCCCCAGGCCGCTTCGTCCCGGCAAGAACACGTACGTATTCGGTTTTGGACAACGTAGGCCGAGTATGGCACAGGAGGATTTGCGGCACAACTGCCCGTTTGAGGCGAGCGCGGACGTCGATCCGCCGCTTTGTTCGAGATGCCCTACGGCGTCTGGAAAGAGGCGACGCGCGCCTCGATCGTATGAAGACTCAGGTCGAGGCGCGTCACCAGCTCTCCCTCGACCGAACCTCCGTTTGGGAGAAAGGCGATCTCCAGCGTCGACTCCTCGACCGTCTCCTCCCCCTTCTTGATCTCGACGTGGATCACGACATCTTGGGCCGGGTCCGACCCGGTATTGACCGCGGAGAAGGGCACGTAATTGATGTCGTCCCGCACATCGACCTGATCGAGCGCCAAGTCGACGGCAATACGCACCCCGTGCGGCTCATCACCACCGAAATGCTCGTAGAGTGCGACTCCCACGAGCAACGCGATGACGACCACGCTGCCGATGAGCGTCGCCCATTCGGCGGACGTCCGCCTACGACTCGGGCTTCGTCCGGGCTTGTCGTGCTCGGTCGCCATCGGGGAGGAATCGTGCGCCTCATCGAGTTGGTCGCGAGAGTCAGTCAATTGTCCGCCTGATCTACACCGCGAGGCGGCCGGCGGCCGCCCCAATCGATGCCGGGAGTCCAAGCACGAGGACCTGCGTGAAGGAAGCGAACCAATCGTCGTCCCACTCGATCTGCCCGTAGAGCAACAACGCACCAGCGGCCAC
>JADYYE010000309.1 GCA_020853815.1 Phycisphaerales bacterium
CTTTGCCGGTGACGGCAACTTCCTCTGCGGAGAATGGTGTGGTTTCTGTAAGGCCAAGAACGCCTGCCGCGCTCGTGCCGCAGCCAATCTGGAGCTTGCGAAGTATGAATTTAAGCTGCCGCCATTGCTCACCG
Source organism: Phycisphaerales bacterium (assembly GCA_020853815.1). GTDB lineage: Bacteria > Planctomycetota > Phycisphaerae > Phycisphaerales > UBA1924 > JABWBC01. Next base: position 135 of record JADYYE010000309.1, read on the forward strand.
ATGAGGACGTAGAGGACATTCTCTCCAAGGTCGACGATCTGGTGACATGGGCATCCGACATTAAAGAATACGCGCTCCAGCAGGCGATCAGCGGCAAGGAATGGTCCGGCTGGAAGCTGGTCGAGGGCCGTTCCAATAGGAAATACACAAACGACGCTGCCGTTGCTGAGGCAGTTACCAAGGCCGGTTTTGATCCGTATGAACAGAAGCTGCTCGGCGTTACCGCCATGCAAAAGCTGCTCGGCAAAGCCCGCTTTGAAGAGGTCCTTGCCGGTCTTATCGAAAAGCCGCAGGGCAAACCCACTCTGGTGCCGGAGAGTGACAAGCGTCCGGCTATGAACAATGCAAAATCTGATTTCAGTGAAAATTAAGGAGGACAAGATTATGTCTAAGAACACTACTGTAAAAAATCCCATGAAGGTCATCACCGGTGAAGACACCCGTTGGAGTTACGCCAACGTCTGGGAACCGAAGTCTATCAACGGCGGCGCTCCGAAGTACAGCGTCAGCCTCATCATCCCGAAGTCTGATACCAAGACCGTCGCCAAGATCAAAGCTGCCATCGAAGCTGCTTATGCCGAAGGCGAGTCAAAGCTCAAGGGCAACTCCAAAAGCGTACCGCCTCTTACTGCCATCAAGACGCCTCTCCGTGACGGTGACGTAGAGCGCCCGGACGATCCGGCTTATGCCAAAGCCTACTTCATCAATGCCAACTCCGCTACGGCACCCGGCATTGTGGACGCAGATCTCAATCCTGTGCTTACCCGCTCTGAGGTATATTCCGGCGTCTATGGTCGCGCCAGTATCACACTGTACGCATTCAACTCGAACGGTAATCGCGGCATCGCCTGTGGCCTCAACAACCTGCAGCTGCTCCGCGCCGGTGAGCCTCTCGGCGGTAAAGCAAGTGCTGAGTCCGACTTCTCCACCGATGCCGACGAAGATTTTCTTAACTAAGGAAAGGAGCGCAAACTCATGGAAAACACAGTTATGATTTCATCTCTTCTCTGCAACATTCTGATCGGGTGCTTCTGCATTGTGGTCCTCTCTTGGACCGTGGGCGGCATCCAAACGGTCATCCACGACTTTAAGCGTGAAAAGCGTGAGGAGAAAAAG
>JADYYE010000143.1 GCA_020853815.1 Phycisphaerales bacterium
ATGAAAAATAGACCCATGAGGCGGACAACTGGATGCAACCAAGTCGGAGTCATCGAACACCCCCGGTCAGGATCCACTGGATCGCTCTGCCCCTCGCCCAAAGCAGGTAGCGAGTCGCTCCGACTGCGAACAGAAGCATCAAGACTACGCGCACCATCTCTGGAATATTGTCGTTGTGCTCGACGAACCACGAGCCCACCTGCTTGACGGCGGAAATCGCATTCTCAATCCTGCTCTCTCCCAGTGGCGTGACGAACCAACTCCCCCAGGACATCCGCTCGACGATGGCGGCCGTCCAGTGAATCGCCATGAACCAGGCGATCACGACCGCGCACATGAGTAGCAAGCGAAGTGCGGCGTGATCATCTGGAGGATGTGCCTCGGCCACATGACGAGGAGCCTTCCCGCTCATCTCCGCAGTCTACCGCACCGCGAGCCACGCGTCGTCGAGCATCATGCCCGTGGGGAGCGGGGCATCCGGGCCGGTCTCCGTCATCGCGGCGACCGGGTATGAGCAGCAATCGAGGCCGAATGCGCACCGTCGGGAGCTTCGGATGAGCAACCAGGTGAGGTTGAATGGAGCGGAGACAGCGCGGTGGCGGCGCGCGGAGAGGCGCGGCGAAACCCGGCGGAATCGCGTACGCTGGCGGGGCATGGAGGCGCGGCGGGTCACCAAGGGACGCGGGGCGGGCGTCGGCGTCAGGCTGGCGCTCGCGATGCTTGCGCTGCTGGTGGCGGCGTGCTTCGGAAGCGTGCCTTGGATGCTGGGAGGGAGCGAGGCCAGATACAACGCCGGTGAATCGCGCGAAGCGCGATTGCCCCCCGCGTGGTCGCCCTTGGACGATGAGACGCGGGCACGCTGCGACACGATCACGAAGGAAGCGGGCGGCGTATCGCCTCTCCAACGGTCGCCGGTGTTCTTCCTGCTCGGGAGTGACCTGCTCGGGCGCAGCTTGCTCTATCGGTGTCTCCTGGGCGGCGCGGTGTCGCTGGGCGTGGGCGTGCTGGCGGCGCTGGTGAGCGTGGTGATCGGCACGGTGTATGGCGCCGCGGCGGCGTCGGCGGGCGGGCGCGTCGACGCGGTGATGATGCGGATCGTGGACATTCTGTACAGCCTGCCGTCGGTGCTCTTGATCGTCCTGCTGGCGGTGGCGTCGGACGCGGTCGTGCAGCGGGCGGGCGGGCTTGGTCCGGCGGGGCGGCAGGTGGTGTCGCTGGCGACGCTGCTGGTCGCGATCGGCGGCGTGAGCTGGCTGACCACGGCGCGAGTGATTCGCGGACAGGTGCTGAGCCTCGTGAACCAGCCCTTTGTGGAGGGTGCGCGGGCGATCGGCGCGGGCTGGGGACGGATCTTCGTGCGGCACCTCTTGCCGAATCTGGTCGGGCCGATCGTGGTGTATGCGACGCTGGCGGTGCCGCAAGCGATCCTTCAGGAGAGCTTCCTGAGCTTCCTTGGGATCGGCGTGAAGGCGCCGGTGCCGAGCTGGGGCAACTTGGCGGCGGACGGGCTCGCGGAATTGAATCCGTATCGCTCGCACTGGTGGCTGCTCTTCTTTCCTTGCGTGCTCTTGGCGGGGACGCTGCTGTCGCTGAGCCTGATCGGCGAGTGGCTGCGGGCGCGGCTTGATCCCAAGAGCCGGGAGCGGGCGGCATGAGCGCGGTGCTTGAAGTCCGCGGGCTGACGGTCGGGTTCGGCGCTTCGGCGAGCGTCGTGCGTGATGTCGACTGGTCGGTCGATGCGGGCAAGACGCTGGCGGTCGTGGGCGAGAGCGGGAGCGGAAAGTCGGTGACGGCGATGAGCGTGCTGAGGCTGCTGGCTTCGCCGCCGACGGAGTATCGCGGGGGGAGCATCACGTTCACGGACCCGGAGGGCGGGCGCGTAACGGAACTCCTGCGAGCTGACGCGCGAGAGCTCTCGCGGGTCCGGGGTGGGCGGATCGCGATGATCTTCCAGGAGCCGATGACGTCGCTCAATCCGGTCATGTCGATCGGTGAGCAGTTGATCGAGACGATCCGCGTTCACCAGGAGTGCGGGGCGCGCGAGGCGGCGGGGATCGCGGAGCGGGCGCTGGAGGATGTCGGGATTCGCGCGCGGAAGGGAGTGTCGATGGCGCGTGCGTCGGTCCTGCGTGCGTACCCGCACGAGTTTTCGGGCGGGATGCGGCAGCGCGTGATGATCGCGATGGCGATGGCGTGCCGCCCCGCGGTGCTCCTGGCGGACGAGCCGACAACGGCGCTGGATGTGACGACGCAGCGGCAGGTGCTGGACCTGCTGGACGAGCGCAAGCGGGCGACGGGCATGGCGATGGTTCTGATCTCGCACGATCTTGGGCTGGTGCGTGGGCGGGCGGACGAGGTGTGCGTGATGTACCGCGGGCGGGTGGTGGAGCGGGGCGCGGTGGCGGAGGTGTTCGCGGGGCCGATCCATCCGTACACGCGGGCGCTGGTGGCGTGCTCGCCTCGGATCGATCGGAAGCCGGAAAGATTGGCGACGATCGACGACGCGATGGCCGATGGGACGATGATGAGGGAGTTTGAGGCGCGGGTGGGGAAGCGGGCGTGGTGGCCGGGCGGCGAGGGGGCGGTGATGGAGTGCGTGGCGCCCGGGCGTTGGGTTGCGGTCGCGGGGTGAGCGATGCGGGTCTTGATCCTGGCCGACGGCTTGTTTGCCACGCACGAGCGTGCGCTGTTGTCGCGCCTGGAGGTCGGGCTGGCGGACGAGGGCGTGCGGGTGGTGCAGGCGACGCCCGAGGACGTGCCGGCGTCGGCGGCGGGATTGGCCGAGGCGATCACGTACCCCGCGGGGCTTTGGACGCTGGGCACGGCGTGGCGGGCGCGCACGATCAAGAGCAAGGTGGCGAGCGGCGGGAAGATCGACGTGGTGCATGTGTTCGGCGGGTCGGCGTGGAAGCTCGGCGCGATGCTGGCGGCGGTGCTCGAGAGCGAACTGGTGCTGGAGGTGTGGCGATCGGGGCTGGTGGCGAAGGCCGCGGTGAGTGAATGGGAGGACGCGGTGTTCATGGCGCCGGACCCGGCGATCGAGCGGGCACTTTTGCAGGAAGCGCAGGGGCTGACGGTGCGGCTGGGGACGTGGGGCGTGCTGACGCCGGACGAGCCGGCGCGAATTCTCGAGGAAGGGCGGGCGCCGTCGGTGATGGTGGTCGGGAGCGGGCGCGACGGCGAGGCGACACGGGCGGCATTGGAGGGGATCGCCAAAGCAGCTGAACGAACGCCCGAGCTGCTGGTGTTTGTGGATGCTCGCGAGGCGCAGCTCGCGGGGCTGTGGGAGTCGGCGCGGAGGCTGGGGCTCCTGGAGCGGCTGTCGATGATCGAGGACCTGGAAGGGAGGCGCGACCTGCTGTTGCGTGGCGACATCCTCGTGCAGCCCGAGGCGCTGGGCGAGCAACGCACAACGCTCCTGGAAGCGATGGGGACGGGCATGGCGGTCGTGGCAGCTCGCGACCCGCTCGTCAGCTCGCTGATCGATCAGCGGACGGCGATCGTGGTCGATGGGCGTGATCGGGCGGCGTGGGGAAACGCGATCACGGGGCTGCTGAACGATCGAGCGCGTGCCCGAAGGTTGGGCGTGAGCGCGCGGGAGTACGTGCGGGAAGAGAGGCCGGCGAGCGCGTACGTGCGGGCGGTGCTGGGCGTATATCAGTGGGCGACGAGCGCGGACGCGATCAAGTTTGCGGAGTAGGCACTTGGCACTTGGCATTCGGCAATCGGCATTCGGGCAGCAAGCGAACCGATCGATCGTGCGACAGTGCGGCAGAAGATGCGGCCTTCGGGAACACAAAGGCCCGGCGCGGAAGGATCAGAGGGAATCAGCGGGGCGAGAACGAAGCAAGCCTTGCGGCACGCGGCACGCGGCACGCGGCATTCGTGCATCGAGCCGGAGAAGCAACACAAATGGGTGCGCGAGGCGTCATTGCCGGCGGCGGAGCGTGGCGAGAAGAACGACCGGCACGAGGCTCGCGGCTGCAGGCGACGGAACGACCGTGACGAACGTGGGCAGGTCGATGTGATCGCTTGTGAACTGGCCGAGCGAAGCGCCGGTGGCGGCGTCGTATTTGAGAACCTTGTTGTTGCTGGACGTGACGTAGAGCACGCCGTCGGACGCGAAGGTCATCCCGATGGGCGTGGTGAGGCCGCCGGAGCCTGAGGCGACGAAGTTGCCGAGGTATTGGCCGGTGGCGACGTCGTACTTGCGGACGGAGTTGTTCGTTTCGCTTGTGATGAACATCGCGCCGCCGCGGAACTCCATGACGCGCGGGCGGGCGACGGTGGCGAACTGGCCGATGGTCGCGCCGGTGTCGGCGTTGTATCGGATGACGCGGTTGTTCCAGTAGGACGGGACCCAGATCGCGCCGTCGGGGCCGACGATGATGCCGTTGTCCGGGCCGTTGAGGGTGCCCTGGCCCGAGGTGACGAGCGCGCCCTTGGGTGCGCCGGTCGTGCCGTCGAACTTGAGGATGGAGTCGCCGTCGAAGGAAGAGACGAGGAGGTCGCCGTTCGTATCCCAGGTCAGGCCGGTGGGTTGGGTGAGGCCGTTGCCGGCGACGAAGGTGTCCTTGTAGGTCCAGGTGTCGGGGTTGAAGCGGACGATTCGGTTGTTTCCTTCGGAGGCGACGTAGAGCAGGCCGTCGGGCCCGAGTCGGGCGCAGAGCGGGCCCTGGATGTTGGCGGCGGGGTCGAGTGTGCCGAGGTACGCGCCGGTGGCGAGGTCGTAGCGCGTGACGGAGTTTCCGTTGAAGTTGCAGACGAGGAGCTCGCCGGCGCGGGCGGTCGAGATGGGCGCGAGTGACGCGGCACCGATGGCGAGCGCGAGCACGAACGAACGGCGGGAGAGCATGTTCACGAATCGTCTCCTTCTCTTTTCTTGCGCGCGGAGCGGCGTGCGCCGGGCGAGGGTGTGCGGAAGCGTTCGACCATGAGGCGCTTGCCCTCGGAGAGCGGGTGCTCGAAGGGGGCCCAGCGTGGATCGCCCCTGCGTGGGGCGAGCGAGGGCTCGTCGGCCGCGCGGAGTTCTTCGAGGATGAGGCGGGAATAGAGGCCGGTGTAGGAGGTCCACGCGATGAGCGGGTGGCGCGTCCAGTATCCGGTGAGGACCTCGCTGGTTTCGGCGTCGAGCATGGCTTCCAGGACTTGGCCACCGTCGGCGTTGAGGCTGAGCCAGTGGCCCGGCGCGTTGAAGAGAGCGGTTTCGCCGCGGTGGTCGACGATGACTCGGACGCCGGGAAGGTCGATGGGGACAAGGGACTTGATGGCGACCGGAATGCCGCGAGCGGCGGCGGCGACGAGGGCGTCGGCGATGGGCTCGAAGGCCGCGGGAGCGCCGAGGGCGAGGATGAACATGGCGGCGTCGTCGGTGAGCGCGTGGGCGCGGGCGATGAACTGATCGGCGTTGTTGAGGCGGTAGAGGCGATCGTCGAAGTCGGCGGCGTTGTCAACGGCGAGTGCGGCGGCGGTCTGTGCGGCGGCTTGGGCGGCATCGCAGGCGCGTTGCACTCGAGCGCGGGCCTGGGCCGCGAATTGAGTGAGGGGGATGGCGCGCGCGACGCGATGGTCCTCGTCGTCGGCGACGAGCGCGGCACCCTTGGCTTCGAGCGCTTCGACAGCCTTGTAGACGTTGCCGACGGGGCGGCCGATCGCCTGGGCAACGCGGTACCCGGTGGCCGGGGATTCCGAGAGCAGGAAGGCGTAGACCTCGGCCTCGGCGGGGGTCAGGCCGAGCTCGAGCAGGGACGTGGCGAGATCGGGTGCCGGGGATGGGGAATGACGTCGCGGCATTTATATTCTTCCTGTTTAGGAATAATAACGACGACGATTGAATCAGTCAATTCAATTTCAGAGAGGTGGGCCGAAAACCCCCGGGTGGGAGCCGCGTGGGTCGGGGGTGGAAGCGGAGCGGAAGAGGCGCGTCGTGAAACCCAAGCGGGCTGGTCCGGTATACGCTGGTCCACACACGGGCCCATGGTGGCCCAGCACGCGAAGCTGAGAGAACGGGGATTCACGCTTGAACACATCTTGCACTCGTCGGGGGGTTCGTCCCGGGATGTCTCGCACCATGATCCTGGCCGCCCTCGCGGGTTCGGCGTTTGGAGCGGCGGCGAATGCCGACGTGACTCCGGCGGCGACGATGCTGCGGTTCCCGGACGTGAGCGCGGACAGGATTTGCTTCGTGTACGCCAACGACGTGTGGGTGGCCCCCAAGTCGGGCGGCCTGGCGACGCCGTTGGCCAGCCCGCCCGGGCAGGAGGCGTTCCCTCGCTTCAGCCCGGATGGAAAGTCGATCGCGTTCGCCGGCAACTACGACGGCAACCGCGACCTCTACGTGATCCCGGCGACGGGCGGCTTTGCGAAGCGCGTGACGCATCACCCCAGCGGCGAGAACCTGTCGGACTGGACGCCGGACGGCAAGCTTTTGTTCATCAGCAACGGGCTGGCGGGCTTGCAGCGTCAGTCGCAGATTTTCACGGTCGCTCCGACGGGCGGCATGCCGGAGCGGCTGCCGGTGCCGTATGGCGCGTTCTCGTCGATCAGCCCGGACGGGACGTGGCTGGCCTACACGCCGCACTCGGTGGACAACCGCACGTGGAAGCGGTATCGCGGCGGGATGGCGACGGACATCTGGCTGTTCAACCTGAAGGACAAGTCTTCGAAGCGGGTGACGGACTATGAGGGCGTGGACTCGATCCCGATGTGGGTTCCGGGCGGCGACGGCAAGGTGTTGTACTACCACAGCGACAACGGGCCCGAGCACCGGATGAATATCTGGGCGTATGACGTCGCGACGGGCAAGCACGAGCAGATCACGAGCTACAAGGACGACGACACCAAGTGGCCGAGCATCGGGCCGGGCTCGGACGGCAAGGGCGAGATCGTGTTCCAGCTCGGGAGCAAGCTGATGCTTCTGAACCTGGGGACACTGCAGGCGACGGAGGTGAAGATTTCGATCCCGGGCGATCGCCCGACGATCAGGCCGCGGACGGTGGACCAGAGCAAGAACGTCGGCGGCGGTTCGATCTCTCCGACGGGGAAGCGGGTGGCGATCGAGGCGCGAGGCGACCTGTGGTCGGCGCCGGCGAACGAGGGCGTGGTGCGTTCCTTGACGCGGACGGACGGGGTTTTCGAGCGCGATCCGTCGTGGTCTCCGGACGGGAAGTGGATCGCGTACTTCAGCGATGAATCGGGCGAGTATGAGCTGTACATCCGCCCATCGGACGCGAAGCCCAAGGTCGAGGAAAAGAAGGACGACGCGAAGAAGGAGGAGGCCAAAACCGGTGAAGCCAAAACCGGTGAGGCCAAGAAGGATGAGGCCAAGAAGGAAGAGCCCAAGGCCGAAGAGCCGAAGCGCGAGACGCGGAAGTTGACGAACCTCGGGGCCGGGTTCCGCTACAGCCCGGTGTGGTCGCCCGATTCGAAGTTCATCCAGTTCACCGACCAGGCGGGGCGGGTGTATCTGACAACGGTGGAGAGCGGCGAAACCAAGGTGATCGACCAGGACCCGACGTCGAACCCGACGAGTGTGAACTGGTCGCAGGACTCCAACTGGTTCACGTACGCGCGTGCGGACGAGAAGAATCAGAACGGTTGCGTGTGGGTCTACAACGTCAAGACGGGCGAGAAGACGCAGGTGACGAGCTCGACGTTCCCGGCGGGGTCGCCCGTTTTCGATCGCAAGGGCGAGTTCCTGTACTTCGTGTCGACGAGGAACTTCAACTCCCCCACGTATTCCGACGTTGACACGACGTTTGCGTACAACAGCACCCAGCTGCTTTTCATGGTGCCGCTGCGGAATGATGTGAAGAACCCCCTGCCTCTCAAGAGCGACGAGGAAGAACTGAAGAAGGACGAGCCGAAGAAGGAAGACAAGAAGGACGAGAAGAAGGACGCGGCCCCGGCGTCGGACAAGCCAGCGGACAAGCCGGCGAACGGCGCGGCGACGGCGGCGGTCGCGGACGACGGCGTGAGCGGGACGTGGGACTGCATGGTGACCGGAGGGCAGAACATCCCGCCGGGCGGCCTGCCGTTCAAGCTCAACCTCACGGTCGCGGCGGACGGCAAGGTCACGGGCTCGGTGACGAGCGCGATGGGGAGCGGGGGAATCTCTGGCACTTATGACAAGGGCTCGGGCGCGATCACGCTCACGATCGCGGTGGCGCAGCAGAGCGTGAACATGACCGGCACGATCAAGGGCCAGGACGTTTCCGGCACCTGGAGCGTGGGGAACGAATCCGGCGCGTGGAACGGCAAGCGAACCAGCGGGCCGTCAGCGACGGGCGGCGCTGCCGCGGCGGGCGCGGACGCATCCAAGCCCGGCGAGGTGAAGGAAGTGAAGATCGATTTCGCCGGCTTTGAGCGGCGGGCGATCGCGCTCCCGGTCGGGCCCGGCAACTTCGGACGCCTCGCCACCACCGATGGCGGGCAGCTCGTGTACTCGCGCCAGGGCGGCCCGGGCACGCCGGGCGGGATCAAGATCTTTGATCCCAAGGACGATACTCGCAGCGAGAAGTCCGTCACCGACGGCGCGGGCGGCTTTGACATCTCGGCCGACGGCAAGAAGCTCCTGGTCTTCCGCGGTTCGTCGATGAGCGTAATGGATGCCTCGGCGGGCGGCGGGAAGTCGACGAACGTGCCCACCTCGGGGATGCTCGTGACGATCAACCCGCGGCTGGAGTGGGTCCAGATCTTCATGGACACCTGGCGTCTGCAGCGCGACTTCTTCTATGAGCCCACGATGCACGGCGTGGACTGGGCGGCGCTGCGGGTTCACTACCTGGCGATGATCGAGGACTGCGCCAGCCGCGAGGACGTGGCGTTCGTTCAGGGAGAGCTCATTTCGGAGCTGAACATCGGGCACGCGTACATCACCAGCCCCGGCGACGTGGAGTCCTCGCCGCAGATCGGCGTGGGCGTGCTGGGATGCGACTATGAGCTGGTGAAGAGCGACGCGGGCACGGCGTACAAGATCACGAAGATCTACGCCGGCGCGGACTGGGACACGGACGCGCGCGGGCCGCTCAGCCAGCTCGGCGTTGACGTGAAGGAGGGCGATTATCTTCTGGCGGTGGACGGGGTTCCGGTGGACACGAGCAAGGACGTGTGGGCGGCGTTCATCGACACGGCGAACCGCACGACGTCGATCACGGTGAGCGACAAGCCGGTGATGGACGCCTCGGCCCGCGAGGTGCTGGTGAAGCCGATCGGGGGCGAGGCGGGGCTTCGCTATCGCTCATGGATCGAGCAGAACCGCGCGTACGTCGAGAAGCGTTCGGAGGGGAAGGTCGGGTATATCTATGTGCCCAACACGGGCGTGGACGGGCAGAACGACCTGTTCCGCCAGTTCATCGGGCAACGCGGCAAAGAGGCGCTCATCATCGATGATCGCTGGAACGGCGGCGGACAGATCCCGACGCGGTTCATCGAGCTGCTGAATCGTCCGGTGACCAACTACTGGGCGAAGCGTGACGGGATCGACTGGACCTGGCCGCCGGACAGCCACCAGGGCCCCAAGGCCATGCTCATCAACGGTCTGGCGGGCTCGGGCGGCGACATGTTCCCGTGGCTCTTCAAGCACAACAAGCTGGGCAAGGTCTTCGGCACACGCACCTGGGGCGGGCTGGTCGGCATCTCGGGCAACCCCGGGCTGATCGACGGGGGCGGCATCAGCGTCCCGACCTTCGGCTTCTACAAGACCGACGGCAACTGGGGAGTCGAGGGGCACGGCGTCGATCCGGACGTCGAGGTCATCGATGACCCGAGCAAGCTCTCGGCGGGTGTTGATCCGCAGCTCGACGCGGTGACCGACCACCTGCTCAGCGAGATCAAAGCCAGCGGGTACACGCCGCCGAAGCGTCCGGCGAGCCCGGACCGTCGCGGCATGGGCATCCCGCCCGAGCAGCGGTGATCGGAGAACGCCCGGCCTGAAATCTCGGTAGTCTTTTCAACCGGCGGCGCAACGCGTCGCCGGTTTTTCGTTGGAAGCAGCGAGACAGGGAGACAGAGAGACGGTAGGAAAGACATGCAGGGAACCAGAAGAAGGCAGAGGAAACTGGCTCGGTGAGGCATCCGAGCGGCCGGGAATGACCGGTCGAGCGGAGAAGGCAGTTCAACACATTGGCACAGAGGTGATTCAGAATGGACAAGCTGACGAAGTGCGGCCCAGGTTGGCCTTCCGAGCGTCCTGAGATTCTTGTGAGAGCCTTCCGATCGCTCGCGCTGGTGATTGCAGCGGGCGCGACGGTGTTGAACGGGGCATGGGCCTCGGCGGGTGAGCTATGGGCGTCGAGCGCGCGGGCGCCGCAGGCAAGCGTGAAGGGCGATCGCTACCTAGTGGTCCGTTGCGGGACGTTGCTCGACGTGCCCGGCAAGCCCCCGAAGAGGAACGTGACGCTGGTCGCCCGCAACGGCGCGGTGGAGTCGATCCTGCCGGGGCTTGACGCCAAGGCGGCGATCCCCGCGGGCGCGACGAGCGAGGAGTTGAATCTGTCGGACCAGTATGTGCTGCCGGGACTGATCGATTGCCATGTTCATCTGGCGATGGAGTTCACCCCCGACATGCGGCTGCGGATGATGGCCGAGAACGACATCGACGGCGCGTTTCGCTCGGTGACGTTCGCGAAGAAAAACCTGCTGGCGGGGTTTACGACGGTGCGCGACCTGGGTGCGGGCGGCGACGTGGTGATCAAACTGCGCGACGCGGTCAATCGCGGCGACGTGATCGGGCCGCGGATCATCGCCGCCGGGAAGGCGATCAGCGTGACGGGCGGGCACGCCGATCCGACGAACGGCGTGCGCTCGGACGTGTTCGGGCTGGCGGGCGTGGACGAGGGCGTGGCGGACGGCGTGGATGAGTGCCGAAAGGCGGTGCGGAATCAGATCAAGCTCGGCGCGGACTGCATCAAGCTGACGGCGACGGGGGGCGTGCTCTCGGTGAGCAGCGCCGGGCTGGCCAAGCACTTCTTCGATGACGAACTCGCGGCGATCATCGACACGGCCCACGCGATGGGGCGCAAGGCCGCGGCCCACGCGCACGGCGTGGACGGGATCAACGCGGCGCTCCGCTCGGGCGTCGATTCGATCGAGCACGGGACGTATCTCGACGATGAGTCGGTGCGACTGTTCAAGGAAAAGGGCGCGTTCCTGGTCCCGACGCTGCTGGCGGGAGAGACGGTCAGCGCGAACGCAAAGATCCCGGGCTATTACATGAAGGTCGTGGCGGACAAGGCGAGCATCGTCGGCCCGCGGATGCTGGAGATGTTTCGCAAGGCCCGCACGGGCGGCGTGAAGATCGCGTTCGGGACCGATACCGGCGTCTCGCCCCACGGCGAGAACGCACGCGAGTTCGCCCTCATGGTGAAGGGCGGCATGACGCCCGAGGAGGCGATTGTTTCAGCGACGATCACGGCGGCGGAGCTCTGCGGGGTATCGAACCTGGTCGGGACGATTGAGCCGGGCAAGCGCGCGGACCTGATCTCGGTGAAGGGCGACCCGCTCTCGGACATTTCGAGGCTTGAGCATGTGAGCGCCATTATTAAAGACGGGGAAGTGATCCGCGGCACCGAGGGGAACTGACCGGGCCGCGGGCGGACCGAGATCGCTTGAACCGGATCGGGCAATGGCGGTAGACTCATGGCCGAAGAGGTCTGGCGGACGGCGAGATGCGGGCTCGCTTTCGTCGTGACGCGCAAGGTCCGGGCTCGACCGCAAAGCCGCTTGCGACGATCAGTCGCAGGAACGCTCGCGAGAGCGGGGTTATGAATCACGGAAGGGGGCCGCATGTCTCGCCGCGCCTTCACGCTGATCGAACTGCTGGTGGTGATCGCGATCATCGCCTTGCTCATCGCCATTCTGCTCCCGGCGTTGGGCAAGGCCCGCTCGTCGGGGCGGCAGATCAAGTGCGCCTCGACGGTGCGCGACACGGTGCAGCTCACGACCGCGTTCGCGGCGCAGAACCAGGGGCGGGCGCCCGTGGCGGGATACCTGAATACCTACAGCCTTGCCACGAACTTCAACGACAGAGGCTTTCCGTGGATCCCGACCTGGGACGACTCGGGGACCAAACGGCCGCTCCCCTTCTTCGCCGCGCTCGGCGCCTTTGCGGGCGCGGACATCGAGACGAGCTCGAAGGAGATCGTTCGGACGCAGATTGGCGTGGGCGGCATGAACCCGTTCCTGGCGAAATTGCAGCGCTGCCCCGATGATCAGACTTTCGACTACACCGCGACCGATGCCGCAACGCAGAACAAGCAGCTGGCGATCACGATGACGCCGGTCGAGGGCTCCTACGGCGGGCCCAGCGGGATCCGCGAGATGACCTCGTTCATGTTCAACGAGTATGTGCTCGGGCAACTTCGATACACGCCCGACAAGAAGATCTATCGGCACCTGGGAAAGCTCGACCGCGTGCAGTTCCCGAGCAAGGTGTTCTACATCGCCGACGGCGAGCCCAAGACCGACCGCTGGATTACCGTGTGGGACTATGTCGAGGTCAAGGGGGACAACCTCTACAACTACAACGAGGCGTACGACAAGAACGGGCTGATGCAGCAGTTTGACCAGAAGCGTCACAACAAGGTGATGAACACGGCGTATGTCGACGGGCATGTGCAGGGACATGTACTCAGCCGCGAGGCGCTGAAGGACATTCTGATCAACGATTTCTAGACTCCCGCGATCGCAACGAAGACATGATTCACATTCGTGCCCGTCGGGCCGGTCCTGATCAGGCGACGCCCGAGTTCAAGTGCGGCGGCGCTGTCGTGTGCGCCAAGCATGGTGACGGGGTCGCGACCCATCGCCCTCAACTCGCGGCACAGGGCGGCATCGCCGATTCCGCCGGCATTGCTCGTCGGGCCGTCGACACCATCGGTGGAGAATGAGACGACCCGCGCGTCGTCGATACGACGCCGTTCGAGCTCGATCGCGGCGGCAAGAGCGACCTCCTGGCTCGGCCCGCCGCGGCCCTTGGCTTGGCCCACAGCCACGGTCGGCTCGCCACCCCAGACGATGCAGATTGGGACCTGATTCGACTCTACCTCCGCCGCGATCGCGTCAACGAGTTCGCGGGCCACATCGCGTGCCTCGCCCGTCACGCCGGTGCGCCGTTGCGCGATCTTGTACCGTGATTGCAGCGCTGCAGCCACGGCGTCCACGGCCGCGGCGTTGCTGGCGATGATCTGCGAATCGATATGGTCGAAGATCGAATCGCCCGGCTTGGGAGTTTCGGTGACCTGGCCGCGCATGCCTCGTTCAAGAACTTCATCGGCGCCCGGGGCCATCCCGTGGCAGCCCCGACGCGTGATCACCTGGATCGCGTCGGCAAATGTCGATGGATCGGGCGAGAGCGGGCCGCTCGCGATGACATCGAGCGGATCGCCGATGACGTCTGACATCACGAGGGCTCGCACGCGCAGGCTGTTTGCGAGCACCGCCAGCCGCCCGCCCTTCAATCGCTCCGCGTGCTTTCGCACCGCGTTCAGTTCATTGATCGAGGCGCCGGCGAGCATGAGACGGCGCTGGAGTTCGACATACTCGGCGAGAGAGACGCCCTTGGCGGGAAGGGTGAGATGCGCGGAGCCGCCGCCGGAGATGAGGACGAGCAGCTGGCCGTGCCCCGCGTGATTCTCTGCGAATCCACGCACGCGTGATTCGATGTAGGCCGCGGCACCGAGGTTGCGCTGCGTCGCGAGCGGATGATCGCAGGGGAAGACACGCCACCTGGCGTCGAGTGCGCGCAACATTCGTTCCGGCACGGCGGTCACGATGCCCTCGAACGCGCGGTCCGCGAGCAAGTCGCCCGCAGCGGCGGCCATTTCGACCGACGCCTTGCCGATCGACAGGATCAGGAGCGAGCCGTCGTCGATCGGTTCCCACACACGGCGCAGTGCCTGCCCCGCGTTCGCCGCGTCGAGAGCCGCACGCACGACGAGCTCGCCGATGTCTCTCCACCTCTCCACTCAAGATGCTCCTACGCAGGGGCCGTTGCCGCGAGCGGACGCAGGCGTCTGGCGGCCTCTTCGAGCGTCTCCTGCTTCTTGCAGAAGGCGAAGCGCGCGAGGGAACGACCGTACTCGGGATGGTCGTAGAAGACGCTGGGCGGAATGGCCGCCACGCCGAAACGTGCGGGCAACTCGCGGCAGAACTCCACGTCGCCGGCCACGCCCATGCGGCGTGCGACCTCGGTGTGGTCCGCCATGATGAAGTAGGTGCCGCGCGGCATGACGACGCCGAAGCCGAGCGATGCGAGCGTGGTGGCGAGGAATTCACGGCGTTGCGCGAACTGAAGCCGAAGCGAGGAGATGTACTCGTGCCCACGTTCGACGGCCGCGATCGCGCCGATCTGGAGCGGCGTCGCGGTGGCAAAGGTCAGGAACTGATGGGCGGCCCGCACGCCCCGCGAGAGCTCAGGCGTCGTGATCGCCCAGCCGATCTTCCAACCGGTAAGGCTGAAGGTCTTGCCGAGGCTGGAAAGGGTGATGGTCCGCTCCGCCATGCCGGGGAGCGTCGCGAGGCGAACGTGCTCGTGCCCGTAGGTCAGTTCCTCGTACACTTCATCAGTGATCGCAAGCACGTTGTGCTTGGCGCACAGGAACGCGATCCGCTCCAGTTCGTCGCGAGAAAAGACGTGCCCGGTCGGATTGTGCGGCGTATTCAGCAGGATCGCGCGCGCACCGGCCATTGCACGCTCAAGCTCGCCCATGTCGAACCAGAAAGGCGAGTTCGTTACTTGGCCGGCGCGCAGGTCGGTGGGCGGTCGGAGCGTGACAAACCTCGGCTCGGCGCCGGCCATCGCGGCGGTCGCGCGGTACGAGTCGTAGTAAGGCTCGAACATCACGACGCGATCTCCGGGGTTGATCACGCCCAGCATCGTCGCGGCGATCGCCTCGGTGCAGCCGCTCGTGATCGTGATCTGTGTGTCGGGATCGATGGCTTGGCCCGTGAGCGATTGCCAGCGATTGGCGAGCGCGGCGTTGAGGGCCGGGTCGCCGAACATCCGTGCGTACTGCGAACGCCCGGCGCGGATCGCGTCGATCGCGGCGTCCTTCACGAACTCAGGCCCGTCAAAGTCAGGGAACCCCTGCGCGAGATTGACGGCGTTGTGACGCTGAGCCAGCCGCGTCATCTCCGTAAAGATCGTCGTGCCGAACGGGGCGAGTCTTGCGGCGACCGTGATCATGCGACCACGATACCCGCGATACGCCCTCCGCGAAAGTGGCTTGCAGGCGTGCGGCGGCGTGCCAACCCTTGACCATGCTGAACATCGGCGACGCCGCCCCTGATTTCCCGCTTCCGTCGAAGGAGGGCGGCCCGCGCACGCTCCGCGCGTGCCTCGCCGAGGGGCCCGTGCTTCTGTACTTCTATCCCGCCGACTTTACTCGCGTCTGCACGGCCCAGGCGTGCATGCTCCGTGATGTGCAGCCGACTCTCACGGCAACCTCGGTCCGAATCATTGGTGTGAGCCCGCAGGGCGACGAATCGCACGGGGCCTTCATCGCCCGCTACGGCCTTCCTTTCACGCTCGTGGCCGACACCGATCGCGAGGTCGCGAGGCTCTACGGCGTTTCGGCGTTGTTCGGCCTGCTCACACGCCGCGCCACGTTCCTCATCGACAAGGACGGCACCGTCGTTGACCGCGCCGTCGCGGACCTCTCGCTCGGCTCGCATCAGGACCTGGTGCGTCGGGCCATCTCACGGTTTACGGGTGAACGGACCTCAAGCACCTGATCGCCGGCGATGGCGAAGATGCGGGCGCGGTTGGCCATGCGGACTCCGCCGCCGGAAGCGAGCGGGCACATGGCGGGCAGGATGCCGAATCGCTCGGTGATGTGGAACGATCGCAGTTTGATCGCGTCCGGGCCGTGCTTCATCGTGATGGCTGGATGAACGTGCCCGCACCAGCCGAAAAATTCCGAGGAGAGATCGTCGGGCGCGTGCGCGAACTCGAACGGCCCATCACGCCACACCGACTCGGTGACCGTCATCCCCCACTCTCGCTCGACTCGCTCGATCTTCCGGTCGTGATTTCCAGGGACCACGATCATCTCGCACGGGCATGCAGCTCGCCACGCCGCGACGCGCCCGATGAGTTCGGGAGTGATCCCCGCGGGCCCATGGAGCAGGTCGCCGAGGACAAGGAGCCGCTTGGCGTTCCACCGCTTCATCTCGCCCGCGAGAGATTCAAGCAAACGGCCCGTCATGGCCACGGGCAGGGCGATCCCGCGTGTACCCATGAGTTCGGCGCGGCCGAGGTGCAGATCGGCGACGATGTAGGTCGAGGCGCCCGGCCACCACACGCCGCCGCCTGAAGTCATGGCGACGGGTTCTCCGCCGGCGTCGATGAACGCGTCGCGCAGGACTTCTTCGCGCCGCTCGGCGTCCTCTTCGTGCCCACACTGGCGAGGTCCGTCTCCCATGCCGCCTTCATCTGCTCCACGCGGTCGGCCAGCGACTGGCTCGACAATCGCCCGCCGATCCGCTCGATCACCAGCGGGAGTCCCAAGGGCGTCGGCCGCGCGACGCGCCGAATCGCCAAGGTCGCCCCGCGCAGGCGAGCCAGTGTACGTGCCAGGCGGCTCTGCTCAAACTGGCGATCGAACACTTCGCGCCGGGCCTGCTCGATCAGCAGGTTTCCCGTGTCAAACTCGCGGAAGACATCGTAGATCAAGCCGGCGTTGGCCTGCGTCTGGCGCGTCCCCTTGCGGGCGCCTGGGTACGACTGCTGCACCAGCCCCGAGACCCTCGCGATCTCGCGGAACTGGTGGCGCGCCAGCTCGGCCAGGTTCACGCTCGCCTGCACGTCGTCCCACAGCGTCTCGGCGTCAAACACCCGCGGGGGCGAGTCGCCCCGAAGGTGCGGCTCAAAGTCAAAGCCGCTCGGCGCGAGAAGCTCGAAGCCGTAATCGTTGGCCGCGATGGAAATCGTCGTCTTGACGCGGCGCGACAGGCGGTAGGCGAGCAGGGCGGCGATGCCGGCGTGAACGAGTCGCCCGTCGAACGGGTACACGAACACGTGCGAGCCCTCGCGCGTGGCGCACAACTCGATCAGCACCTCGTCCTCGCGCGGCACGTGCGACAGGTGCTTCATGGCACGCACGAGCGGCCGGGCCGCCTGCATTTCCGGGCCGTCCGCCTCGCCCGTCGATGCTCTTTCCAAGAGCTCGCGCATCGCACGCCCCATCGACTCGCTGATCGGGAGGCGCGTGCCCGCCCAGATCGGCGTGAAGTTGGTCGTGCCCTTGGCGGGGCGCACGATCGCGGTCATATCGTGCGTACGCACGAACTCAACGACCTTGCCGGCAAAGACAAACTTGTCGCCCGGGCGCAGAGCGGTGATGAAGTTCTCTTCGATCTGGCCGAGCCTTCGCCCGGACGCCCAGGAGACGGTCATCGTCGCTTCCCCCACGATCGTGCCGACGTTGAGGCGGTGGATCGTCGCGATCCGAGGCGATGCGACGGCGTACCGCCCGCTCTCGTCGGGCTTCACGCGGTGATAGTGCGGATACGCGCGCAGCGTCTGGCCACCCTCTCGCACGAGCGACAGCGTCCAGTCGAATTCGGCCCGCGAGAGCCCGCGATACGACCACGCGCTGCGCACCTGCTCGAACAGCCCATCTTCGGTGAAGCCGCCGCCCATCGCGCAGGTGACGATGTGCTGGGCGAGCACATCGAGCGGCTTCTCGGCGGGCTTTCGCGGCTCGACCTCGCCGCGCTCGATGGCCACGCGCACGGCGGCGACTTCGAGCAGTTCCAGGCCGTGCGTCGGCACGCAGGTGATGAAGCAGTCCTGGCCCGGGCGGTGCGCCGCCCGCCCGGCGCGCTGCATCAACCGCGCGATCCCCTTGGGCGAGCCGATCTGCATCACGCGCTCGACGGGCGCGAAGTCGACACCAAGATCAAGCGAAGAGGTTGCGACAACGAGGCGGATCGTGCCGTTTTTCAGGCCTTTTTCGATCTCTTCCCGCCGGTCGCGGTCGATCGAGCCGTGGTGCAGGCCCGCGACACGCTCCCACTCCGGGCGGAGCGAGAGGATCGCCTGATACCAGCGCTCGGCCTGCGAGCGCGTGTTGGTGAACACGAGCGTCGATCGCGAGGGGTCGATCGCCTCGACCACGCGCTCGAGCAGCGAGAGCCCGAGATGCCCCGCCCACGGAAATGGATCGCCCGGCGCCGGGAGCACCGTGTCCACACGCACGCGTCGCTCCAGATCGGTCGTCACGATCACCGGCTCTTCGCCGGCCGCACCGACGATCGCCCGCGCGGCCTCGTCTGCGTTGGAGATCGTCGCCGTGAGCGCCCAGGTCCGAAGCGCCGGCGCGAACGACCGCAAGCGCGACAGCGCCAGCTCCACCTGCGTGCCGCGCTTGCTGGTCAAGAGCTCGTGCCACTCGTCGACGATCGCGGCCCGCACGCCCGCGAAGCGACCCGGCGCGTCGGGCCACGTCAGCATCAGCGACAGCGATTCCGGCGTCGTCACGAGCACCTCGGGCAATCGCTCACGCTGCTTTACACGCACCGACGCGCTGGTGTCGCCCGTCCGGCTCTCGATGCGGCACGCCAGGCCCATCGCCTCGATCGGCGCGCGCAGCGCCAGCTCAATGTCGCGAGAAACCGCGCGGAGCGGCGTGATGTACAGCACGCGAACGCCGCGGGATGGGGGCTCGCGATCCGCCCCGGCGAGCGACTCTTCGATCAGCTCCTGCAACGGTCCGCCGAACGCGGCGTAGGTCTTGCCCGCGCCCGTCGGCACCTGCACCAGCCCCGATCGCCCGGCTGCAAAGGCCGCCCACGCGCGAACCTGATACTCAAACGGACTCCAGCCGCGTGACGCGAACCACTCGCGCACGCTCGCGGGGC
Organism: Phycisphaerales bacterium; assembly: GCA_020853815.1. Classification (GTDB taxonomy): domain Bacteria; phylum Planctomycetota; class Phycisphaerae; order Phycisphaerales; family UBA1924; genus JABWBC01. The sequence goes on from JADYYE010000143.1 coordinate 18,862, forward strand.
GTGAGGCCTCAACGAGCGACGGAGATCGTTGTGCAGCATCGCGCGCGCCCGAGCGGCAGGCGGCATCCGCGCGCGATGCCATGACCCTTCGCTTCGCAGCGGGGTCGGCTTCGGGTCGCTCCTGCAAACGCCGCCGTGTCACGCCGAATGGTACGGCGCAGCGAGCGCGCTCATGCACGGAGGCACGTCACTCCGCTGGGCCAACGATCCCATTGGTTTGCAGGCTCTTCAGCACCCCTCATCAAACCACGACGCGAACGCGTCGTAATCATTGCCGTTGACGAAGCCATCACCATTGAGATCGGCGCATCGCTCCGCGACATCGAAAGCAGACGCAAAATCATCGTAGTCATTCCCGTTGACGAAGCCGTCCCAGTTCACGTCGGCGGGGCAGCGAAGCACAGCCAGGCCGATGCAGGCGGCCAGCGGGTCAGGGCAGACTCCGAAGGCCAGCGACACGCATTCGCCGTTCACGAAAGAGCCGTACGGGTCATACAGGTCCAGCCAGGAGTCTTCGCCCTGCGTCCCGGCGCGGTAGGGCTCATGGGAATCCTCGCCGGTGCCCCAGAGCGCGAACTGAGTGCCCGATCCGGTTGCCGGCGTTGATCCATCCTCGGTCAGCATCGCCATGTACGAGCCGCCCGACATCGGCACCGGGACGAAGATGTGATACTGCGAATGGAGGCCGTCGACATTCGCGAAGTAATAGCCGCCGGTCGCCATCGAGCCAAAGCTGATAGACACCCCGCTGCCATATGCGTGCGAGAACGGGTCACCGTTCGAGCAGGCCGCGGAGTCATCAGACGGGAAGAACGAAATCACGCAGCTCCCGCCGCCCCAGTACCACACGAAGTCGAGCCCATCGATCGGGAGTCCGCCGTTCGATCCGCACGCTTCCGACCCGATGTCCTCGACCACCGTGGGGATTGCTTCGTTCGGAAAGTACCACAAGCCCGGATCGCAGCCCGTCGTGCCGTGGAATCGCGATTCGCCCGGATCGGCTCCTCGCCCGTCGTGGGCGTTGTTGACGTACGTCGCGCGAGAGGCGGTCTGGCCGACATAGCCGCCGAAGGCGTCGAACGCGTAGTACACGCCCTTCCGACCGCGCGTTTGCATGGGCGTGTAGTCCTGCCAGTCGCCGATCACCACCTTCCCGTTCTCGATCCACGCGGGGGCGATGGCGAGCGGCTCCACGCGGATACCCCCACCCACCAGTTGAAGCGGCGGCGTGGCCTCGGCCGCGGACACGCAGGAAAGTCCCGCCACCAACGCGATCGCATACAGGCTCTTCATGATGTGCTCCCCAACAAAGCCCCACGAGAACTCGGAATCAAGCACCAGCATCCAGAACGGGCGCCCGCATTCAGACGGTCTTTCCAGCCTATCGCCTCCCGGCCGCCGGCACAATGCCCGTCACCGACCAGATGAACGCCGGCGTGAGGCTCGGATTTCCAATGTTCGACGTGCCGTTCCGAGAATGTTCCTGCAAACTCACAAATCCCCACGATCGCCGCGTCCACACCCGCCCGGAGTGCGAACGCATCGGACAAACTCCCGGGAGCACGATCGTGGCCCGACATCTCGTCTGGTTCCGCAGCGACCTCCGCGTCGCCGACAATCCGGCCCTTCACGCCGCCACCAGTCCCGCGCCGGACGCGGGTGTCGTCGGCGTGTATGTGGTCTCGCCGGGCGAGTGGGCGGCCCACGATGTCGCTCCCGTGCGCGTTGAGTTCATCCTTCGCACGCTCCGCGTACTTTCCGACGATCTTTCCAATCGCAACATCCCGCTGCTGGTCGCGGCCGCTCACACGCCACGCGACGTCCCGAGGGTGCTGAGCGAACTCGCGCGGTCGCATGGCGTATCGGCCTTGTTTTTCAGCCGCGAGTACGAGGTCAACGAGGCGGCGCGCGACCGGCTCGTCGCCGCCGAGTTCGCCGGGCGCGGCCTCGAATGCCGCGTGTTCGACTCCCAGGTCGTGCTCGCGCCGGGCTCGGTGCGCACGCAGGATGATCGCCCGTACACCGTCTTCACGCCTTTCAAGAAGCGATGGTTTGCCGTGCTGAACGACCACGCCGGGGCGCGTGTGCTCCCCGCGCCAAAGCCGCAGGCGCCGACCGGCATCCATCCCTCCGACATCCCGGCGCGCGTCGAGGGCTTTGTCTCCTCCATCGATCCATCGTTGTGGCCCGCGGGCGAGCACGAGGCGGCCAAGCGGCTGCGACGATTCGCCGGCGCGACGATCGAGCGATACAAGTCCGACCGTGATCACCCGGCGATCGACGGCACGAGCACGCTCTCGCCTTATCTGGCGTGCGGCGCGATCTCGCCCAGGCAGTGCCTACAGGCCGCGATCGAGGCCAACGACGCCAAGCTCGATTCGGGCGGACCCGGCCCGGTGCAGTGGATCAGCGAGCTGGTCTGGCGCGAGTTCTACACGCACATCGTGCAGGCGTTCCCGCGCGTGTGCAAGCACCGCGCGTTCAAGCCCGAGACCGATCGCATCCGCTGGCGCGAGAGTCCTCGGGACTTGGAGGCCTGGTGCCGCGGAGAGACCGGCGTGCCCATCGTCGACGCGGCGATGCGCCAACTCAACACCACGGGCTGGATGCACAACCGCCTTCGCATGATCGTCGCGATGTACCTGACCAAGGACCTGTTCATCGACTGGCGCATGGGCGAACGCCATTTCATGCGCAGCCTCGTCGACGGCTATCTCGCCAGCAACAACGGCGGGTGGCAGTGGTCGGCCTCGACCGGCACCGACGCCGCCCCATACTTCCGCATCTTCAACCCGGTCAGCCAGAGCCGGACCTACGACGCCGAGGGCATGTTCATCCGAAGATTCGTTCCCGAGCTTGCGAGCCTGGACGCGGACGCGATCCACGATCCGCCGCCCCTGCTGCGGGCAAGACTGGGATATCCCGAGGCCATCGTGGACCACGCCGCGGCCCGCGATCGGGTGCTCAGGGCATTCAAGGCCCTGAGCCCCTCGTAGCGTCCGACGCTTCGATTATTCGAATTCCAACTGAAATGCGGCTTCGTGAGTCGCCCGCCGGTCCCCAGCGGCCTCCACCCTCTTCCGTCTTCTACCCCTCTTCGTACTGATTTCAACCGAAATCCGATTCGGCGACGGAATACCTCGACAGGGGCGTCCTCATAGCCACGAAAGCACAAGACATTGCATGGGCCCTGTACGAACTCCGGGTCCTATCTCACCGTTCACGCGAACTCGCGCTCTCAGCCACCCGAGGCTTCCCGGCCAATCCTGGCCCTGCTCAGCATCGCAACGACCCGCCGCGAAGACCCACGGCCCGAATGCCCGCAACTCGACGAACGCGATTCTTGACGACGCAATCCCTTGCAAAAAGACACGCCCCCGACACGAGGCCGGGGGCGTGCATCAGATCAGGTTGATCCGCGAAGCCGTATTAGCGGCGACGACGGAGGCCGACCAAGCCGGCCAGACCCGCGAGGGCCGCGGCGCCCGGAGCCGGAACGATGTTGCCGTTCACGAGCACGGCCACGTCATCCCAGGCGCTATCGAAGAAGCCGCTCGAACCAGCCGTGAAGAGCTGCACGAGGGCGCCCTCAAAGCTGCCGGCGAACGTGTCGAACGAGCCGCCCGAGGGGCCGTCGAACGTGCTGGCGGGATTCGAGAACTGAACGTTCGTGAGCAGGCCGTCGAAGAAGTACACGCCGAAGCCGGGGGTGTTCCAGGTTCCGGTGATCGTGCCGCTGAGCGTGTCGCCGTCCGCGTCGACGATCGAGAACGAGCCGGAGCCGTCGGCCGTGTTGCCGACCTTGTTCGTCACGTCGATCACGACCGCGACCGAGCCCGAGGCGAAGCCCGGGAGGTAGTTGGCCGTGCCACCGGCGCCAACGAAGCTCGTCACGTCGCCGGACGTGGAGTATGAGCTGCCGGTGCCGCTCAGGGCGCTGAACTGCGCGCCGCCGTTGTACGAGCCAACCAAGTCATTGAAACCGAACGTGAGGATCACGTCGGCGGACGCGGCCGAGCCAGCAGCAGCGACCACAGCAAACGCAGCAATACGGGCAAAGTTCTTCATGTCTCGTCTCTCCTTGTTCTCTTCTTCTGGACTAAAACGAATCGTCCAAGACTCTTCTCAAACCCGCGGAAGGGGTCCGCCGGTCTCACCCGGCATCTCCAATGTATCAAACGTAATCCGCGAGTCAATCGAAACTTGAGGCACATCGGCGTGGGGAACCGTCTGTGACGACTGCGACGCCGCTCGCCTTCGTCACGGAGTTCTCGTCTCGGAAAACAGGTCCCGGGCACTTGACGTGCCCGGGACCCGGAGAAGAGACGAGATCTCTTCAACTCACGCGTGGGTTAGCGCGAACGACGCCGAGCCGCCAGGAGTCCCGCGACGCCAACAAGGGCGAGCGAGCCGGGGGTCGGAACGACGTTGGCCGAAACCAGCGTGGTCACGTTCGAGAAGCTGGTGTTGAAGAAACCAACACCGGTACGGGTGAACAGCTGCACGAGGGCGCCGTTCAGGTTGCTGTACGCCGAGAAGTCGCTGGAGAACGAGCCGCCGCCGGGGCCGTCGAAGGTCCCGTCGCTGCTGTTGTCCGTGACGACGACGTTGCTGAGCAGGCCGTTGAAGTACACGATGCCGAAGCCGGGGGAGATCCAGTCGCCGGTGATGTCGGCGTAGATCGTGTCGCCGTTGGCGTCGGTGATGACCACCGAGCCAGCGCCGTCGGCCGTGTTGCCGACCTTGTTGAACACGTTGATGTTCATCTGGTAGTCGGACGAGTCGGCCCCAGTCACGAAGCCGTCCTGGAACAGGGCGGTTCCGGTCGTGGCCACCAGACGCGACACGTCGCCGGTCGTCTGGAGGTTGCCGTTGTTCTCGGCCTTGGCCGTGAACTCCTTGGTGATGTCGTTGTACGTGCCGTTGAGCTCGGTGAAGCCCCAGGTCAGGATGACGTCGGCGGACGCCGTCCCAGCCAGAGCAGCGAGCGCCCCGACAGCCAGAATGCCACGAATCTTCATAATAAGTCTCTCCTCTTCTTCTCTGTCTCGGCCTCTCTGCGTCCTCGGAAACACACGCCGGGCGCTCGGAGACCTCGGAAACTACGTCTCTCAAGAGTCAGAGTATCCAAAAACCCATTTGAGTCAATGACTTTTGTTGGTGGCAGGTTGAATTTTTGAGACGGTAAAATGGGCAAAGACCAACCAGACGACACCATTTTCCCAGATTGACACCCATAACCGCTGAAAGCACAGGTTATTGCGCAAAGGCGTACTCGCCTGTCTGGTTCTCGGTCGCCCGATTATGGCCAAATTCTCACCAGAGAAAAACCCTGGCGATCACGCGCTGGAATGCCCTTCCGTGACGAAATCTGGAGGAAAAAAAGACCCCCGGGCCGTGGTGGGCACGCCCGGGGGTTCAGGGAGGCGAGGCCGCGGGCGATGGGGTGGGTGGGAGTGCCCGGCGGCCCCGCAGGGTGGATACGTGAAGCTTCTTTTATGCACGACGAGCAGCGGTTCGGGACGTCCGGCAACGTTGCGCCCGACCTCTTGGGGTTCCCTGACGCGGCCGACCGAGGTCGGCGGGCGCTCCATGCGCCTGATGCGTGCTTCACCCCTGGCGGCGAGCAGAGTGGCGGGTCGGCCCGCTCCGCGGGTCCGGCCCCAGCCGGATTCCGTTCTCGTGCTGCCTCCCGTTGGTCCGGGCGTCGCCGTTCCGACGCTCGCCCGTGCTCAAAGCTTCCGCTCCAACACCTCCCTTCATCGCGCGTGCGTGCGGCACGCGCGAAGCGAATCCACTCACGCCCGATCGCGGGCGTGTCTCATCAGCTGCATCCCATGCTGGCGCCGCAGTTCAGGCACTTGTAGCAGGTGCCGCTGCGCACCGTGATCGTGCCGCAGACGTCGCACGCCGGCGCATCGCCCATGCTCTCCATCGCGACCGAGAGCGTCGAGGAGATCACGACCGTTTCGCCCGAGCCCGACCTGATCGATCCCCCACTGCTCGCGGGCGCGTGCGGGTGAGGCGTCGCCGCGCCGTGATGCGAATCGGTCGACGATGACAAGCCGGAGTTCTTCCAACGCGAGTCCTCCTGATGCGACGCCATGCGATTGGCGGGCGCGTCGTGCGCCGCGTGGATGCTGATGCGGGGCGTTTCAACGATTGGCGACGCGTGCGTGGGCGTGTGACTCACGGGCTCCGGCGCCTCGCGCTTGGGGGCGTGGGTCTCGCGATAGCCCGGGATGAACTGCATGCCCATCCAGCGGAAGATGTAGTCGACGAGGCTCTTGGCGAAGGGGATGTCGGCGTTCTCGGTCATGCCCGCCGGCTCGAAGCGCTGATGGCTGAACTTGGTGACGAGGCTCTCGATGGGAACGCCGTATTGCAGCGCGACGCTGGTGGCGGTGCCGAGCGAGTCCATGAGCCCGCCGATGGTCGAGCCTTCCTTGCTCATCGTGATGAAGAGTTCGCCGGGCCGCCCGTCGTCGTAGAGACCGACGGTCAGATAGCCCTCGTGCCCCGCGACGTTGAACTTGTGCGTGAGGGAGCGGCGCGTGTCGGGCAGGCGCCGGCGGTTGGGCCTGGGCGGAGAGGCGAACGACCTCTCAAAGTCCGTAGGGGCGCTCGAAGCCGCAGCCACCAATGTCTCCGCAACGGCCTGGGGGCTCGACGTGGTGTCCTTGGCCTCCAAGGTAGGGTGCGAAGAGGCCTCCGGCGTGCCGTCCTTGCTCTTCTCCTGATCGCTGGTGCTGGAGAGGGGCTGGCTCAGCTTGCACCCGTCGCGATAGAGCGCGTTGGCCTTCAGGCCGAGCTCCCAGCTCATGCGGTAGCAGCGCCCGATGTCCTCGACGCTCGCCTTGTTGGGCAGATTAATGGTCTTGCTGATCGCGCCGGAAATGAAAGGCTGGGCGGCGGCCATCATGCGGATGTGGCCTTCGGGGGCGATGAACCGCTTGCCGATCTTGCCGCAGGTGTTGGCGCAGTCAAAGACCGCGACGTGCTGCGGCGTGAGGTGCGGCGCGCCCTCGATGGTCTGCGTGCCGCACACGAGCGTGTTCAGCTCGTCGATCTGGGCGGGCGTCAGCCCGAGGTTCTTGAGCAGGTTGAACGAGAAATCGGCCTTGGCCTTGGCGGCGTCGACGCCCATGCGGGCGAGCGCCTCGTCGCCCACGCTCCAGGCGCCGAACGCGAACGAGAGCTCGAAGACCGAGGGGAGCGCCCCTTCGAGCGTCTTGATCTCGGCGTCCTTGAGGCCCTTGCTCGACAGCCACGCGCGGAGCGTGCCCTTGAACTTCGTTCCCGCGGGCATCGGCACGTCAAAGCTGAGCGAGCCGAGCAGATAGGTCATGATGTCCCTGATCTGCGACGCGGTGTAGCCCATCGCCGCCAGCGCGGGGGCGACCGATTCGTTGGCGATCTTGAAGTACCCGCCGCCGGCGAGCTTCTTGAACTTCACGAGGGCGAAGTCGGGCTCGACGCCGGTGGTGTCGCAGTCCATGAGCAGGCCGATCGTGCCGGTGGGCGCGATGACCGTGACCTGGGCGTTGCGATAGCCATACTGCTCGCCGAGGCTGAGGGCTTCGTCCCACGCGACCTTGGAGCGCTCCGCGAGGTCCGTCACGTTGGCGAGGGGCACCTTGCCCGCCGCGATGAGGGCGTGGTCGATCGGCACCGGGCGGATCTTGAGGTTCTCATAGCGAGTGCTGTCGCGGGCTTCGCCGTGGGCCGCGGCGCGATGGTTGCGGATGACGCGGAGCATGTTGTCGCGATCGGGCCTGAAGCCGGGGAACGGCCCGTGCTCCTTGGCCATCTGGGCGGACATGCGGTACGAACGCCCGGTGAGGATCGCCGAGAGGGAGGCGCAGATCGCGCGGGCCTCGTCGCTGTCATAGGCGATGCCGGCCTGCATCAGCATCGCGCCGAGGTTGGCATAGCCCAGGCCCAGCGTGCGATACTTGTACGAAAGCTCCGCGATCGGGCGGCTGGGGAACGCGGCCATCAGCACGCTGATCTCCAGCACGATCGTCCACACGTCGATGGCGTGCTCGTAGCGCTCGACGTCAAACTGGCGGGCGTTGGCGTCGTAGAACTTCAGCACGTTGAGCGACGCGAGGTTGCACGCCGTGTTGTCGAGGAACATGTACTCACTGCACGGGTTGCTCGCGTTGATCCGCCCCTCCGCCGGGCACGTGTGCCACGCGTTGATCGTGCCGTCGAACTGCACGCCCGGATCGGCGCACCGCCACGCGGCGTAACCGATCTGGTCCCACAGGTCGCGGGCCTTGAACGTCCGGGCGG
>JADYYE010000144.1 GCA_020853815.1 Phycisphaerales bacterium
CTCGAAGATGATCTGGTCGCCGGCGGAGCCGGTGTCGACCAGGCACGAGGCGATGATGGTGAGCGAGCCGGCCTCTTCGCTGTTGCGAGCGGCGCCGAAGAGGAGCTTGGGGACCTCGAGGGCGCGGGAGTCAAGGCCGCCGGTCAGCGTGCGCCCGCTGGAGGCGTGCTTGCGTGACTGGTTGAAGGCGCGGCCGAGGCGCGTGAGCGAATCGAGCACGACGACGACGTGCTTGCCCGCCTCGCACAGGCGCTTGCAGGTGTCGATGGTCTGCATGGCGACTTCGATGTGACGCTCCACGCCGTGGTCGTTGCTGCTGGCAAGGACGCGGCAGCGATCGGGCTCGAAGAGTGTTCCGGCGCCCGCGGGCCCGCCGACGGCGAAGGTGCGCTTGAAGTCCGTGACCTCTTCCGGGCGCTCGTCGATCAGCAGCACGACAACCCAGACGTCCTTGTGGTTACGGAGCACGCCGGTCGCGATGTCCTTGAGGAGCGTGGTCTTTCCGGCCTTGGGGGGCGAGACGATCAGGCCGCGCTGCCCACGACCGATCGGGCAGAAGAGATCGATGAGTCGGCAGGACGCCGGGCAGCCGGGGTATTCGAGGGTGAGTCGCGGCTGGGGATCGATGCTGGTGAGCTGGTCGAAGGGCTTGAGGGGCGAGAGCGGGCCGAAGTCGAGTTGGGGCGGGATGGGCTTGCCGCCGGGCGCGGCGACACGGGCCTGGCCGCCCTGCTGGCTGTGCGGTTGGGGGCCCGATTGCGGGCGTTGAGGGTCGGCGTTGGGCGGGAGGGTGGAGGAGCTGTAGCTTGGGCCGTGGGATGGGCCTTGGGCGGGGTGTGGTTGTTGCTGAGAGCCGCCACCACCACCGCGACGGCGGCGACGTTTCCAACGAGAATGGCCGTGATTCAACGGAGCTCCTTCGAGGCCGATCGCAGGGACCGAGCGGCAGGGCCGATCGGAACAGTGGGGCACGCCGCGCCGAAGAGCGCGAGGGGCGGCCGATGTTCAAGCGCACGCCCGGGCGATGGCCCGGAGATGCTGGAAGCGCGTGTTGCCGAGGCTTGGCCGCGTCGCTCCGCCCATGAACCACGAGAACGACGCGGACCACTAGAACCGGGGCGGCGAGCAACGACCAACCCGACACACAGAAGCAGGTCCAGACGAACCAAACCGCATCGAACCAGGCCGGGTTCGGGCGGCGTGTTTCGAGAGGATTCCGCGGACTGGCCGCCGAGTCGGGGAACGCGGCGGCTGATTCGCGTGGCCCCATGAACGCGTCGGACAACGGAAACCGACGGCGCGAGCGCCCGGGCGACAAACGCCCATGACGCGGGGGACACTGAATTGGAGGAGGGGCGGCGGGGTGAGTCAAGGGGGGAACGAAGGGGCCGGGAGACGTGGTATCCTGGCCGCAGGCCCCATCGAAAGGACCCCGAAATGACGGATCAATCCCGGGCGGCGATGGTGTACGACGCCAAAAAGAAGTCACTTCTCATCGCGTATCTGTTGTGGTGGTTCCTCGGCGCACTTGGCATCCACCGGATGTACGCGGGGCGGATTGGCAGCGGCGTCGCGATGCTTGTTCTGTTCCTGATTTCGCTCGTACTGACGTTTGTGGCCGTGGGAATCTTCGGGCTGCTCGTCATCTTCCTGTGGTGGCTACTCGACGCGATTCTGCTTCCCGGCATGATCGAGAATTACAACCTGCGGCTCATTGATCGTGTTTCGCCGCAATAGGCGGGCACCTGGGGGGCTCTCGCTCAGCACCCTCCTTCAAAGTGCTCGGCGAAGAAGTCGTAGTCGTCGCCGTTGACGAAGCCGTCGTGGTTCAGGTCGGCGCCGCTCTCGCCGTTCTCGAAAAACGAAGCGAATAGGTCGTAGTCGTCGCCGTTGACGAAGCCGTCGTGGTTCAGGTCGGCGTCGCAGGGCGGCGTGTAGTTGACGATGATGTGAGGGGCGTTGGCCGGCACAGTGCCGTTGCGAGAGTCGAAGCGCCGCGTGGTCTGGTTGATCGACTCGTCGCCGATCACGATCCATCCGAAGTTGCTCGAGGGGCTCTGCATCCACGCCGCCACGTCGGACGTGATGCCAGGGTCGTCCCAGGTGTAGACGCCGATGGAGGTGCCGATGACTTCCGATGCGCTGGCGACGGCGTTGAAATCGCCGCCGAGCACGGACCACGAGGAAGTGTTGAAGAAGCGAAAGGTCCATGTGGCGTCGCCGGCGGCGGCGGGCGCGCCCTTGCCCTCGTTGGCGGTGGCGTCGGAGGTTCCTTCGCCCCACGAGGCGTTGGCGCGGTGGATGTTCACCGTGTCCGTGCCGGTGCGCGCCTTGGAAAGACGCATCTGGAGCTTCACGTCGTTGATGGTTGCGCCCGCGGGAATCGCCGAGAGATCGAAGCGGACCAGAGCGCGGCGCAGGTCCCCGGTGTTGGTGCGGCCCGCGAAGATCCACGCGCCCGCGCCGTTGGATTCGCTCGCGGATTCGCTGTACATCGTGTTATCCGCGACCGCGAAGATCGTGACCTGATCCGCCCGCGCTCCCAGCGGCGCGAGCGACAACGCAACGATGCTCATGGACCGTTTCATGCAAACCTCCCTTTGTTTTCTCGCGCGCCAGCCTGGGCCCGCGAGGTTTCCCATCCGCCCGATGTCGGCGGCCGGGCGCGATCTTGCGGCTCCTGAAGAAAAATCGTCCTCGCACGAAGAACCCGAGGCGGGGCCTCGGGTTAGCGCGTCCGGGAAGCCCAAGCGATTACTGATGACATCCCAGCATACAGATTGTCTCGTACGCTGATGGTCGATGGTGATTGGGCTGTTCCAATGTCTCCATCAACTGTAAGGCGAAGCAGCGTACCAGCGGAGATGTCAATGTCACCAAAGATGCTTCCGAGCACGTGCGTGTTGTCCAGCGAGCTCTGCCCGATCGCCGCGTGCACTGGTAAGACAATTGAGCCCGTCATGTCGCCGTTGATTGTTGCGCGAACGACAGTATTCACCACCAAGTCACCCACGCTACCCTGAGCGGCAAGATCGTTCAGAATGACCGGACCAGTACTGCCTCTGGCAATCAGATCGATGCTCCCGGCGGTGGTTGTTGAACGCTGCGTTCTGATATACACACGCGCCTGGTTCGTTGTATTTGCGTTGATAAGGATCATGTCGAAGTCGTCGTTATTATCGCACTTGATCCAGAATGTCGTCGGACCTTGCGCGTAGTTTGCATTGCACGTAACGGTCCACCGGCCCGTCGTTTGCGACTGCGTAACGGTCGCCGACGTGGTTTGGGAGCTTTGGTCGAACTCGACCGTCACGGTACTCCAAGCCAAGCCGGGCATGATCGCGAGCGTGATTCCGAAGAGATAGCGAGAGATGCAACTACACATGATGCCTTCTCCTTCTCAATAGCAGGGGCCAGCTAGACCCTAACCACAAAGCACATCCAGACGACGGAACTACAGAAGCGATACGAAAGCCCGCGAATGCGACATCAGGGCTCGTGTTCAAGTGATAATCTGCAATCAGATCGCTGTACTCAGGAAACTGCTGGTACCGATCGGAGCCGTAAGCTTCCCGAGCTTCAGATCTCAGCATCCCCTCGGTGTATTCCATGACACCGCCGGAAAGATCGTAAAGGGCCCAGGTGGACTTGGTATGTGGGTAGGACGCGACGTCGTAGTAGCGCCAGTCGTCGCCCTCCCAAGTCCCGCCGTTGGATTCGCCGCCGTTCCACGGCGCGTTGTAGATCGGCGCGGTGTTGGATTGGTTGTTGTAGAGCCAATAGCCCTCGACGCCGTGGGCGTAGCGGTGCGGATCGTAATACGCGGCCTTGATCCACTCGTCCACCGTCGGAATCCAGAAGCTCGCGCCGGGTGTGTGGGTGCGCTGGTCGTTGAAGGTGCCGTCCGAGTTGGTCGTGAACGTGGAAGTGTCGTACGCGCCGTTCTCGAAGGCGTCGCGCTCCGGGCGCTTGCAGTTGGTCAGCCAGTTGCAATACTGCGCGGCCATGCGCCACGACATCTCGGTTGGGAAGTTCTCCGCGGCCTTGTCCACACGGTAATCCGGCGGCAGGTCGGGGTCGCCGTTGGCGGGGTATATCCAGTAGCCGATGAATGCCGAGTCGTAGCGTGAGCCGCCCCAGTAGGGGGCGTAGGCGCGGACGAATTCGAGCCACTGCTTGGCCGTCACTTCGGTTTTGGCGAGGCGGTACTCGTACCCGACCGCGCCCATCGGCGGCGCGAAGGGGTTGTGGGCGGTTTCCTCGGCGTTGGTGGGCCGGTTGCCGGGATGCCCGATGGTGGACCACTGGAAGTCGTAGTCCTGGGCGAGTACCCGCGAGGTCAGAACGGAACCGGCGAGAACGGCGAGGGAAGCCGCGACGATGGGGGCTTTGGTGTGCATGGTCTCTCCTTTGTGCGGACCAGCACATTTATCGGTCGCAGGAAAATAGGATCGAGATGTCAAGAATTGATGACTTTGTAGAAGATAGGCCGGAATCGCGTTGCGACCGAGTCTCAACACGGGCCGGGGCGGGCCTAGAATGGGGTGTGACCTGCCTCATCGACGCCCAACCCGGCATGTGCGGAAGCGTGGCGCGGACCGACCTTGACGCCAAGGACGCGGCGTTGCTGCGGGCGATGGGGCTGTCGCCGAACGTGCGGGTGCGGGTGTGCCGTCGCGGCACGCCGTGCATTCTGGAGATCGTCGGGCGCGAAGGCTGCGGGTGCCGGATCGGCCTGGCGCCGGAGCTGGCACGCCACATTTTCCTCGACACGGTCATCGACTGAGCGGAGAGCACGCGGGTGAGCGAGTGTCCCCGATGTGACGATTCTGTTTCCGTCGGCACCAGCGCGGACGAGATTGCGGTGCGCACCGTCGCGCTCCTGGGCAATCCCAACACGGGCAAGACCACGCTCTTCAACCAGCTCTCGGGCCTGCGCCACAAGACCAGCAACTTCCCCGGCACGACCCAGGAAGCCCGCGTCGGCGTGATCCGCGCGGCGAACGGCATGCCGAACGGCGCGGACGAGAACTCGAGCGACGCCGGCGGCGAGACGCACCTGGTCGATCTGCCCGGCATCTACTCGCTCGAACTCGACCAGACCGAGGCGGAGATCTGCCGGCGCGTGCTGGCGGGGAAGCTGTCGCCCAAGGGAGAGGAAACGCGCGAGCCCGACGCGTTGCTCGTCGTCGCGGACGCAACAAACCTGATCCGGAATCTCTCGCTGGTCGGCGAGGGGCTCTCGCAGCGGCTGCCCACGGTCGTCGTCATCACCATGATCGACCTGGCGCGGCGGATGGGCGTGCGCGTCGCGCCCGAACAACTCGAGGCCCAGATCGGTTGCCCGGTTGTCTTGTGCAATCCGCGCAGCGGCGAGGGCGTCAACGAGATCCTGCCCGCGCTCGACCGGGCCCGGGTGTCGAACCGCACGCCGCCGGGCGATCGCGACGCGCTGGAGCGCTGGGCGGAGAGTGTCTATTCGCTGAGCACGGAGCACAGCCTGCCGTGCGCGGCGGGCGAGCACGGGAGCGCGCGGTGGATGGCGAGCTCGCGCCTCACCGATCGACTCGACAACCTGCTGACGCATCCGATCAGCGGGCTGCTGTCGTTCGCGGTGGTCATGGCCGGCCTGTTCATGGTGATCTTCAAGCTCGCGACCTATCCGATGGACTGGATCGAGCTTGTGTTCGCGAGGCTGGGCGGGCTGATCGAGGGCACGATGCCCGAGGGAATCCTGCGCGAGTTCCTGGCCCAGGGAGTTGTCGGCGGCATCGGGGCGACGGTGATCTTCCTGCCGCAGATATGCCTCTTGTTCTTCCTGATCTCGATCCTTGAGGACACGGGGTACCTGGCGCGGGCGGCGTTCCTGATGGATCGACTGCTCAGGCCGTTCGGGCTGCCGGGGCTGAGCTTTGTGCCGTTTTTGTCGTCGCACGCGTGCGCGCTGCCGGGGATCATGTCGGCGCGGGCGATCCCGGATCGGCGCGAGAAGCTGGCGACGATTCTGGTCGCGCCGTTCATGACCTGCTCGGCGCGCATCCCCGTGTACGTGCTGATGATCTCGATCCTGTTCCGCGATCGACCGATCGCGGCGGGGCTGGCGTTCGTCGGGTGCTATGCGCTCGGGATCGGCGCGGGGCTCTTCTCCGCGCTCATCGCGCGGCGCACGATCCTCAAGGGCCCGAGCCGCCCCATGGCGCTCGAACTTCCCACCTACAAGGTCCCGAGCCTGCGCACGGCGGCGATCGCGACGTACGACCGGGGCATGACGTTCCTGAAGAACGCGGGCACCAACATCCTGGCGATCTGCGTGGTGCTGTGGTGGCTCTCCGCGTTCCCGCACGTCCCGCCGCCCGGCGAGACGGTGATGCTGCGCGATCAGGCGCAGACGATCCGCCAGGCGATGGACGGGGTTGCGGCGAACGGCTCGCCCGTGGTCGCGATGACCGACGCGGACAAGGCCGCGGCGGTTGCGAAGATTGAGGAGTTGGAGGCGAGCGCGGATCGGGCCGAAGCGCGGCACGCGTTGTCGAACTCGTTCGCGGGGCGGCTGGGTCGCGTGATCGAGCCGGTCTTCAGGCCGCTCGGGTTCGATTGGCAGCTGTCGGTGGGTGTTTTGACGAGCTTCGCGGCCCGCGAGGTGTTCGTATCGACGATGGCGGTGATGGTGGCGGGCGTGGACGACGCGGAGGACGCGGGCGTGCGCGACCAGATCGCGCACGCGACCCGCGACGACGGCGTGACGCCGATCTTCACGGAAGCGGTCGCGTGGTCGGCGCTGGTGTTTTATGTGCTGGCGATGCAGTGCCTGCCGACGCTGGCGGTGACGGCGCGCGAGGCGGGCGGCGTGAAGTGGGCCGTGCTGCAGCTGGCGTGGATGAGCGTGGTGGCGTATGCGGCGGCGTGGGTGGTGATGAGGGTGGTGGGATAGTCGCGACTATCGCATCAAGGCAATTACAATCAAAGCGACGACGCTCAGCAAGAGCACGGCAGAGCAACCAACGCCCTTGCGAGGCTGGGCCGTAGCAGCCTGGGACGCTCGCGCACCAGGTACGCCAACATAGCGTCGAAACGCCCCCACCGGAACGATGCTCGGATCGGTCCCAAACGGATCGTGACTGGTTTCTCGCTTGAACCGCTCCCAAGCGTGTTCGTATCTCTCGTCGCGAGCGTAAAGCGAATCAAGCCATTCACTCACTTCTTCCTTCGTACGGCTCGCCATCTGAAGCTCATCAAAGAAGCGTATCACCATCATCTGCCTCGGAGTAGGAGGACGACGTTCCAACAGCGTCTCGATCAGATTCGACGCTTCGCCTTTGGTCATGTTTGGCGTCACTGTCCCGCCGAGAGCCACGATGTAATCAATCTGCTTTGCAGACGCTTCGTGGCGCGTCCATGCCGGCTCATCCTCGTCGGGGTCGACAGCTGGAAGTCCGACTGAGTCAAGGTGCGTCGAGATCACTCCGCGAACTTCCTTGGGAACGACTCTCACGAAGGCCTTCTTTAGTCGGTAGACTTCGGAAGGATCGACATTGCCGTCGGCAACGATTTCTCGCGTAATGGCTCGCAGGTAGCTAATCGCAGCGATCTTCGACTCGCAACGACGCAGGAAAATGTGCAGCGATTCGACTTCCTTGATCTCGATCTGGCCATCGTGGCACATGCTCAGAATGAGGTCGATGAGCTGCTTGCCCGCGGGAGACTCCGCCTCTGCGTTTGTGAGCGTGATTCTGGTCCGCTTGGCCATGAGCCGAGTCTACATCTCCTCTTACGACCTCGCATCGCCCGCGCTCCCCACCAGTTC
>JADYYE010000145.1 GCA_020853815.1 Phycisphaerales bacterium
ATGCCCACGCTCCTGGGCGAGAAGATCGTCGTCCGCATCCTCGACAAGCAGAACCTCCGCGTCCGCCTCGACGAGCTCGGGTTCCGCCCCGAGGCCATGGCCCGCTTCCGGCGCGTGCTCGAGCGCTCGCACGGCCGGGTCCTCGTCACCGGCCCGACCGGCTCGGGCAAGACCACCACGCTCTACTCCGCGCTCGACCTCCTCCGCGGGCCCGAGGTCAACAGCGTCACCGTCGAAGACCCCGTCGAATACCAGCTCGATCTGGTCAACCAGATCCAGGTCAACGAACAGATCGGCATGACCTTCGCCCGCGCACTGCGCTCCATCCTGCGCCAGGACCCCGACGTCATCATGGTCGGCGAGATCCGCGACCCCGAGACCGCCCGCGTCGCCATCCAGGCCGCCCTCACCGGGCACCTCGTGCTCGCCACCCTCCACACCAACGACGCGGTCGGCGCCGCCGCCCGACTCGCCGACATGGACGCCGAGGCCTACCTGCTCGCCAACGCGCTCAACGGCGTGGTGGCGCAGCGTCTGGCCCGCACCATCTGCGCCGGCTGCGCCACCAAGTACTACCCCAGCGAACAGGCCCTGGCCGACGCCGGCATCACCCAGCAGGCCGGGCGTGCCTTCCGCAAGGGCGCCGGCTGCCGACAGTGCCACAACTCCGGCTTCCGCGGACGCCTGGGCGTGTACGAGATGCTCGAAGTCTCGCCCGAGTTGCGCCGCCTCATCGCCCAGTCGCGCCCCGCCCACGAGCTCCGCGAACAGTTCCGACGCGACGGCGGGCTCACCCTCCGCGATGAGGGCGTCCTCCTGGCCCTCGACGGCAAGACCAGCCTCGAGGAAATCCTCCGCGTCACGCAGAACGACGACGATCCCAAGGCCGCCGCCGCCCCGAACGCCGACGGCGCGCCGCGCGCCGCCAAGGAGGCCGCGTGAAACTCCGCTGCCGAGCCTTCGATCACGCCGGCAAGGCCGTCGTCGAGACCGTCGACGCGCCCGACGCCGCCGCCGCCACCGAACTCCTGCGCCGGCGCGGCCTGTTCGTCGCGGAAGTGACGGAGGAGTCCGCCGCCGCCATGGCCCGCTCGTCGGGCGCGTCGACCTCGGGCCGCCGCGTCGGCGCACGCGCCCGCCTCAACGCGCTCACCGGTTTCTCACGCCAGTTGGCCGTGCTCCTCTCCACCGGCACGCCCATCCTCGATGCGCTGGTCTCGCTGGAGCGCCAGACGCCCCAAGGGCACTGGCGCGACACGCTCTCCGACATCCGCACCCGCATCGAGCAGGGACACTCCCTCTCCGAGTCGCTCGCGCAGCACCCCGCGTACTTCGACGCCGTCTCTCGCAGCCTCATCGCCGCCGGCGAGAGCGGCGGGCAACTGCCCGTCATGCTCGACCGCCTCGCCAAGCTCACGCGCCAGCAGCAGCGCGTCAACTCCTCGGTCATGGGCGCGATGGCCTATCCCGTGCTCCTGATCGGCGTCTCCATCGTCGTGCTCTCGCTCATGATCGGCTTCGTCCTCCCGCGCTTCGAGCAGCTCTTCAAGTCCCTCAACGCGCCCCTCCCACCCACCACCAAGTTCATGCTCGCCCTCGGCGGGTTCATGTCCCAGTGGTGGTGGGCCGTCCTCGCCGGCGCCGTCGCCCTCATCACCTCCGGCGTGCTCTACCTCCGCAGCGACGCCGGACGCGCCGCCCTCGACCACGCCGCCGTGCGCCTGCCCGTCGTCGGCAAGCTCATCCGCGGCCTGCTCACCGCCCGCCTCGCCCGCGTGCTCGGAGTCCTGCTCGAAGGGCGTGTCCCGCTCCTGGACGCGCTCGGCCTCACCCGCCTCTCCATGGGCAACGCCGCCTATTCCGACATGATCGCCCGCGCCGAGGACGCCGCCACCCGCGGTGAATCCATCAGCCCCGGGCTCGCCGAGTTCAAGTCCGGCGCCGCATCCCTCATCGGACCCGCCGCCGGCGAGTCCATCCGCTCCGGCGAACGCACCGGAAAGCTCGGGCCCGTCCTCCTCAACATCGCCGACGCCCTCGACGAGGACAACGAGATCGTCGTTCGCTCCCTCACCAGCATCATCGAGCCCGTCATCCTCCTGGCCCTGGGCCTCATCGTCGGCGTCGTCGCCCTCAGCATGTTCGTCCCGCTCTTTGACCTCACCAGCGCCGGCGGCGGAGGTGCCCATTGAGCGCCCGCTTCTCCCCCATCGGCCTGGATTGGTCCGGCCCAACCGCCGCCGCCGTCCAGCTCCGCCGCGCCAATAAAGGCTGGGCCATCCACGCCGCCCTCCGCGCCCCGGTCGGCCCGCTCACCGACGCGGACTCGGCCGTCAACCTCCACCGCGTCCTCTGGCGTCACGGCTTCGAGGGCTCGGACACCGTCCTCACGCTCCCGACCAGGGGCGTCGCCGCGACCACCAGCGCCACGCTCGCGCTCCCGCCCCGCGCCTCGGGCGCGCCGGTCGATCAGCTCGCCCGCGCCGAGATGGCCCGCGTCGCGGGGCGCGCCCAGGACGCCCTCGAGCTCGACCTGTGGGAGATCCCTGCCCCCCGCCGCGCCGCCTCCGGCTGGCATGTCCTGGCCATCGCCGCCGCCGGCGCCGAGATCGCCTCGCGAGTCGAACTCTTCGAGGACGCCGGCCTGCGCGTGATCGCCGCCGACGCGCGCGCCTCGGCCCTCTGCCGCGCCGTCGAATCGCTCCGCGCCCCCGGCCCGGACCTCACCATCATCGTCGAGCTCGCCTGGGACGCCGCCCACCTGGTCGCCGCCACCTCCGACGCTCCGGTCTTTGAGCGCCGCATCGACGAGCTCGCCATCTCCACGCTCGCCTCGACGATCCTGGGCGTCAGCGACGAGCGCGCCCTGGCCCAGCGCTTCGCCGCCGTCGCTTCGTCCACCGACCAAGACCGCCGCGCCGCGCCCGACTCCGCCGTCAAGCTCCGCCGCCTCGTCGACGCCCTCCGCGCCGGCGTCCGCGACGAAATCGCGCTCTCCGCCTCCTACCTCTCGCACCAGTTCGACCGGCGCATCGCCCGCGTCGTCCTCGCGGCCCCGCCCCCCTTCCTCGAACACCTCGAAGCGCCCCCGCCCCTGGAAACCCGGCGCGTCGCCGCCTGGAGCGACCTTTCCATCGACACCGCGCGCGGGCCCCAACATCCGCTCCCCCCCGGCGCCGTCCTCACCGCGCTGGGCGCGGCCCTGCACCCCGGACAGGCACGCGGAAAGGCCGCCGCATGACCCCCGCCGTCAACCTCATCCCCCTCTCCATCCGTCGCGCCCGCATCGTGGCGGCGCGCCTCCGCGTTTGGGCCGCCGTCTCCGGGGTCATCGTCCTGGCCTGCGCGCTGGCCGCCGCGATCCTTGTCACGCGCCACACCACGCAGATCGAGCGCCAGGAATCCGAGCACCGCGCCCTGGAGGCCCAGCGCGTCCAGCTCGAATCCCAGGCCGCCGACGCCGCCAAGGCCCTCGCCGAACTCAACCACCGCCTCGCCATCGCGGAAACCGTGCGCCGTCACCCCGACTGGAGCGCGCTCCTCCGCGCCATCGCCGCCCGACGCGACGCCGGCGTCACCTTCGAGAACATCGACATCGCGCCCCGCACGCCTCCCGCGCCCGTCGCCGGGGCCGCCAAGCCCGCCGAGCGATCCCCCGCCGCCCCGCCCGAATACTTCCTCGTGCGCCTCCGCGGCGTGGCGGAATCGCAGCCCGCCCTCTGGACCTTCGTCCGCACCCTCGAATCGCTCCGCGTCTTCGAGAGCGTCCAGACCATCAACTCCGGCGCCCGCGCCGTCGGCGAGAAGCAAGTCATCGAGTTCTCCATCGAGTGCGCTCTCTCGCCCCAGCGCGCCCGCGACGCCGCCCCGCCCGCCAAGGGAGCCCGATGAAGCACCCCTCCCTCACGCCCCGCTCGGTCGACGCCGCCGGCCTCTCGCTCTGCGCCGGCGTGCTCGCCGCCTTCTATTTCCTCGCCGCCGGCCCGCTGGTGTCCCAGAGCCTCGACGCCCGCGCCGCCGCCGCGTCCGTCAAGGACGAGAACGACCGCATCAGCCGGCTCACCGCCTCGATGCGCCAGGTGCGACAGTCCACCAACGCCGCCACCGAAAAACTCGCGCGCTACGGCGCGTCGTCCCAGCGACCCGACTCCATCAACGATCGCATCTCGGCCCTCGTCGGCCTCGCCAAGTCCCTCGGCCTCCAGCTCGCCGAGACCACCCCCGCCGCGCCCCGCCAAGGCAAAGAGTTCGACGCCGTCCCCGTCCGCCTGGGCGGCAGGGGCTCGCTCGCCTCCCTCGTCGCCTTCCTCGACTCCCTCCACGCCCGCCAGGCCGACGTCGCGGTTGAGTCCCTCGACCTCCGCGCCGGCACCGCCGGCTCACGCGAGAGCAACGCGCCCATCGAGTTCTCGCTCCTCCTCACCTCTTACGTCGAACACGCCGCCCCCGCCAATCCCGCGGGCAATGACGCGCGTGACGCCCAAGACGCGCACGCCGCCGGCGCGGGCGCGCCCGCCCCCATTCCGCCGGAAACTCCTTGACGCCGCCCCGTTCGTTTGTGCCTGTTGGGGCGTGAAAGTCACGAAGCGCCAACGGAACGGTCTTCTCATCCTCGCACTCGGACTGGGCGCGCTGGCGATCGATCGCCTGGTGCTCCAGTCCGGCGCGCTGGGGCCCAAGCAGGCCGCCGCCTCGGGCGATGCCCTCGCGCCCATCACCTCCGCCGCCCGACCCGTCGCCAAAGCCCCCGTTTTATCCGTCGCCGCGCTGATCGACGCCGTTCCCGAGGGACGCGACACCACCATCCGCCTGGACCCCATCTTCTCGGACCCCGCGTGGGTCCAGCCGCCCGTCAAGGCCGACACCCGCGCCGCCGCCACCACCGACGACCAGGGCAAGGCCCACGCCATCACCGGCGTGGTCTGGGGGCGCGCCGAATCCATCATCCTGGACGGCGAGCTGCTCAAGGTCGGCCAGCCCGGCAAGTCCGGGCGCGTGCTCCTCCGCCTCGACGAGGCCCGCAACCTCGCCCTCGTCCGCATCGACGCCCGCCAGACCGAGCTGGCCATCCCCGCGTCGATGCGCCCCACGCGCGACCGAACGCCTGTGCCGCCCGTGCCGCCTGCAACGCCCACGCCCGCCGGGAAACCCGCCAAGCACCCCGCGTAGACAGCCGAAGCGTCAAGTCGGCCGGAACGATCCCCGATGACCACTCCGTCCCGCCCGCCGCACGTCGCGGCGCGCCGGAGTCATGGAGTTCATCCAATGCTGGCACGAGGTTCATTCGCCCGCCGCGCCTTCAGCCTCATCGAGGTCGTCATCGTCGTCGTGATCATCGGCATCATCGCCGCGATCGCGATCCCGCGCATGAGTCGCGGCTCGGCCGGCGCCGCCAATTCCGCCCTCTCGGGCAATCTGGCCGTCCTCCGCAGCGCCATCGACCTCTACGCCACCGAGCACAACGGGTCGTACCCGGCCGTCGCCACCGTCGTCGCCCAGCTCACCACCTACACCGACCACACCGGCGCCGCCAGCGCCACCAAGACCGGCGCGTACATCTACGGCCCGTACCTCCGCGATGTCCCCGCCCTTCCCGTCGGCGCCAAGAAGGGCAGCACCACCATCGCCGCCGCCGACGGCGCCGGCGTCGGCTGGATCTATAACGAAACCACCGGCACCATCGCCGCCAACACCACCGCCGGCGAAGTCGACGACACCGGCACCAAGTACAACACGTACTGAGGAGACTCCGGCCTGGGTGGCGGCGGCGGAGCCAAGGCCATGAAAGCCGACTAGCCAGCACGCTCCCGAGCCATGCACGCTCTCACTCACACCCGCCGCTCGACCCCGGGCCACCACGCCCCGCGTCGAGCGGCGGTTGGTTTTTCCCTGATCGAGCTGGTGCTGGTCGTCACGATCGTCGGCGTGCTCGCCGCCATCGCCATGCCCCGCTACGCCCGCGCCGCCGCCGGCTACCGCGCCGAGGCCGCCGCCCGCGCCGTCGCCGAACAACTCTCGCTCGTCCGCGCCCGCGCCATGGCCGGAAGCCGCGCCTGGACCGTCACCATCCGCACGAACGCCGCCACGGTCAGCGCCACCCCCACCGCCACCTCCGGCGATACCAGCGACGATCTCAACCTCGTCCTCAGCGCCGAGCCCTGGCGCGCGTCCATCGACGCCGCCGACTTCCTCGGCGACGCCCGCTTCTCGTTCGACGGCTTCGGCGCTCCGAGCCTCCCCGGCACCATCACCGTCGTCTCCGGCGGCATCCGTTCCACGGTCACCGTCGACCTCCTGGGCAACGTCTCCCGGAGCACCGCGCGATGAAGACCCGCCCCGCCTTCACGCTCGTCGAGCTCGTGCTGGCCATGGCCGGCACGTCGCTGCTGTTGCTCGGCGTCACCTCCGCCATCGTCGTCGCCTCGCGCTCCGCCTACGACCCAGAGCAACCCCACGCCGCCCTGGCCCGCTCGCGCTCCATCGCCCGCCTCATCGCCGACGACCTGGCCCAAGCAACTTCGATCATCGAGGGCGGCGGCACCGCCGTCGAGTTCACCGTCGCCGATCGCGACGAGGACGGCGTCGAAGAAACTCTCCGCTATGAGTGGTCGGGAACCGTCGGCGACGCCATCTACCGCTCGGTCAACGGCGATTCGGCGCTGCTGGCCGGCGACATCGCCTCGCTCGCCTTTGCCTACACAACCACGCTCGAAGAAGCCACCGTCCTGGGCGCTCCCGCCGAGGGCCCGGAGCAACTGCTCTATGCCTATGAAGACGCCAACCTCAGCAACGTCCCCATCTCGACCACGTCGTGGCTGGCGATGACCATGATCCCGACACTTCCGGCGGACGCCACGGCGTGGAGCGTCACGCGCCTCGCGTTCGAGGCCAAGCAAGACTCCGCCAGCACCGGCACCCTCATCGTCAAGATCAAGGACTGGGTGGATTCCGGCTCGCTCTGGCGCTCCGATGTCGCCGAATCCACCCTGCCCACCGCCTTCGGTTGGACCACCCTGCCCGTCAGCGGCGTCTCCGGGCTCTCCACGTCGTCGTTCATCGCCGTCACCTTCGAGAATCTCGCGGTCAGCGCCGCCGCCCGCATGCGCTACTGCGATTCCTGCGAGGCCTATGTCAACGTCCATCGCTCCTCCACCTCCACCGCCTGGGTCAGCGAGTCCTACTACCCCGACGGCGCGCTCAACATCCGGGTCTACGGCAAGGTCACGCGCCCGGCGCGGACACTTTCCACCCTCACACGCCTCATCGACGCCAACGTCGCCGTGGTCTCCTATGACGCCTCGAACGGCGCGGGAGAGGCCGACGCCCCGATCGCGGCGCGCCCGATCCTCGATATCGTCGAGGGTGGCGTCGCGGATGTCATCGCGGCGGCCGCCACGGGTACCGGCGGTTCGGGCGGTTCGGGCGGTTCGGGCGGTTCGGGCGGTTCGGGCTCGAGCACCGCGCGGACCACCTCGCTCAAGGTCAAGGCCAAATGAACCCTTGCACGCGGATCATCTTTTCTTCGCGTCGCGCCATGACCCTCATCGAGGTCGTGGTCTCCACGATCATCGTCGGCGTGATGATGACCGCCGCGCTGTCCGCGGTCGCCACCAGCGCCAAGGAACGCGCCGCCATGGCCCACGCCGCCACCGCGCAGGCGCTGGGCGAATCGCTCATGAGCGAGATCGACGCGGTGCCGTGCGGGAGCGGCATGCTGGCCGTCTCCCTCGGCGCCGCCAACCGAACCGCCTTCGACGACGCCGGTGATTACGCGGGCCTCAACGACTCGCCCCCCGCCGAGCGCGACGGCACGCCCATCGCCAACGCCACCGGCTTTGCCCGCACCGTCAGCGTCACCAACGTGGACCCGACCACGCTCGCGCCGGGCTCGCCCACCAGCGGCTTCCGCAAGGTCGTCGTCAGCGTCACGCACAACGGCAAGACGCTCGCGACCCTGTGGACGATCCGCTCGGTCAACTTCGAGTCGATGTCGGAGTACACCGAATGACGAGGGACCGCCGCAACTCGGCGCCATCCCGCCGCGGGAGCGCTTATGTGCTGGTGCTCGGCGCCGCGATGATCGTCGCGATGATCGGCGTTGGAGGCGCGATCGCGTCGCGCACGGCGCGCCGGGCGGCCCAGCTCGATTCCGACGGGGCCGCCCTCAACCACGCCGCCCTGGGCGCGCTCCGCGCCGCGGCGGGGAACGCCCAGAACACCATCGCATGGCGCGCCGCCGCCAAGGCCGCCGCGCCGCTTTCCTTGACGGTGGACGGCATCGCGGTCTCGGCCGTCGGCAGCGACCCCGACGACGCCGATCTCTCCAACGACCTCTTCGACCGCGTGACGCTGGTGGCGACGGCGAGCAAGGGCCAGGCGCGGCGCATCGTCTCCATGACCCTGGGCCCGGACGACACGCTCTCGGACGCGCTGGGTTCGGCCGTCCATTCCAACGGCGACATCACGGTCTCGGGCGGCGCGGTGCTGATGGCCACGGGGCGCGTCTCGACCAACGGGTCGATCACGGGCGGCACGATCCGCGCCGACGCCGCCGCCGTGGGCGCGATCGCGGGCACGATCTCGGGCACCCAGACCACGCTCGCTTCGGCGTTCACCATGCCGTCGGGATTGGAGGCGCGGTACGAGGCGATCGGGACCGCGATCCCCCTCTCGGCGTTCGCGTCGCGGAGGATCGAGAAGAACGTGCTGGGACCGGCCAAGAACCCCTTCGGGAGCACCAACGCCCTGGGCGTCTACGTCATCGACTGCGCCGGGCAGGCCTTCGAGGTGCGCGACGCGCGCCTCAACTGCACGCTCGTGCTCAAAGATTGCTCGAAGCTGACGCTCTCGAGCGGCGTGCTGTGGACGGCGCCGCGCAGCGATTGGCCGCTGGTCATCTGCTCCGGGCCCATCCACTCGGATATGGTCGCGGCGAATCTGTCCGAGGTGACGGCCAACACCAACTTCAACCCGACGAACATGGCGTACGACGGCGTGACCGACACCGACAAGAGCGACTCGTACCCATCCATGCTCCGCGGGATCGTGTACTCGGCGAGCGACTTTTCGATCAACTCGGGCGCGCTCACGCTCGAGGGCGCGGCGATCCTCGCGGGCGAGGTCAAGGTGTCCGGCACGGGCTCGCTGCGCGTCCGATTCAAGTGCGACAGCGCCCCGCCGGGCTTCGGCGAGCGCGAGTACACGGCGGACCTTTCAAGCCTGGCGCGCGTGGTGGAGTAGAAGCGGTCAAGTAGTCAAGACTTGCAAGCCTCGAGTGCCCGCGAGGGGGTTGGCGTTCGGCATTCGGAACCTCTGAACAATTCGAGTTCAGCCGCGAGGTCCGCTTCCAGTGGGCTGAAAAACCGCCTCGGAGAGGCGGGCCACCAAATACTCAGAGGTTCCATTCGGCATTCGGCATTCGGTGGGCGCGATTGGATGTACCGCACCCACCGGCGGAGTCTGAGGGGATACCGATGGCCCGGAACTGAGGAATGGTCCGTGCCGCCCCGGCCGACGTATTCACTTGTCAAAGAGCGGCGGGGAACACACGCACTCTCCAACAGGTGGGCGGACGGACACTTTGGTGCGCACGGAGGCGGTGGTAAGTAGGCACTAGGCACTTGGCACTGGGCACGAGGGGAAGACGGAAGACAAGGCAGGGGACGGGTTTGCGCGCGGGGCGAAAGCTCGCGAAGATTTTTTTCGGGAATCCGGAAAGTGGCGAAAAAGACGGACACTTTGGTGCGCACCAAGGCGGTGATAAGCGGGTACTAACCGGGAAGAGCGGGAATCGGGAGTGGGGAAGAGAAGAGGTTTCAACGCAGAGGACGCGGAGGACGCGGAGGGGGAGAGAAGAGGGACTCGAAGGGAGGTGGAAGCGAAGACGGAACGCGGAGGAATCAGAGGGGGGCAGGGGAACCCGGAGAAGAAGGGAATGGGGAAGAAGAGGGGTTGAACGCAGAGGTCGCGGAGCGCGCAGAGCAGAGGAGAGGAGAAGAGCAAGAGGAAGAGGAGGAGGAAAAGGAAGATGAAGAGCACGGACACGAAGACGTGTCCGTGGCACGCCGAGGGAAAGTGCCAAATCGCCAAATGGACAAATGGCCGAATGAAGAGGAGGAGAAGAGCGCTGATGTCGAGGCGACATCGGAGGCACGAAGACAAGAGCACGGATACGAAGACATGTCCGCGGCACGAAAGAAAAACCCGTGGTAGCTACTTCAACGAAACTCCATCGACAACGCGCCGCATCATGTCGAGGTTGCCCTCCGCCTGTTCGTCGTCCACGCACATTCCAAGCATCGTGACTGCGGCGTTCGAGTGGTACAAGACGATGGTGAGCACGACGTGTGGGCTGCTCGACTTCTTGTGAGTTCCACGCCAGACCGATTCGTACGCAGGCACCGTTATGCCGGTGAGCTTCTTGGTCACGGGCTGGCCCGTCAGCTCCCACTCACCAACACGGGGCGCGAACTGCTCCGCATTCGTTCGACGTGCCGTTTCGCTGCTAGGCACGAAAGACGAACGGGTCACGATCACGGTCAATTGTGTCTTTCCCGTGCTCGGATCGGTCTTCGCAAGTACGCGGCGCTTCTCAGTGCCCTGAACGAGCTTCCACCCTTCAGGAATGGCGACGACGAGCTCGGGCGCGGGCGCCGGTGATGGATCACCGGCCGAAGTTGGCGTGTCGGAATGACTACCCGGCGCGGTTTGCTGACCGGTCGATGCTGGCGCGGGTTGAGTTTTCTGGTCGCACGCGCCCAGTGCCGAGATCGCGAGCGCCAACCATGCGACGACAGACGCTCGCACGCTCACCCTCTCGGCCCCGCCGCCCGCACCGCCTCGGGCATCTCGAACTTGGCGTCGTTCTCGCGGAAGAGCTTGGCGAGTTTCCTGGCCTGGGTGTCGTAGGCGGAGCCGTCGGCCCAGGTGTTGCGCGGGTGAAGGACGTCGTTGGGGACGCCCGGCACGCTGTCGGGGAGGGGGAGGGCGAAGATCGGGTCGGGCTTGAAGGCGGCGTTGGCGAGCGAGCCATCGAGGATGCTGGTGACCATGGCGCGGGTGTACTTGAGGCTGAAGCGTCTGCCCACGCCGTACGGGCCGCCGGACCAGCCGGTGTTGAGGAGCCAGACGTTGGCGCAGTGTTTCTTGATGTTCTCGGCGAGCTGTTTGGCGTATTCGACGGGGGGTCGGGGAAGGAAGACGCCGCCGAAGCAGGGGGAGAAGTTGGGCTGGGGCTCGGTGACGCCGGCCTCGGTACCCGCGAGCTTGCTGGTGTAGCCGTTGATGAAGTAGTACATGGCCTGCTCGGGGGTGAGCTTGGAGACGGGCGGGATCACGCCGTAGGCGTCGGCGGTGAGGAAGATGACGTTCTTGGGATGGCCGCCGACGGAGGGGATGACGGCGGCGTCGATGAAGTCGACGGGGTAGGTGACGCGGGTGTTCTCGGTGAGCTTGGCGGAGTCGTAGTCGGGGATGCGGGTGCTGGGGTCGATGACGGTGTTCTCGAGGACGGAGCCGAAGCGGATGGCGTTCCAGATCTGGGGCTCGCCCTCCTTGGAGAGCTTGATGCACTTGGCGTAGCAGCCTC
>JADYYE010000146.1 GCA_020853815.1 Phycisphaerales bacterium
TCTGACTTCGTGACTTCGTGACTTCGTGACTTCGTGACTTCGTGACTTCGTGACTTCGTGACTTCGTGACTTCGTGACTTCGTGACTTCGTGACTTCGTGACTTCGTGACTTCGTGACTTCCTCCACCTCTCTCAATCCCTGGCGGCGGTACTGGGCGGCGATCGTCGCGCGGTGGCGGCGGCGCGGGACGCTCGGGGCGCGCGGCGAGCGGGCGGCGGCCACGTTCCTGCGCCGCGCGGGCTATCGCGTCCTCGGCAAGAACCTCCGCACCAACGTCGGCGAGCTCGACCTCCTGTGCCTCGCGCCCGACGATCGCACGATCGTGTTCGTCGAGGTCAAGACGCGAAGGCGGGCGCCGGACCAGCCGGCCAAGAGTGCGGCCGCCACGCCCGAGGACGCGATCACGCGCCACAAACGCGGCAAGCTGATCGCGGTGACGCGCGGGCTGGTGCGGGCGAATCACTGGGAGGCACGCCCGTGGCGGATCGACGTGGTGGCGATCGAATGGCGCGACGGCCAGCGGCCACAGATCAGGCATCACGTGGATGCGGTGAGGGGGAGGTAGAGGGCGGGGGCGGCGCTGGTGGGGTCATTCAACGTAGCCGTCACGGGCGCACGCCGCGTACTCGGCGAGCCAATCAGGCAGCGGCGTAGAGGCGACGAAGCGATCGACCAGCGACTGAAGTTGGCGAGCGATGGATGGTTGCGACTCGGAATTCATGGAGTAGAGATGCCCGATGCCGTGGAGCGCACTGATGCGGCACGCGCTGGTGCGACATCGAAACAACGCCGCTTCAAGCACACGCATGCCCGGTTCGATCAGGTGCGGATTCTCGGATCGAACCGCGACACACTCCAGCCCGTTCATATCCCACATCATGTAGACCTTGCCGTCCACATGATCGGTGAAGCGCAGATCGGAATCGGGATCCGAGCCTTGGCGACCACAGACCCGATCGAGGAGTTCGATGTAAAACGTCGAAAGCTCCGTGAGCAGGGCGGCCTGGGTCGACGCCGGCACGTCCCGAGCGAGAAAGACCCGCGTCATGTAGCCCGAATCCATGCTGAAGAGGAAGTCCACCAGCCCGCCGATCTGGTCGGGACTACACCGGTCCACAAGAAAACCGGGCGATGCGAAGAGCCGGTGCATCAGGGCGGCGAGGGCGGACGGTTCAATGAGCTCGAACCTCGCGATCCGCTTCTCCTCAGACTCGTCGGGATTGCGACTCTCGCGCGTCAGGCAATAGTGAAGCCACTCCTCAAAGCTCGGCGGGTTAGCGTCGGCCACGCCTTCCTCCTTCCAGCGACGCCGCGTACTCGTCCAGCCACTCCGGCAGCGTGTTCGCCTTGCGGAATCGGCGGACGCTCAGCTCCAGCCGACTCACGATCGATTGGTCCTTTCGATCTCTGTGCAACGTCATCACCTCCCATACCGCATTGAGCGCGCTCGCGCGACAGGCGGCGCTGCGGCACCGATGCAGAGCGACATCGATCACATCGAGCGCCGGACCCACCAAGTGAGGATGGGTTTCAGGAAACTGCAAAATCGGATCGATGCAGCCCATGTCCCAGATGGTGTGGACTGCAACGTCCACCCGGCTCGTCGAGGGCCATTCGACATCCGGCGACTTCCCATAGTCGCCACATACATCGTCGAACAAATCTATGTAGCACGTCGCGACCGATCGAACGCAGCGAATCTGCAATTCGTGCGCCACTGTGTGATGTCGAATGCAATGGAAGTACTCCGACGCGACGCCGAAGAGAAACCACGTCGCGTCGGCGATCTGATCCGCGGTGTACTTCGTCACCAGGAAGCTTGGCGTCTCGAAGAGACGGATCATGTACGACGCGAGTGCCGTTGGATCAAACCATGTGAATCGACGGTGGCGACCTCGGGCTTCGTCGCCTCCATCATCGCCGCTGAAATCGGCGTACCCCTGCTCGAAGCAATAGTGCATCCACTCGAAATATCCGGGGGCATGGTTGCTCACCCACTTGTCAATGCTCGGCGGATTCGATTCGCTCATGGCCCTGCCTTCCGCGCCGTGCAAACTGCTCTGATCCGCCCGCGATCGCAAACTCCAAACCCGGACCTTCCTCGCGGACTCGTCAGGTCCGGCGTCCAAATGCCGGGAAATCAGTGTGAGCCGGAGACGAGTTCTCCACTCGCCCGCATCAAGGGCGCCACTCACACCCACGCCTTCCGCCCCGACAGCGTGCCGCGGAACTTGGCTTCCAGCGCGGTTTCGGCGGAGCTGGCGGGATCGTATTCGACGGGGAGGATGAGGCTGAACATCGAGCCGCGGCCGATGTCGCTGACGAGCTGGATTTCACCCTGGAGGATGGTGGCGAGTTCGCGGGCGATGGAGAGGCCGAGGCCCGTGCCGCCCTGGCCGCGAGTGTGCCCGCCGTCGAGCTGGTGGAACTTGTCGAAGATGCGGGCGTGTTCCTCGCGGGGGATGCCCGGGCCGTTGTCGATCACGCTGACGCGGACGCGTTCGGGATCGGAGGAGGCGAGGCGCTCGACGCGGACGATGATGGTGGGCGTCTTTCCGCCGGGCGGGGCGGCCTCGGTGAACTTGACGGCGTTGGACAGGAAGTTGAAGACGATCTGCTGGAACTTCTTCACGTCGGTCGAGACCATGGGCACGTCGTCGCTGGCCTCGAGCTTGACCTGGATGCTCTTGCGTTCGGCCTGGGGCCAGATCAGGCCGATCAGCCCCTCGCACGCGTCGCGGAGCGAGACTTTCTGGGCGTGGACCTCGACCTTGCCGGCTTCGATCTTGGCCATTTCGAGCAATTGATTGATGAGGTCGAGCAGGCCGCGCCCCGCGGTGAGGATGCGATCGACGTAGCGCAGTCGCTTGGCCTGCACGGGCGTGGGCTCGGCGTCGCCCACGTCGGCCTTGGCGATCTCGCCCAGCAGTTCCGCGAAGCCGATGATCGAGTTGAGCGGCGTGCGCAGCTCGTGGCTGATGTTCGCCAGGAACTCGCCCTTGACGCGGGCGGCGTCGTAAAGCGCGACGTTGGCCTCGCGCAGCTCGTTGATCTTGAGGTCGAGGGCGGCGTTGATGCCGCGGAGCTGTTCCTGGCCGGCCTGCAGGTCCGAGAGCATGACGTTGAAGGTGTCGGCGAGCTCCTCGAACTCATCGCCGGTCTGGATGTCGGAGCGGATCAGGAGGTTTCCCTCGCGGACGCGCTCGGCGGTGTCCTTCAGCGAGCGGACGGGGCTCAGGATGAGGCGGTGCGTGATGAGATAGAACGCGAGCATCGCGACGCCCAGCACGACCGAGCCGGCGCTGATGAGGTACGCGCCGTTGATGAGCAGGAGTTCGGTCGCGGGGATGGAACGGCGCTGCAGGAGGACGATGCCCTCAAGGCCGTCCTTGCCGCGGACGGCCTGGGCGTATCGGTACTCGCGTGTGAGGCCTTCCCAGCGCGGGCCGTGGAGCTCCTCCGCGCCGGCATCACCCTCAAAGGTCTCGATCGCGCGGGCGACGAACTCATCCTCGCCGGCGCGGGCGCGGGCCTGGTCGACGGAGATTCGGCGGGCGCTGATGCCGGCGCGCTCGGAGGGCGTTTCGCTGTAGCCCGCCAGCCCGCCAGTGGAGTCGCGGTCGAGGCGGTCCCAGATCTGGGCCATGCGTCGCGAGAGCTCGAGCTGCCCGTCGTCGACGAGGTTGTTCATGCGGAGCCAGGGGGCGGCGGCGGTGGCGAGCACGGTGAGGACGACCGCGCCGCCGAAGAGGAGAAGGCACTTGTTGGCCAGGGAGATCCGACGCCGCATGGGAATAGTCTAGAGCGGATTCGAGATTGACCTCACGGGAGCGGGAATGGGGAGTGGGGAATGGGGAGTCGGAAGTGGGAGAACGCCGCGACCTGAATGGAGCTCGCGGCAGGTTCGCAGTCAGCGAATTGCTCCTTGCCCCATCCCCTGCGTTGGGAACAATCGGGCATGAAAACCGAGACCGGCCCGCAGATGCCCGACGTCAGGATGCACCTGGCGAACCCCGCCAATCCGGTGACCGCGACGGTGGTGGAGACATCGCGTTGCACGCTTGGGACGGGTCGCGGCGGGGCGGCCAAGGCCGCGGGTGTGGTGCGGCATATCTCGTTCGACATCACGGGCACGCCGCTGGCGGGGTCGTTCCGCCCGGGGCAGTCGTTCGGCGTGATCCCGCCGGGGGTTGACGCCAAGGGCTCGCCGCACAAGCTGCGGTTGTACTCGCTCAGTTCGCCCTCGCGCGGCGAGGACGGCAAGGGCAACGTCGTTGCGACGTCGGTCAAGCGGGTGATCGACGAAGAGTGGGAAACCCACAAGCTCTTCCTCGGCGTGTGCAGCAACTATCTCTGCGACCTTAAGCCGGGCGACAAGGTGCTTCTCACCGGCCCGAGCGGCAAGCGGTTCGTGCTCCCCAGGAACCCGGGCGAGCACGACTACGTCTTCTTCGCGACGGGCACGGGTATCGCGCCGTTCCGCGGCATGGTGATGGACCTGCTGGAATCCGGCGCCGCGTCGAAGGTCGTGCTGGTGATGGGCTCGGCGTATTCGTCGGACCTGATCTATCACGAGCAGTTCGAGGCGCTGGCCGCGAAGCACACGAACTTCACCTACCTCCCCACCATCTCGCGGCATGTGGGCCCGGCGGCGGATCGCACGCTGTATGTGCAGGACCGGCTGACAACCCATGGCGACTTGCTCACATCCCTGCTCTCGTCGGAGCGCGGGCTGATCTATGTGTGCGGGATCGCGGGGATGGAGATGGGCATCCTGAAGGGGCTGCACGCGTCACTCTCGCCCGAGGCGTTCGGGCAGTACCTTCAGACGGACGCGGAATACCGGGACCCCAAGACCTGGGACCGCAAGCTGCTGAGCCGCAAGATCAATCCGACGAGGCGGGTGTTCCTCGAGGTTTACTAGCTTGCGGGCTTGTTCCGGGCGGGCGAGTCGGCTCTACTGGCGGGATGTCGATCGTTCCCGGGATCATTCGGCGCACGCACGCGCTGGCGCATCGCGCCGGCTTGGTGCGCGATCCATTCCGGCGCGCCGGCGGTCGGCTCGAGCGCCTGCTCGACACGCGAATCCCGGAGGTTTTCGAGCGATCCAGCGTGCCGGGGATGTCGATCGCGGTGCGGTTCGATTCCGGGCCGCTGATCGAGCGTCAGTTCGGCGAGGCCTCGATCGAGACGCGCGAGCCGGTCACGCCGGGCACGTCGTTCCTGGTGCTGTCGCTGAGCAAGAGCATCACGGCAATGGTGGCGTTGCTTCTGGCGCAGCGCGGCGTGCTGTCGCTGGACACCCCGGTGCTCTCGCTCGCAGGTGACTTTGCGATTCCGCCCGAGCGGCTCGGGGGCGTCGATCTCTCGCGCATCACGGTGCGGCGCGTCCTCTCGCACACCAGCGGCCTGAATCGCACGCGATTCGACTGGCGCACCGATCCCACCCCCATCCCCGCGATCCAGATTCTGCGCGCGGTCGACGGCTCGAATGAGCCCCTGGCGATCACGAGCCATGTGGGACGCGGACCTGTGTATTCCAGCGGCGCGTTTCTCCTGCTGCAGCACGCCATGGAACGGGTGACGGGGAGGCCTTTCGCGACTTTGGCGGACGAACTGGTGCTGCGGCCATTCGGGATGAACGACAGCACCTTTGATCCCCGGCGCGCCGGAGGCGTGTCGCGTGCGCACGCAAACCGAACCACGATTCACCCGCGGACATGGCCGACGTGCGAGGCCTCGGGCGGGCTGATCAGCACACCCCGGGACCTCACTCGGTTCTTCGTCGCCCTGTTGCCGCGGTCGGGTTCACCGCA
The DNA here is from genome assembly GCA_020853815.1 of Phycisphaerales bacterium. Lineage (GTDB taxonomy): Bacteria > Planctomycetota > Phycisphaerae > Phycisphaerales > UBA1924 > JABWBC01. The sequence goes on from JADYYE010000146.1 coordinate 5,818, forward strand.
CCCCGAGCTTTCGCCCGCGCTGGCGTCGCTGATGACCTGCCCGGCCGCGAGCGATCCGAAGCTGGGAGTCTGCTCGCTGGGGCTCTTTCTGCACCGACGCCGATCGGACACGGAGTTTTTTCACGCGGCGTTCAAGGAGGGCTGGTGGTCGTGGGGTGAGGGGCTGGTCCGCCGGCGGGCGGCCTTTGCCATCTGCACCAACGCCGACGCCGGGAAGGAGCTGGTCAAGACGGTCTCGATGCTGATCCGCCAGGTGATTCTCGACTCGGCCTTGGAAATACGTCCGAGTTCGGAGGGCCGGGGCGACACCCGGCCGGATTGATGCCCTCAATCCGGGATAGGCCGCAACCGTCCGAGGAGTTGCGGCGGATCAACTCTGCACCGGGGTCGGGAATACCGATCGGACCCCGATCGTTTGACCCCTGTCGTGGGCGTTGGTAGCTTGCCACGCCTATCGTCGGTTTCGTGGAACGCCCGTGCCTGCGCCGGGACGACGGTTTTGGCTTCTCTCGATCGCGCGATATCACCATGACGACTCAGTCATTTCTTCAGCGACGTGTCGGATCGGGCCTCGGGTGGCGCCGCGTGCTCCCGCCCGTCGCCGCCCTGCTGCTCTCGTTGGCCGCTCCGGCACTGGCGCAGACCAACGACCTTCCCTCCAACCTGGTCCGCGCCACCGCGACGCTTTCCGCCGCTGATGAGGACGCACTGAAGAAGTACGTCGACCTCTCGATCGCGGACCTTGGGAGCGACGATCCGGTGAAGGTGAAGCGTGCCCGCACGGAGCTTCTGAAGCCCTTGACCGACGCCGAGGTCGGGGCCCCCTTCCGCTTGTCGTACTCCAAGGTGCTCGAACCGGCGCTTTCGCCGCTCGTGAAGGACAAGCGCGAGTTGGTGGCGGGCAATTCGCTGCGGATCGCGGGCGAGGTCGCGTCGACATCGTGCGCCGCGCTGGTGCTCTCGCAGCTTGATCGCGCGGAGCCTTCGGTTCGATTCCTCGCGGTGCAGGCGCTGGCGCGGACGATCGAGGCCGTGGGGCGCACCACCCCCGCGATCGACCTCGAATCCTGCAACCGGATCATGAGCGAGGTCGGCGCTCGCCTGGAAAAGGAAAAGGACGCGTGGGTCGCGGACATCATGGTCCGCACGCTGGCCGCCGGCGTAAACGTCTCGCGCGAGAAGTTCGACTCCCTCCCCGCCAAGGCCTTCAGCGAACTCTGCAAGCGCACCGGGGACCGCACGCGGACCTTGTGGAACGGCGAGCTCGATGATTCCTGGGCCGACACCCTCGTCGTCGCCGGCTCGGCGGTGCGCGATCGACTGACGACGGTGGGCACCGCGGCGCTCCGCGACGAGGCCCGCAACGACGCGCTGCGCCTGGCGGGCGACATGCTGGCGTACCTCAAGCAGGCCATCGACGCCAAGTCCCTTCCCGCCGGGCAGGCCGACGCCCGCGAGCGACCCCGCCAGATCGCGGCCCTGGCCGAGGCGATCGTCGCCCTGGCGGCCCCGGAAGCGACGCCGAAGCAGTCGATGGCGGACCTCATCAAACGGGCCGACGCCGCGGGCGACGCCGGGTTCCTCGACGGGGCGTCCCTCCTCATCGGCGCCGACGGAGCGCTGGTCAAGAAGTTTGGCCTCCCGGCGTCGCGCTTCACGAAGAAGTGAGCGGGACAGCAGCGAAGCAGCGAAACTGGGAAGAAGAGAACACGCCCGTACTGAAGTTCCGGCCGCTGAACGAATCGCGGAGCGATTGACGGATCGATCCTCATGTGGAAGCTCGTTCTTCCGCTCATCACGCTGATCGCCGCGATCGCGCTCTCCGCGGCCGCGGATCGCCCGCTCCCGCGCGCCGACTTCACCTTCATCAACCGCGGCGACATCACGACGCTCGACGTCCATCAGATGTCGTGGATGATGGACCTCCGCATGGCGCGCCTGCTGTGCGAGGGCCTCGTTCGCCCCAACATCTTCACGCGCGAGTACACGCTCGAGCCGGCCGCCGCCGAATCGCTCCCCGAAATCTCGTACGACGGGCGCACCTACACGTTCCACCTGCGTCGCGACGCGAAGTGGTCCAACGGCGAGCCGGTGACGGCCCGCGATTACCTGTTCTCCTGGCGTCGCGCCATGCTCCCCGAGAACTCGACGGACTACACCACGCTCTTCTGGTTGATGGAGGGCGGGCGCGAGTTCTTTGACCTGCGTGCCGCGGACCTCGCAGCGCACGCGCGGCGAGTGAAGGACCTTTCTGCATCGGAGCGGCGCGAGGCGGCGCGGGCGCTCTGGGAAAAATCCTGCGCCGACTTTGATCGCCTCGTCAATCTCCGCGCGCCGGACGAGAACACGCTGGTCTTCACCCTGAGCAGGCGCGTTCCGTATTTCCTGGACCTCATGTCGATGCCGGTCTTCTATCCGGTGTATCCGCCGCTGGTCTCGGCCCACGACACGATCGACCCCGACTCGGGGCGCGTCAAGACCGATCCCTCGTGGACCAAGGCCGGCACGTTCATCACCAACGGGCCGTTCAGGCTGATGGTGTGGCGTTTCAAGCGCGACATGCGCCTGGAAGCCAATCCGTACTACTGGAATCTCGCGGCGCTCAACGTCAGGTCGATCGCGATCCCGAGCGTCGAGGACCCCAACGCGGCGGTGATGGCCTTCCGCACCGGCGCGGTCGACTGGGTGAGCGACGTGAACGCGGGCTATCGCGGCGAGCTGATCGCGCAGAAGGAAGCGCATTTCGCGGAGCATCGAGCGGAATACGAGGCGCTGGTCGCGCAGGGGCTCGATCCGATCGAGGTGGATCGTCGCCTGCCGCCCGACCCGCGCGCGACGATGCACGCGTACCCCGCGTTCGGCACGTACTTCTACAACTTCAACTGCCGCCCGGCGCTCCCCGATGGACGCGCCAATCCCTTTGCGGACGCGAAGGTTCGGCGTGCGTTCTCGATGTCGATCGATAAGGAGGTCCTGGCGCGGGACGTTCGCCGCTCGGGCGAGGTCGCGACGGATGTGCTCATCCCGCCGGGCTCGATCAACGGGTATCGCTCGCCGCGCGGCCTGGCGTTCGACCCCGCGCGGGCGCGGGCGCTCCTGGCCGAGGCGGGCTATCCAGACCCCACGAAGTTCCCGGTGGTTGAGGTGCTGTTCAACAAGGACTCGGGGCACGACCTGATCGCGGAGTACATCGCGCGCCAGTGGCAGACCAACCTCGGCGTGCCGGTGCAGCTCACGACCAAGGAGATCAAGGTTTTTCGCGACGACCTTCGCACCGGCACCTTCATGACCAGCCGCGCCGGGTGGTACGGCGACTACGGCGATCCGACGACGTTCCTCGAGATCAACCGCACGGCGGACGGCAACAACGACCGCGGCTACAGCAACCCGACCTACGACGCGCTGCTCGATCGCGCCGAGACCGAACTCGACGCGGGCAAACGGCTGCAACTGCTGCAGGAAGCCGAGCGAATGATCGTGGAGGATGAACTCCCGCTGATCCCGCTGTTCGTGCAGAACAACTTCTATCTGTTCGACGCGCATCGCGTGTCGGGCGTCAGCTCGCACCCGCGCAGCGAACAGCAGCTCTTCCGCGTGGACATCCTGGGCGATGGCAAGGGCGCGGAGAAGGCGCTGGCGCTGCCGGCGCTCGCGCATCCCGTCGAAGGTGGCGGGGGCTCGCCATGACCCGCCTCATCCTGACACGCCTGGCCCAGCTGCCGCTCGTACTCCTCGCGGTGTACACACTGACGCTCGCGCTGGCGTGGGCGATCCCGGGCAATCCGCTGGAGAACTCGGAGCGTCGCCCGCCGCCCGAGGTCGAGGCCGCGATGAAATCGCAGTACAACCTCGACAGCTTCTGGTCGTTCTATTGGTCGTATCTCGACAGCGCGACGGGCGTGCGGGCGGCCCGCGACCACTTCAGCGGCCGTGCCGAGAGCGAGCGTCGCCGCTTGGAATCACTCCACCTCGCCCCGCCGCCGCGACGCGTGTTCGATCTCGGGCCATCGCTTCAGTATCGCGATCAGCGGGTCTCCGAGATCATCGCGGGCTCACTCCCGGTGTCGGCCCAGCTCGGGGTGGTCGCGATCATCCTGGCGATCCTGATCGGCACGCCCGCGGGTGTGCTCGGCGGCGTGCGCCCCGGCACCTGGATCGACTCGCTCTCGCTGGCCATCGCGCTCATCGGCATCAGCCTGCCCAGCTTCGTCACGGGCACGCTGCTCGTGCTCGTGTTCCCGGTGTGGCTGGGCGTCGGCAAGGTCGGCGGCTGGGGGTCGCTCTCGCAGATGATCCTGCCCGCGCTCACGCTCAGCCTGCCGTTCGCGGCCTACATCGCCCGCCTCACCCGCATGGGCATGGTCGAGGCGATGTCGAGCGACTACATCCGCACCGCACGCGCCAAGGGCCTGCCCGAATCCAGCGTCGTGATGCGCCACGCGCTCAAGAACGCGGCGTTGCCCGTCGTGAGCTACCTCGGGCCGGCGTGCGCGATGGCGATGACAGGATCGTTCGTGGTGGAACGCGTCTTCAACGTGCCGGGCCTGGGCCAGCACTTTGTGAACGCGGTGCTGAACAAGGACCTCTTCCTCATCATCGGCGTGGTGCTGGTCTTCTCCACCATGCTGGTGCTCTTCAACCTCGTGGTCGACGTGCTGTATCGCTGGATCGATCCGAGGATTCGGACCTGAAGAAGTGTGAAGAGACGAAGAGACGCAAAGACGCAGAGACGAAGTGAAGAGAAGAGGCGGCGACTTGGCGGGTGCCGTTGTGATGAAGTGGCGGAGTGTAAAGACAAGACGCCCTCCGTCACGGTCGGGCGACTGATCGGCAGGCACGTTGATCTCGCACGAACGCTCCGATCGTCCGAGCACATGAATACGCCGTCGCGGCGACCCTTCTCCGCCCGGACCACTTGACCACGTCCTGCCTTCCGCCACTCCCCCTTTCCCGATTCCCCACTCCCGCTCTTCTCTTCCACGACTCACGGGCGTTTTCTTCGTGTCTTCGTGTCTTCTCACTCCGTTTCATTGTCTCTTCGTTCCCCTGTCTCCTTCCCCGTCATTCTCGACCACACGAGGTACACCGGGATGCCCGCCAGCAGCACGCCGACCCAGGTCACGCAGGTCTTCCAGTCCGCCATGATCGAGAGCACCGTCATCATCACCGAGCTGGCGACGAAGAGCAGCGGCACCACGGGATAGCCGAAGCATCGGTAAGCCCGCGGCATGTCGGGACGCTTGGCGCGCATGATGAAGATCGTCGCGCCCGCCAGCCCGTAGAAGATCCACATCGTGAACACGAAGCTCCCGGCCATCCTGCCGAACGACTCGAGAAACCAGACCGCGGCGCACGATAGCACGCACTGGCACCAGAGCGCGACGGCGGGCGTGCCGAATCGCGGGTGGACACGCGACAGAAACGCAAAGAGCAGGCCGTCGCGTGATTGGGCGTAGGTGACGCGGGCGCCCGTGAGGATCGAGCCGAGCGTGGAGCCGAGTGTGGAAACGACGACGATGAGCATCACGCCGGTGCCGCCCGCGGACCCGACCAGCGTGGTCAGGATCGCCGGCGCGACGTTGCCCTGCCTGGCCATCTCGGAGATGGGCATCATCCAGATGTAAACGGCGTTGACGGCGAGGTAGAGCCCGGTGATGAAGATCGTTCCGCCCATGTAGATAAGCGGGAGCTTGCGCTCGGGCTGCTTGATCTCGCCGGCAATGGCGCCGACGTCGCTCCATCCGTCGTAGGTCCACAGCACGCCGCTCATGATGCCGACCAGGACCAGGTGAAGAGGCTGGAGCGAGGGCGAGGCGTGGAAGTTGTCCGCGGAGCCCTTGCGGAGCACGAGGGCGAGCGCGACGATCGCGACGAGCGCGAGGACCTTGAGCGCGGTAAGGACCGTGGCGACGCCCGCGCCCAGCGACACGCCGCGAGCGTTGATGAGCGTGAGCGCGACGATGAGGGCGATGGTGGTGTAGCGGGCGTCCCAGGTGATGCCCAGGAGCGGGTGCAGGTTCTCCGTGAAAATAACGGCGATGCCCGCGGCGGCGGCGGGCTTGGAGACAAGCATGTAGGTCCAGCCGAAGACAAAGGCCATGCCGCGCCCGTAGCCCTCGCGGAGAAAGACGTACACGCCGCCCGATTGCGGGAACATGGTGGCCAGTTCGGCATAGGTGAACGCGCCGAAGAGCGAGATGACGCCGCCCGCGAGCCAGCAGAGGAGAACGACCAGCGGAGACTGGGTGGCGCCGGCGATCTCGGAAGGGGTCTTGAAGATGCCGCTGCCGATGATGATGCCGATCATGACGCCCAGCGCCGGCAGAGAGCCCAGGGCGCGGGGCAGATCGCGTGTTGATGGCGAAAGCTCGGGCATCCGGGTGGGGAGCGTACCGTCGATTCCGGGCGGATGAGGTGGAGACCAGGAAACGGCCGCCCGCCGGAGAGGCTCCCGGCGTCGCGGATCGGCGAACTATTCCCGATCGTGCCGGATGGTCGATCTTGATGGAGCGAGCCGCGCATGGAGATGGGTGGAGACCGGACATGACGCTTCCTTGGAAGATTCTGGGCTGGATCACGGCGGCACTGGTCACGATCGCGGCCGGGGCGATCGGCTATCGGCTCGTGCGTGCGGACCTGACCGCGCACGTGTACAAGGAGCGGCTGGCGACGCTCTCCAAGGACTATGAGCACTTGCGCGCGACGTACAACGAGGCGATCAAGCGGGCGGCGGTGTCGGAGCTGGTGGTTGAGAAGGGCAAGCTGTCGGTGCGCGTGCGGACGCAGGACGGCGCGGAGCGCGTGATCGACACGCCGTACGACCCCAAGGGCGAGATCTACGTAGACTATGCCGTGATCGATCAGCGGCTGTGGATCCGGCGCGTTTTTGACGCCAAGACGCCGCCGGAGAAGGGGCTGCTGATCGAGCCGGAGCTGGCGAGCGTGGACTGGAACGGGCCGAACGCGTCGCACGGCAAGGCGGTGTATCGCACGCTGTCGGAGGGGCGATGGGTGATCAGCGTGTCGGGCGATGGGGCGCTGGGGCTGACGAGACTTGACGGGCCGTCGCCGAGCCTGGCGGGCGCGCCGGAGATCAAGGATTATTCGGAGATCGAGGCCGAGGCGGCCAGGCAGGCAGAGGCGATCGGGGCGACGGAGGTGTGGGAGTGGATGTTCGGCGGAGGTAGGCCGTAGAAACCGGAACAGGCCAACATCGCACATCTGCACTTCTGCACATGGGCACATCGCACATGGGTACTTGGGCACATGGACACATGGGCACATGACGGTTGAGGTGAGCTCGGGTCGGGTACGCGGTCAACGAGCGCGATCGCGGCTCTTGCAGACCGATTTCCCACCTGACCACTTGACCACTTCCCTTTTTCCGTTCTGTGGTACGATGCGCCTTCCATTCAAAGGAGGCCGTCATGTCTGATTCGACTCGCCGGGATTTCCTGAAGCGTTCTGCCGCCGCCACGGTGCTTGCCTCGGGCGCGATGACCGCCGCGGCGTCCGCGATGCGGCAGGCTGGCCAATCCGCAACCCAACCCGCGGGGAAGCAAGAGTCCAAGCCCGCGACGCCCGCGAAGATCGACGTTGAACGCCGCCCGTTCGGCAAGACCGACATGAAGGTCGCCATCCTGGGTTTCGGCTCTGCGGAGATCGGCTATGAGCGCACCGAGCAGGGCGTGGTGGACAAGATCCTGAACGCGGCGCTCGACCAGGGGCTGAACGTCGTGGACACCGCGGAGTGCTATGTCGACGCCGAGGAGCAGATCGGTCGCGCGATCTCGGGGCGTCGCAAGGAGTTCTACCTCTTCAGCAAGTGCGGGCACACCAAGAAGGAAGGCGGGCGCGGTGACGCGTGGAACAAGGACTCGCTCATGCACTCGATCGAGCTGTCGCTCAAGCGCTGCAAGACCGACGTGCTCGACCTGATCCAGCTCCACTCCTGCTCGCTCGAAACGCTGCAGAAGGGCGAGTGCATCGAGGCCCTCGAAACGGCACGGAAGCAGGGCAAGGTGCGCTACATCGGCTACTCGGGCGATTCCAGGGCGGCGCGGTACGCCGTGGAATGCGGACGGTTTGATTCGCTCCAGACATCCGTCAACATCGCGGACCAGGAGTGCATCGAGTTGACGCTGCCGCTCGCCAAGGAGAAGGGCATGGGCGTGATCGCCAAGCGCCCGATCGCCAACGCGGCATGGCGCTACGACACGCAGCCGGAGAACGGCTATCACGTCGAGTATTGGAAGCGACTGCAGAAGCTGGCGTATGCGTTTGCGACCGGCGACAAGCGGAGCGACAACGGGCCGGACGGGGCGGCGGGCACGGCGCTGCGCTTCACGGCGTTCCAGCCCGGCGTGTGCGTGTGCATCGTGGGCACGAGCAAGCCGGAGCGTTGGCGTCAGAACGCCGAGCTGCTCAAGGCCGGGGCGCTCGGTGATGAAGCCTTGAAGTCGATCCGCGCCCGCTGGAAGGAAATCGCCAGCGCCGAGTGGATCGGGCAGATCTGATCCGGGCGTCGAAGTTTGGATTGGCACGCTCGGGTGACGGACCTGCTCTTGAATAGGTTCCGGGTCGCCGCGTCGCGACGCCGCAACCCCAAAGGGCGACGGCGGTTGTTCTGCGTGGTGAACAATCGGCACGTCACGCCTGCTCCCGCCACGCCCGCAGAGGCAACCGCTTCGCCCGCGCCGGATCGCGAGTTCTCATGCGAGGGCTGCGGCTACACGCTCGTCGCGCCTGTGCCGGGCGCTCGATGCCCGGAGTGCGGCAATCCGGCAGCCGAGTCCGATCCTGATCGCTGCTCGGGAAGCGCTTGGCAACGGCGCGCCGGCGTGAAAACATGGCTCCGGACCGCGCTCGGCGTGCTGTTCCGCCCGAGCAGGCTCGCCGGGAATCTGCGGATGACGCGCCCGGCGTTCGGACTCGCGGCGATCAACCTCGCGCTGGCGGGTTCGCTGCTGGTCGTCACGCCCGATCGGATTCGCTCGTGGACCGAGATCATCTTCCCGCCGGGCGGTGTCGGTCCGGGCCAGAGCCGCGTGAAATGGGCGCTCGATGCCGTCACGACTTTTTTCGAACAGGCCGCGACGGGAATGGCCGTGCTCGCCGGCGCCTCGTTGCTCCTGGCGTTTGGCCTGTGGATCCGAAGGCGCCCCGATGACGCACGCGTGCAGCCGTTAGTCGTGATGCAGGTGGCCGCCCACGCAACGGCGGCGTGGCTCATCGCCGGGCCGGTCCGCTTCGTCGTTGAGCGATTCGCCCACGCGCTGCTCGAGCTCATGGCCCTCGAGACCTGGGAACGATGGGAGCAATCGCATCCGCTCGCCGTAGAACTCGCGTTGCGATTCCTCCCGGTCGGCTCGATGTGGGGCCTGCTCGCCGGCGCATTGCTGTTCTGGGTGCGAACATCGAGCGGCCTGCGTCGCCGGCGCTACGCGAGTCTGCTCCGACACGGACGCGCCGCAAGCAACCCGCGCGCGGATCACTGATCGCCCCGCGTGTCGTCCTATGGTTCTCCCCGGCGAGGACGCACCCCGCCTGCCATGACCTCCCCACCGATCCATGACCACCCCGAGCGTTCGCACGACGCCGCACTCGAAAGCGGCGGAGGCGGCGGCCCGCCCGTGGAGGATGAGAGTCCGAGTTCCGCGGCGGCGGAACACTCGGTCGCCGGGGCCAAGGGGGACGCCATCGGCGAGGCAGCGCGCGACGCGGGTGTCGCGCCCGTCCCCCACCGCTGGGGCGTGCTGCGCCACACCCACTACCGCACCATCTTCATCGCATCGTGTTTTTCCTACCTCGGCAACTGGTTTGAGTTCGTCGGCACGCAATGGATCGTCACCGAGAAGACCCGGCAGATGATCTGGTCGAGCTACCTCGGGGCGGCACAGCTCTTGCCGACCGTCGTGCTGGGCCTGCTCGGCGGGATCGTGGCCGACAGCGTGAACCGGCGCACGCTCATGGTCGTCACGCAGGCCGCGATGATGGTGATCGCGCTGGGGTTCGCGCTGGTCGTGTGGATCGATCCCAGCGACGACGTCCTCCTGCGCTGGCTCTTGGTGCTGGCGCTGGCGCAGGGCGTGACGATCGCGTTCAACAACCCGGCGTGGCAGGTGCTCACGCCCCGGCTGGTGCCGCGCGACGAGCTGTACCGCGCGATCACGCTCAACGGCATCGCGTTCAACGCCGCACGCGCGGTCGGCCCCGCCCTGGCGGGCGTCATCATGGCGCTGTGGAACCCCGTCATCCTGTTCGTCTTCAACGCCGTCACGTTCGTGATCGTGCTCGTCGCGGTGACCACCACGCCCGACGCCCCCGCGCCGCCAGAGCGCGCCGGATGGTGGAAGCGCCTCGACGTCATGTGGCGCGACACCAAGGAGGCCGCCGCGTTCATCTTCCTCCGCCCCGGCCCGCGCGCGGCGTTCCTGGCCATGGTCATCTTCGCGACCTTCGCCACCCCCATCATGCGCTTCCTCTCCATGTTCGTCAGCAACGTCTACCACAAGGACGAAAAAGTCTTCGGCGTGATGACCGGCGTCATGGGCGCCGGCGCCGTGATCGGCGGCCTGCTCATGAAGAAAGTCCCCGCCTGGTACCCCAAGCACCACTTCATCCCCCTCTCCATGCTCCTGGGCGGCATCTGGATCCTGCTCTTCTCGCTCTCAAGCGACCTCTGGATCGCCGGAACGCTCATGATCTTCGTGGGCTGGTTCTGGATGTGGGCCTTCAACTCCAGCATGGCCGCCCTGCAGTTGCTCGTGCCCGACACCATGCGCGGGCGCGTGCTGTCGGTCGTCAACGTCGCCGCGCTGGGCCTCATGCCCGCCGGCTATTTCCTCGCCAACGCCGTGGGTGAGTTCAGCGCCGCGCTCGTCAAGAAGCACTGGCCCGTGTGGTGGGACGACGGCCTGTCAACGCAACTGGGCGTCGGCCTCTGCGCCGCCGTGTGCATCGGCGCGGGAATCGTCATGCTCATCTGGCGCACGCCCGAGGTGGACGCCCTAAAGCCCGGCGATACCGGCTACGAGCGCGTCCCCGGATTCTGGCGCGGCGTGTCGGCGGCGGTCCACAGGCCGCGACCCACGCTCGTATGTCCGAAGTGCTCGTATCCCTTCGCGCCCACGGGACAGATGCCGCCGGTCGACCAAGACGGAATGGCCCGCTGCACCGAATGCGGCACGCGCACCCGCGTCCGCCCGCCCGATCGCGCTCGTTGATCACTTCGACGGGATGATGGCTACTCCGCCCTCTGGGCCTTTCGTTCCTTCTCGGCCGCCTCGCCGAGCTTCCGCGCCGCTTCCGCGATCTTGGAGAAGTCGTGGCGCGAGCGGATCAGACGGTGCAGCTCGGCGCAGCTCGCATCGAGCTCCGCATACGCCCCGGCGTTCGGGTCGTCGTCCGCGGCCCGGTCGTCGACCAGCCCGAAGAGCGAATCGACGGGCACCTCGGCGTCGAACCGCATGCCCACGTCATGCACCGGCCCCTGCACATGAACGCAGCGGACCACCCTGGCGCCCTGCACGATCAGCGCGTTCCGGTCATCGCCGATGAAGCGAACGGCGACGCGCGTGCCGTGGTGCAGGAACCCGCCGTAGAGCATCCCCAGCCCGGTCTTCGAAACGTCCTTGACAACGGCCCGAACATGCACTTCGCCCCCGCCGGGGTGCGTGAGCACGACCTCGATGGTGATGTTGGAGGGAACCTTGAGCCGCTTGTGCTCTCGCGAGGATCGCTCGAGTGAGACGGCGTCGTGCAGCGCGAGACGCTCGAGCAGCGCCCGACGTTCACCATCGTTGAGTTTGATCGAATCCCGCATCAAGGCAGCGACAACTCCCATGAGGAACGCGCCGGCGCTCGACCGGCCACGGACAGGATGGATCGGCATCGGACCCATGATTGGTGGAGGGGCGGACCTGCAAATCCCGTGCATCAGGTCGTTCCACGAGCCGCGCCAGCGGGTATCGGCCTTGAAACGCGGCGATTGCCGTGGTTATCTACCATTCGTGCATGCCGACCTCGCGCCGACCGACCCGACAAGTATGTATTGGCGACACTCGCGTGGGCGTTGTAAAGATTGGTGGCGGTCTGCCCGACCGCGACGGCAACCCCACCACCGCCGCACCCGTCAGCGTTCAGACCATGACCGCGGGCTACACGCACGAGATCGATCGGTGCGTCGCGGAGATCAACAAGCTGGCGGCGGCGGGCGCCGACATCGTGCGCGTGGCCGTGCCGGAGAAGAAGGACACCGAGGCACTCAAGGAAATCCTGCCGTGCGTCCGCGTGCCGATCGTGGCGGACGTGCATTTTCATTTCCAGCGCGCGCTGGAAGCGATCGAGGCGGGCGTTCACAAGATCCGACTCAACCCCGGCAACATCACGGACCGCAAGCAGGTGATCGACGTGATCCAGGCCTGCAAGGGCGCGCAGGGTGGGCGCGGCATCCCGATCCGCGTTGGCGTCAACGAGGGCTCGATCATCGAGCGCAAAGACAAAGAGAAGCGGATGAAGGAGCTCGGCGCGTTCTTCGCCGGGCACAAGCACGGCCACCTGCTCGCGATCATGATCGCCAAGCTGGAGGAATACCTCGACATCTTCTACGAGCAGGACTTCCGCGACATCGTGATCAGCGCCAAGTCGATGGACGCCGCATTCGTCGTCGACGCCTACACGGAGATCTCCAAACGCTTCGAGCACCCGCTCCACCTGGGCGTCACGCACGCCGGCCCGAAGGAGACCGGCACGATCCGGTCCGTCGTCGCGCTGGGAGGCCTCCTCATCAACGGCATCGGCGACACCATCCGCATCAGCTATGCGAACGACCCGATCTATGAGGTGCAGGACGGGCTTGAACTCCTCTACTGCCTCGGGATGCGTGAGCGCGTGGGCGTCGATCTCATCGCGTGCCCGACCTGCGGGCGAATCCAGGTCGATCTCTTCACGCTCGTGCAGGATGTCCGCAAGGCCCTCGCCGAGAAGGTGACGGTGCCGATGAAGGTCGCGGTGATGGGGTGCATCGTCAACGGCCCGGGCGAGGCCGAGGGCGCGGACGTCGCGGTCTTCGCCGGCGATCGACGCGGCATCATCTATGTGCAGGGCGAGCGCGTCGCCAACGTGCCCGAGCCGGAGATCCTCGAGCGGCTGCTCGCCGAGTGCCTCGCGTTCCAGGACAAAGTGAGACGCGGCGAGGCCAAGCTTGGCGAGAAGAAGGTCGACATCATCCCGCCCGACCCGATCGGAGAACTCGGGAGCGGCTTCGACAAGATCGCGGGAGGACAAGTCCAGAAGAGCGTGGGGCTGACGATCGGGAAGAGTTGAGGGTGACGTGGGAGGCACTGGGCGCTGGCACCTAGAGATGCAGAAGAGATGAAGTAAGGAACTATGCTTGGAGTTCCTGATTCGGCAAGCGTTCGTGAATGAGCACGGCGACCGTGCGCGAATCTCTTGATTGACGACACGCCGACGTGTCAGCCGATAGTCAGAATCATGCTCGCCTTCATCAAGCACTCGCGTGAGTCCGCCTTGCTCCGTGCGGAGGTTTATTGCTCGCTCGCGCGGGCCGCCACGTCTCTCTTGGGCTGCGCGCTGCTCATCAATGCTCTCGTGGGCCTTCTGGCAAAGCACCTTGACGCGACGGAGTGGATCATTGATCTCCGCGGCATGAGCGGGCCGCTCCGCGTGGTGCTGTTGTTCGCCTGCGGCGTGGCCTTCACGATCGTGGGTTTGAGTAGCAAGCCCGGCAGGCTCCCAGTGATGGCCATGCGAGTCGCCGCAGGATCCATAGCGATCGTCGCCTGCATCGACGTCGCTCGGTTCTACTCCTTGCTGGCGAGTTCGAGGATCTCGAGCGAACTTCCCGTGCCCTTCTCGCTGTTTGTGGCGGGCATCGCAGCGTGGCTGGGACTTCGGGGTTGGAGCAGCACGATCTCCCACCCCCGTGGGGTCGCCGTGCTAACGCTTGCGGTAGCCCCGGTTTGGCTTGCGCTGTTCCTGCTCGGCCAAGTCGTGCTTTTCGGGTCAACGAATTACGCACGGAAGGCGGATGCGATTGTCGTGCTCGGAGCGCGAGTCTACGCCGACGGAACGCCGTCGTTGGCCCTGGAGGATCGCGTCGGCACCGGTGTTCACCTGTACAACGAGGGCTTGGCACCGCGTCTGATCATGTCGGGAGGGCCCGGTGACGGGAGAATCTCCGAGCCGGTGGCGATGAAGACTCTCGCTGAATCGCTCGGTGTTCCATCGTCCGCGATTCTGCTGGATGAAGGCGGGCTAAACACCGAGAAGACCGCGGAATACCTGGTGGCGCACGGTCGGTTGTCGCGCGTTCTGGCCGTCAGCCATGGCTACCACCTAGCTCGGGTCAAGATCGCTTTCGAGCGTCGCGGAATCCGCGTCTCCACGGTCCCGGCGGACGAGTCTCGAATGTTGACACGCAAACCGCTCTTTGTCGCCAGAGAGGTCGTGGCACTCGGCGTGTACTACTTCAGACCCATGCTAAGGGCGATCATCGGATGATCCTCGAACGGAGCGCCCTCGGGGGGGCGAACTCAAAGTACACGCCCCCTGCCCGCACCAACGCGCAACCTAGCAGCCTTGACCACGCCACCCGGCACATGCGAACCGCGATTGACCGGCCGCTACTTCCCCGCCGGCTTCTTCTTCCCCGCCGCCTTCTGGCGCTCGATCATCTGCGTCATCATCTGGCGGTACTGGCGCGCCTGCTGGGGCGACATGCCCGCCTTGGTGACTTCCATGCTGATCGCGGGGAACCAGCGATCGCTCTCGAATCGATAGCCGAACTCCTGCGTCAGGTGCTTCTCGAGATCGGGCAGGTGCCCCGCGCCATAGAACAGCGCGACCGACTCCACGTTCTTCTCATCCTTCAGGATCGCGCGGAGATCATCGAGCACGGCCGCGTTGCGGTCCAGCACGATCACGCTCATCAGCTTGCCCTGCTCGCCGCCCTGGGCCTCCATCAGTTCGTCTGCGTGCGAGAGCATCTCCATCATCATGAGCTTCACGCTCGACTGCATCTGCGGGCTGGCCTTGATGAAGTTGAGCAGGAAGCCCGCGAACTTGGCCATCATCGAGCTCCCGTCCAACATGCGGAAGAGTTCCTCGCCCGAGGCGCCGGCCTCCTGCAGCTTGCGCTGCACCTGGTCGATCGACATGTCGCTGTTGCGCCAGTTGGGCTTGCTGTAGTCGATGGCCGCGAGCTGGAACTCGAGCCCGAGCGCCGACGCGAGTTTGGTCTGGATCCCCTCCTGCCGCTCGCCCACCTCGCTGTCGGTGAGCGGCTTCTGCTGGCTGAGCTTCAGGTCGGTCGCAAATCCCTCGCCGCCGGGCGCGTCGTCGCTCCCGCGGCTGGTGAGGTCGAACGTCGCGCCGTCGGGCGCGGCGATATAGCCGATCGGATGATCCCAGCCGTCGTTCCGCGCGCCGTGCAGCGCGCGAGAGATCGGGCGCGGCAGGCTTTGCTCCAGATCGTCGAGCGACGCGGGGAGCGACTTGCTCGCTCGGCGTGATTGCTCGATCAGGATACCGAGCAGGCGCAGGCGTCGCTCCGTGAGCTTGGCGCGTTCCTCGTCGGTGGTCGCGGCGCCGCGCGCGTCGCCCGCCCCGCCCGGCTTGACTCCCTCGAAGAGCACGATCGATTGCTGGTTGAGGAACTCCTGGAGCGCGTCGTAGTACGCGCGATCGCCGATGTGCGTGACGCCGACCAGGTGAACAATCGGCCCGGCATCGCTGGGCTTGAACGTGCGCGTCACGGTCTCCATGCGCACGATCGCGCCGTCCTTCTCCTCCACCACGCGGGCCAGCAAGAGCGCCGCGTCCTTGGCCGCGGGCTGAGCGACCTGCTGAGCGGCCGGTTGCGTTCCCGAATGGGCTCCCGACGCCGCGTTCTGCCCCGCGACCGCGCCGGGAGCCAGGCTCATGAACGCATGGCACGCCACGATGACCAGCACCAGGCCACGCCACGCCGGGCGCCCCGAAACAGCAGGCGTGGAAAAGCCAAAACGCAGAGCGGTATCGCGCATGGAGGACTCCTGTGCCATCGGCCGCTGGATCAAACCGTTCGCGGCCTCGGATCGTTGCACCATACTCTTCGCAACGCATGGCCTACCAAACGGGAACCGCCCATCGCTCGACAAATCCGTGCTTCGACGTCAGCGACGACGCCCTCCGCGCCGCACGGCGTTCGCTGGCTGAGTCACCCGCGAACCTGCCCAGGCCGCTGGTCGTGCTCGCGGGCTGGCGCTCGCCTCCCATGCCGGACGGCGGAGTGCTCGCTCGCCTCGGGCCGATGATCCCGGGCGCGCGCGACACGCTGAGCATCACCTACGCCTCGCTCTGGACCATCGAAAGCGCCGCACGCCGCGTGGTGGCGCGCGTGCAGGAACGCTTCCCACAAGCCGGCACGAGCGACACGACCGAGGTCGACGTCATCGCGATCTCGATGGGCGGCCTGGTCGCTCGGCTGGCCGCGAGCGACGCGTTCGCAAAGTCACAGCGTCGCCTGCGCATCGCAAGGCTCTTCACGCTCGCAACACCTCATCGCGGCGCGAGGCTCGCGTCGCTGATCCGCCCCGATCCCGCCGCCGCCGCCATGCGACCGGGCTCCGAATTCCTGCGCTCGCTCGACGATGATCTTGCCCGCGCGACATTCGACCTGACGTGCTACGCGCAGCTCCGCGATTGGTGGGTCGGGGCGCGGAACACGTCGCCGCCGGGGCGCGTGCCGATCTGGTGCGAGCCGCGCGGCGCGTTCGGGCGCTGGCTCAGCCACTTTGCGATCAACTTCAATCCGCGCGTTCTGACGGACGGGGCGTTGCGCTTGCGCGGGATGACGCCGCTCTCGCGCGAGGGCGCCGCGCCGCCGACGGACTGAGCATCACCGCTTGCCCGCGCGTGCCTTCCGGCGCGGCTTGTTGAGGTGGGCCAGGAACTTGCCGCGGATGATCTCGAGCATGCGCTTCGACGTCGGCGTCAGCTTGCTCTTGGCGTCCTCGGAATCGTCGAAAACCTCCGGGCAACCCAGGCGGGCCGCCGCGTCGCGCGCGCCCTCCCGCGAAGCGCCCTCCAGCGTGGCCAGGGACTTCTCGCCGATCCTTCGGAAGCTCTCGCGGCTGACCATCGCCGCCATCGCTCCCGCGGGGCTCCCGGCCATCGCGACGATCGCGCGCACCTCGCGGGCGCTGAACCCGATCACGCGGGCAAGCTCGTGCAGCGCCCGCTCTTCGGGCGATTGAGAGTTCCGGCGCGCCGCGCCCCGGCGAACCGCCCACGCGCCGATCAACGCAAGCCCGAGAAACGCACCGACCCAGGGCGACCACGACAACGCGCCCTCGATCCACGTCGGCGCGGGCACGGGCGGTGCTTCGCCCGTTTCGAGCTTGATCGGAGTTGGCTGAGCGGCGACCAGGCGTGAGAGCGCCAGGCAAAAGGCGACCGCGACATTTCGGTGAACCGCGCAACTCACGCGACACCCCCCGCCATCAGTGCGGCCGCATGGAGGGCCCGCCGGCGAACATGCTCGTCCTCATCCTTCTCCGCCATGCGCTTCACAGCACCGACCAAATCGCCATAGCGCGCCGCGATCACGGGCTTCACGCCCGGAAGCACCCGCCCCGCAAGCCACACGCCCGCCAGGCGATGCATGGGCCGCTCGTCGGAAAGCATCGCGTGAACACCCTCGACGCTCGGCTCGCCCGCCGCGGTCTCGAGCAATCCTCGCAGCGCGTTGGCGCGGGCGCGGTGCGCGCCGTCGTCCTTGAGTTCCAGCAGCGTGAGCAGCGCGTGATCGCCCGCGCCGGGCGAGTGCCGGACTCGCCTGGCCACCGCCTCCACCGCATTGGCCCGCACCCGCGGGTCGCCGTCGTGCAGGCACTCCTCGATCGCTCGTTCGGCGTCGCGCGACGAGGCCGCGAGCATCGGAACATCGCTCAGCGCCGAGATCGCGGTCGCACGCAAACGCGCATCAGCGCCCGGGCTTGTCACGCCAGCTTCAGACTTCGAGCCGTCCTCCGGCGCGCCCATCATCGCCGAGCGCGGGTCGGCGATGGGCGTGTGCACGGGCGCACGCGCCGCGGATTCGCGCGCGATCGCGACCAACCTCGCCGCGAACACCTCGTGCAGCGCCAGCGCCCGGATCACGCCGATCGCGCCCAGGCGCCGCCCAACATCCGGTGATTCGATCTCTTCGAGCAAGCGCCGTGTCGCGCCCTCGGGGTCACGCGCCAGCATGTGCCGGGCCGCCAACCGCGCCGCCGGCGACGAACCCACCGCCCAGTCGTACGCGCCGAGCTCCTGCCGCGCGACCCGCCGCACCGCGCCGACCGGCGCGCGGGCCAGGCGTGATGCAAGACGCCGACGCGTGCCGTCGTCGGTCTCCACGGCCCGGAGCAAGAGCCCGCCCTTGGACGAACGCAGGCCCGCCAGCGACCAGCGCCGGGACGCCGACGCCGCGATCGCGCCGTGCGCGTCAAACGAGAAGTCGGCGAGTTCGGTCGGCGTGGCGGCCAGCGACGCCGCGTGACGAACCAGCACGTCGGCGTCGCCGAGCAGCGGCGAAAGCAGCGATCGCGCCCCGTCACGCCCCAGCGCCCCGGGCGCAAGCCGCGCCGCGCCCACGCGGGCATCGGGCGAGAGCGACGCGAGCTCCTCGGGCGCCGGAAGCGCCATCACCGCGCCGCGCCGGGGGTTGAGCGACAGGTGCCACCTCGACAGCACCCCCTCGTGCTCCGCGAGCGACGCCGAACGCGACAATCGCTCCGCGCACGCGCCGGCCAACCCCGGAATCCGGGACCACTCCCACGCGCGAACGCGCATCAATGGGTGCCGCGCCGAACGAATCAGCGCCGCCAGCGGCACGCGACCTCGCTCGTCCAGCGACCAGAACCAGCTCGCCACCGGAGACGCGAATCTGGTCGCTCGCACCGGGGCCGCGGCGTGGGCGTCGCCGAGCGCCGCCACCACCTCGCTCGCCGCCACCGATTCCATCTCGACCGAAAGGCCAAGGTCGCGCGGATTCAGGAGCGCCGCCGCCGCCAACAGCACGCGCCGGCATTGGTGCTCGTGAAAGTTCGCGCACGCGCCCGCCACGATCCGCTCGATCCGCGAGAGCCCGCCCGCGTCCTCCTCCGCCATGCGCTCGCCGGTCTGTTCGTCCAGGCCCGCGGCGGCAAAGGCGCGCGACAGGATCGCCCGCTCCAGCCGCGCGGCGCTCGCCGAATCCGTCATCACCAACACCCGCGGCGCCAGCTCGCCGAGCGGCTCCGTCAAGTTCTCCGACACCAGCCGCGCCACCCCGCGCCGCGCGTCGACCGACATCGACGCTATCGAATCCGCCAGCACATGTTGCCAACGCTCCCGGCCGATCGCCATCGCCACCGATCGCAATTCATCCGGCCACAGCTCCCACGCCCCCGCGATCGCACACAGCGCGCGCGTCGCCCCCGGCCCCACCGGCTTCTGCCAGGGCCAGCGCCGCCCGCTTTCCTCCACACTCGCCAGCTCCAGCAACTCCGCGGCAACCGCGGGCCGCTCTTCCACCCCGCAGGTCTCGATCAGCTTCTCCAGCACCTCGGCGCGTACGAGCGGATCGAGCCTTTGCGTGGCGGCCAGCCGCTCGCTGAACGCGACGACCGCGCCACCCCCTGTTTCCAGGGGTTTTCCGAGTGATTGTTGGTCAATTTGTTTGTTCCCAATCTCGGGCACAATCCCTGCCCTCACTGAAATGCCCACTCCTTGGGCGATGACCTTCACATTGGCTTGACTTGTGAAGCCAGATCACCATGCTATCGACCAACGCGGGTCGTTGCCGGCAATGGCGACGGGTCCGCGGGGCGGAAGCGGTTGGAGGCCGCCGACGCCCAGCCGTGGTACCCGGCGCGTGGCCGGGTGCAACGAGGGTCATGGACGACGGTACACCCCGATGCGTGCGGGGTGGTGGGCGGGGAGAGAGGTTCCGCGCCGAACGCAAGGCCGCGACAGGAACCCCCGGACATGAAAGAGTCGATCAAACAGAACAATCTCCAAACATTCCACGGCGTGCTGTATTCGCGCGCGCTCCACCCAGAGCTCTTCCAGCTCAAGGCCCGCCGCGCCGAAAAACAGAGCGAGTACGAGCTCGAACTCTGGCTCATGAACGGCTCGCACGTCCTCCGCTTTGAGCACGCCGATTTCTGCTGCTGCGAACTCGTCACCGACCAGGACCGCAACCTGCCCGCCAGCGGCGTGGTCGCGTCCTACCAGTGCGCGGGCGAGCACGACATCGAGCACACCTTCGATCGCCACCACATCAACTACATCAACAGCGTGCAGACCGAGACGCTCTCGGAGAGCCTCTTCCTCGACGCCGTCGAGGAGTACGAGGAACTGGCCCGCGAGAACAACGCGCTGGTCCACTCGTGGACCGACGACGCGGGACGCTGCCTGTCGGTGCTGGACGTGCAGCACTACAAGCGCGAGGTCCATATCCAGGCGTACCACCTCCTGGCCTCCGGCGGGCTTTGCGTCCGCAGCCAGACCATTTTCGAGATCATTCGATAACGGACTCCGGGCTACGAACAACATCGACCGGCCCGGTTCGCTCCGGGCCGGTTGTCGTTTTGGGAAATCGCACCGGGCATCGGGCAAAGGGAAGAGCGAGCCAGCAGGGCACGAGAAACGCCGCACAAACCGTGCTTCCTACGATGGGAGCCACGCCAAAGGAAGACAGCCAGTCATGAGCCAGCCCGAGACCCAACCGAACAACAAGCACGACAATCCGTCCGCGCCGCCCAAGCCCCAGGGCGGCGATTCCGCGAGCGACAAGAGCCGCTATCGCGCCACGCTCAACCTCCCCCAGACCACCTTCCCCATGAAGGCCAATCTGGTGCAGAACGAGCCCGCCAGCATCAAGCGCTGGCAGGCCATGAAGCTCTACGACGCCCTGCGCGACAAGCACACCTCCAACCCCCGCAAGTTCGTCTTCCACGACGGACCGCCCTACGCCAACGGAAACCTCCACCTCGGCCACCTCCTCAACCGCTGCCTCAAGGACTTCGTCGTCCGCAGCCGCTCCATGATGGGCTTCGATTGCGCGTTCGTGCCCGGCTGGGACTGCCACGGCCTGCCCATCGAGCACAAGGTCGTCGCCGACCTTCAGGAAAAGGGCAAGCTCGCCAAGCTCCTCACGCTCTCCGACGATCAGCGCAAGGTCGCCATCCGGCGCGAGTGCCAGGCCCACGCGGAGAAGTACGTCAAGCTCCAGCGCGCCCAGATGGAACGCTTCCTCACCATCGCCGACTACGACCATCCCTACCTCACGCTCCAGCCTTCCTTCGAGGGCGGCACGCTCGACGTGCTCGCGGCGTTGTGCGCCGAGGGGCTCGTGTTCCGCGGGCTCAAGCCGGTGCACTGGTCGATCGCCAACGAGACGGCGCTGGCGGACGCCGAACTTGAATACATGGACCGCGAGGACCTCTCGGTCTACGTCGACTTCGAGGCCGACGACGCGGCCAAGGTCTACGACGCCTTCGGACTGGTGGAAGCGGAAGACGAAGGGGAAGACGAAGAGAGTCACGAAGCCACGGAGTCACGGAGTCACGAAGAGAGGGACGGAGACAGCGCCGCGAGCAAGTCTCGCGCGCCCAAGCCCGGCACGCGTCCGCTCATCCGCCCGTCGTTCATGATCTGGACCACCACGCCCTGGACGCTCCCGGCGAACCTGGCGATCGCGGTGAATCCGCGCTTTGAGTACGCCTGCGTGTGGGTTGACGGCGCGGTCTCCATCATGGCCCTCGACGCGGTGCAGCGCGTCATGAAGATGCCCAAGGGCGACGCCGCCGTCGGTGAGTTCGTCGTGCTCGCCACCTGCGCCGGCGACAAGCTCGTCGGGCTCAGGTACCGCCACCCGTTCGTCACCAGCCAAGACGGCGCGCAATCCGCGGCGTTCCGCGCCCGCCAGACCGTGCGCGACGACGCGCCCTTCCACACCATCGTCCCCGCCGAATACGTCACCCTCGAGGACGGCACCGGCCTCGTCCACACCGCGCCCGGACACGGCACCGAGGACTACCAGACCGGACTGGCCACCCACCTGCCCCCCTACTGCCCCGTCCGCGAAAACGGCACCTACGACGACACCGTCCCCGCGTGGCTCCGCGGCCTCTCCATCTGGAAAGCCAACGACGACGTCGCACAGCACCTCAGGAACTCCGGGCACCTCTTCTACAGCCACACGTTCACCCACAGCTATCCCCACGACTGGCGCAGCAAAACCCCCGTCATCTTCCGCTGCACCCACCAGTGGTTCGTCGCCGTCGACAAGCCCCTGAAACGCACCGGGCACAGCCTGCGCGACATGGCGCTCACGCAGACACAGCCCCGCGGCGGCGCGGACATCAAGTTCGTGCCCGAGTGGGGACGCAACCGCATGCGCGGCATGCTCGAATCACGCCCCGATTGGTGCATCAGCCGCCAGCGCGCCTGGGGAATGCCCATCCCCGCCTTCACGCTCCCCGACGCCACGGTCTTCATGACCGCCGCCAGCGTTCGCGCCGTCGCCAAGCTCGTGCGCGAGAAGGGCACCGACGTGTGGTTCACCGCCGGGCCCGAGGAACTGCTGAAGTACTACGACCCGACGACAGATCCAGACTGTCCTCACTCCGTCTCTTCGTCTCTTCGTCTCTCAATCACTTCTTGGAAGAAGAGCCCCGACATTCTCGACGTGTGGTTCGAGTCGGGCAGCACCTGGAACGCCTGCATGCGCGAGCGCGGGTTGGCGCACAAGGACGGCATCCCGGTCGATCTCTATCTCGAAGGTTCCGACCAGCATCGCGGCTGGTTCCAGAGCTCGCTCCTTCCTTCGCTGGGCGTGCTCGGCGTGCCCCCCTTCCGCACGCTGCTCACGCACGGCTTCATCGTTGACAAGGACGGGAAGAAGCTCAGCAAAAGCCGCCCCGACGCCGCCCGCTACGAGGTCGAGAGCCTCTGCGGCGAGTTCGGCATGGACGTGATGCGCTGGTGGGTCGCCAGCCTGCCCTACGAGAACGACATTAAGGCCGACCTCTCGTTCTTCGCCGAATTGGGCGAGAGCTACCGCAAGATCCGCAACACGCTGCGCTTCATGCTCAGCAACCTCTCCGACTTCAAGGCCGGCGACCCCGCGCTGGGCTGCAATGGCGGCGGGCTCTGCGTGCCGCTCGACTCGATCGCGCCCGCCAGCCTCGACGCCTGGGTTCTTTCCGAGTTCGACAAGCTCGCGCGTGAGGTCGAGACGGGGTACGCGGAGTATGACTTCCGCGGCGTGCAGCAGAAGCTTTACGACTTCTGCAACGACACGCTGAGCGCGGTCTACCTCGCCGCCGTCAAGGATCGGCTGTACTGCGACAAGCCCGACAGCCCTCGCCGTCGCCAGACGCAGACCGTGCTGTGGGACCTGACCGACGGCCTGTGCCGCCTGCTCGCGCCCGTGCTGTGCCACACGTCCGACGAGGCCTATCGCGCCCTCAAACGCGTCGACCCCAAGGACACCACGGTCACGATCCACACGCAGGAGTTCATGCGCACAAAGGGCGCGCCGGGCTTCGGCGTATCGTGCGACCCGGCGTGGGCGACGGTGCTCAGGCTGCGCGGCGAGGCGATGGTCGCGATCGAACAGGCCAAAAAGAACCTGGGAGTGGAGAACCCGCTCGACATGGGCGTAACGCTCCCCGACGCCGAGGGCGTGCTGGCGAAGTTTGATCGCCACGACCTGGCCGACCTGCTCGGCGTGAGCCGCGTTTCGCTCGCCCCGGCGGGCGGCGTGTCGGTGCAAGACCTGCGGGCGGAGCCGCGCTGCGAACGCTCGTGGAAGAGGGACGGCACGGTCCGCCCGCGTTCCGACGGCGGGATGCTCTCGGATCGCGATGCGATGGCGGTTGGGGTGGCGTAAGGCGGCGGCATCTATCGATTCGTTCACCCATGGTCCACACGCTCGCCTCTTCCTCTTCCCCTTCCCCTGCCTCGCTGTTTCGCTGCGTCGCTGTTTCGCGACTTTGCCCTTGTTGCCCAGTCTCCACACGCCAGTGGTCCTGTGGGTTGCGCGCTCACACCAAATCGCGCGGGCGTTGCGCGATAACCACGTCGGACCATGATCCGTGTTGTCGTGCGCGAACGTGATTCTCGGAATCGTGCGTTTTTTTCAACGGTCGTCTGAAGTCGCCCTTCCTGAGCGTCGATCGGATGATGCGATGCATCGCCCAGACGCACACCGGAACGACCGCGGGCGCACCAGCCCCGCCGGGAAAAAGAACCTCCCGCCCGACCCCACGCGCGCGGACCGCAGCGTGCAGGAGGTCGCGTTCCTCGCCCACGAGCTCTCCAACCTGCTCGACGGCACGCTCCGCTGGATGAACCTCGCGGTCCGCACGCTCGACCAGGCGCGCGGCAAGGGCATCGACGAGAATCTCGACCAGGCCCAGCGGCAGATCAACAGCGCCGCCGCAGGCATGACCCGCATGAGCGAACTGGTCGACGCCGCCCTGCGCAGCGCCACGGTCTCGATCGGCTCGGCGCTGGCGGGCAAGGGCGTGACGCTGGGCGAGGCGATCCGCCACGCGGTGGAGGTCGTGTCGCCCGACGCACGCGATCTGGGCGTTTCGATCGGCGTGACGACCCCGGCGGCGCTGGAGGACGCGCGGTGCGGCCCGCTCTACGCCGCCCTGCTCAACGCGCTGCGCAACAGCGTCGAATCGATCAACGACTATGCGATGAGCGTCGGCTCGGTGTTCCCCGCGGGGCGCATCGAGATCGAGGCGACCAGCGAGTTCGGGCCCGACGGCGGGCGCTGGATCGCGGTGTACGTGAAGGACAACGGGATCGGCCCGCCGCGCGGCTCGGACGCCGCCCGGGTCTTCGACTTCGGGTTTACGACCAAGGTGTCGGGGTCGGGCGTGGGCCTGGCGCTGGCGCAGAGCATCGCGCGCGAGCTCAAGGGCACCATCCAGCTCCTGCCGCGCTTCGACACGGGGGACCCCAAGCGGCCGGGCGCGGTGCTCCGCATCGCGGTCCCGGAACAGACGGAAGAGAATCGTGAGTTCGGCGAACGGGAGTAACGCCGGATTCTTCAGACAGGGTTGGCTCGGAGAGAAAGAGAGAAGTGCGTATGGGTGAGTTTGCCTCGCGCATCCTGGTCGTAGACGACGACCCGATCGTGGCGGAGTCGATGGCGGAGTTCCTGCGCGCCGAGGGATACGAGGCCGCGACCGCGCTCAACGCGGGCGAGGCGCTCGAATCGCTGGCCGAAGCGGAGAAGACGCCCCCGGCGTCCGGGCAGCCGATCCGGCCGTTCTCGCTGGTCATCAGCGACGTTTCCATGCCCGCCACAGACGGGCTGTCGCTCCTGCGCGAGATCAAACGCCGCCATCGCGGCGTGGTCGTGCTCATGGTGACGGGCTACGGCACGATCGAGTCGGCGGTCGAGGCCGTCCGCCTCGGCGCCGTCGATTACCTCACCAAGCCCGTCGTCGACGACGAGCTTCGCATCGCGCTCGAGCGTGCCCTGAAGCAGCAGGCGCTCCTGGCGGAGAACCAGGTCCTGCGCCAGCGCCTCGACGGCCGTCTTTCGCTCGACAACATCGTGGGCTCCGACCCGCGGATGCAGCGGATCTATGAGCTGGTCGAGGCCGTCGCGCCCAGCCGCACCACCGTCCTGATGACCGGCGAGTCGGGCACGGGCAAGAGCCTGATCGCGCACGCGATCCATCATCACTCGCCGCGCGCGGGCAAGCCCTACGTCGAGATCTCGTGCGGGTCGATCCCCGAGACGCTGCTGGAGAGCGAGCTCTTCGGGCACGTCAAGGGCGCGTTCACGGGAGCGCACGCCGACAAGGTCGGTCGCTTCCTCGCGGCCAACGGCGGGACGATCTTCCTGGACGAGATCAACAGCGCCTCGCCCGGCATGCAGCTCAAGCTGCTGCGCGTGCTGCAGGAGCGGAAGTTCGAGCCCGTGGGCTCGACGCAGACCATCGAGGTCGACGTGCGCGTCGTGCTCGCCAGCAACCAGCCGCTCGAGCAGCTCGTCGCGTCGGGCCAGTTCCGCCAGGACCTGTACTACCGCATCAACGTGGTGAAGATCGAGCTGCCCCCGCTGCGCGAGCGCATCAGCGACATCCCGATCCTGGCCGAGCACTTCCTGGCGAAGTTCGCCAAGGACCTCGGCAAGCAGATCGCGGGCTTCTCGCCCGAGGCGATGAACGCGCTGCAGCGCTACCAGTACCCCGGCAACGTGCGCGAGCTCCAGAACGTGATCGAGCGTGCCGCGGTGCTTTCACGCCGACCGATCATCAGCGCCGAGGACCTTCCGCCGTCGGTGCTCGGGCAGGCGCCGGAGCTGACGCTCCGCCGCGCGACGAACGAGGAGGGCGAGGACCTGCCCTGGGTTCCCATGCCGCTGGAGGAAGCGCTGCGCGAGCCGGAGAAGCGGATCCTGCTCCGCGCCCTGAAGGCCAACCACTGGAACCGCCAGAAAACGGCCGATCAGCTCGGCATCAACCGCACCACGCTCTACAAAAAACTCAAAGCACACGGCCTGGCGGGCCCGGACGATCGCATGGCGGGCTGAAGACATGAAAGTGGTCAAGAGGCGGACGGGCTGTCTGGCGCGCACCGGAACAACTTCCGCCCCGGCGGCCTGCGCATGAGCGACGGGAAGTAGCCACGCCCGCGTGCCTCCGACTGCTTTCTGGAACCTCTGAGTATTTGGTGGCCCGCCTCTCCGAGGCGGTTTTTCAGCCCACTGGAAGCGGACCTCGCGGCTGAACTCGAATTGTTCAGAGGTTCCTTCTGGCGGCCTGTCTTCCCCGGTGGCACCGCTCTCCAGAGCGGTGCTCTTAAGGTGCCGTGGCCAACCCGTTGGCCATGCGATGAACCGCTGGCTCCCCCTGCCTTGCGAGCCGCGGCCAACCCGTTGGCCACGCGATAAGTCACTTCGCGCATCGAATGGACTTTGCACGCCGCCCGGACGTGTTAGTATGTTCTCATGTCTCAGCCGGGCGACATCAAGTCCACCGCCGCCGACGTCCTGACCGAAATGGTCAAGAAGGTCAGTGTCGAGGGCATGATCGCGGGCGTGGGCGTGCTCGGCACGATCTGCACCGGTGGAGCGCTTCCGGTCGTTACTTCCGTCGCCGGTATCGTCGCCGCCATGGCCCTCTTCGGCGCGCTCAAACTCAAGAAGGCCGCCAAGGACCGCGCCAAGGACGAAGAACAAGCCAGGCACTGCGAGCGCGTCGGACAGTTGCTCGAACAACTGAAGCAAGACCAGTCCGCCGCACGCGATCAACTCGCCGAGATCGCGCTCCAGCAATCGTGGTTCAAGGACGCGATCGCCAGAGGCCCAGCAACCTTCAACGCGGCCTTCGAGCGGGAGTTTTCCGCCTGCAAACGCGAACTCACGGGCCAACTGACCGAAGTGAAGGACCGACTCACAGAACTCAAGGCCGACACGACGCAGATCCAGTCGACCCTCGCCGAACTGACGCACCTGGAGTTCGACACCAACTGGCGCGTCCGCGAGGTCGCGTTGGTTCTTCAAGACCATGGGCAGAAGCTCGACGCCAACACCGACCTCCTCCTAGACCAAGGGAAGAAGCTCGACACCAACACCGATCTCCTCAACCAGATCCTCTCCCACCTCAAGCACCACCCCTCGCGCGAAGAGATCGAGCGCGAAATCCGGCCGCGTCTCGAACAGGAGATCGAGGCCAAGCTCCGGCGCGAGCAATCATCCCCCGGCGTCGAAGACCTGCAAGCTCAGGCCAAACGCCTCGCCGACATCGCCATCACCGCGCTCAACACCAAGGGCTTCGCCGAGCGTGCCGCGGAAGTCGGTGGGGCGGCCGCGGTCCTGGAAGGGCTCCAGAAACAGGCCGCGGCCCACGAATCCGCCGCCCGCCACCACATCGACGCCTCGATCGAAATCTGGCGCAAGATCGCCGAATGGGCCTACCTCGTCGGCGAGATCGACACCGCGGCCGAATCCCTCCGAAAAATCCTCGCCCTCCGCCCTAACGACCTCGGCGCCACCAACCGCCTTGGCCATGTAATGAAGCTCCGTGGAAATCTCGACGAAGCCAAGCGCCTCTACACCCGCGTCGGCGAACTCGCGTCGGACGACGCCCGGCGAGCTGTTTCTCTCGGCAACCTGGGCCTGATCGAACAGACCCGCGGCAACCTCGACGCCGCCGCGGAGTACCACAAGAAGTCCCTCGCCATCGAGGAGAAGCTCGGGCACCCCGAGGGCATGGCGGCCCAATACGGCAACCTCGGCAATGTCGAACGGACCCGCGGCAACCTCGACGCCGCCGAGGAGTACCTCAAGAAGTCCCTCGCCATCGACGAGAAGCTCGGCCGCCAAGAGGGTATGGCGAACCAATACGGCAACCTCGGCCTGATCGAAAAGACCCGCGGCAACCTCGATGCCGCCGAGCAGTACCACAAAAGGGCGCTCGCCATCGACGAGAAGCTCGGCCGCCAAGAGGGCATGGCGAACCAATACGGCAACCTCGGCGTGATTGAACAGACCCGCGGCAACCTCGACGCCGCCGAGGAGTACCTCAAGAAGTCCCTCGCCATCGACGAGAAGCTCGGCCGCCAAGAGGGCATGGCGGCCACCTACGGCAACCTCGGCGTGATCGAACGGGCCCGCGGCAACCTCGACGCCGCCGAGGAGTACCTCAAGAAGTCACTCACCATCAACGAGAAGCTCGGCCTCCAAGAGGGCATGGCGATCCA
>JADYYE010000147.1 GCA_020853815.1 Phycisphaerales bacterium
GGTGATTGGTGATTGGTGATTGGTGATTGGTGATTGGTGATTGGTGATTGGTGATTGGTGATTGGTGATTGGTGATTGGTGATTGGTGATTGGTGATTGGTGATTGGTGATTGGTGATTGGTGAACGGACCTGCGATTGGAGATTCGAGATCTCTGCAATTTGAAATTTCAGAGTTCAAATTCCAGATTCGGGATTCGGGATTTGAGATTTGAGATGAGATTCTGATCCGGTCATTCGTGTTCCGGCCTCTGGCCGCGCAACTGGAGCTCCGCCTTGCCCCTGATCGACACTCACCCCGACGCCCTCGCTTCGGTGTACGCCCGCGGCCTGCTCGACCTGGCCGAGGCCAAGGGCGGCCGGTCCACCATCGAGGCGGTGCAGAGCGAGCTCGAGGACATCCTTGAGATGGCCCGAGGCGACGCGAAGTTCAACGAGTTCCTCGCCTCGCGCGTGGTCGCGACCAAGGACCGCGCCGAGTCGCTCAAGCGGATATTCGAGGGCCAGGTCAACGACCTGACGCTCCGGTTCCTGCTGGTGCTCAACCGCAAGGGCCGCCTGTCGCACCTGGTCCCCATCGTCGGCGCGTACGACGCGCTGGTGCAGGAACGCTTCGGAAGGATCGAGGTTGACGTCCTGACGGCGGCGCCGATGAGCCAGGACGAGGTCCGGCACGCCCGCGACCGGCTGAGCAATGTCCTCGGCAAGGAAGTGGTCGTCCACCCCTACACCGACAGCACGATGATCGGCGGCGTGAAGTTCCGCATCGGCGACCAGCTCGTGGACGCCTCGCTGGCGACCCGCCTCCGCAAGCTCAAGGACCGCCTGAACTCCAGCGGCATGTCGGACGTGCGGTCGAAGATCGAGCGTATTGTCGAGGGATAAGAGCTGAAGAGAACGCGGAGGGGCGGAGTTCGCGGAGAATCGCGGAGAAGACGGGAGAGAAACTCGAAGGGCTCGAAGAGCTCGAAGAGGAAACGGACAGGGAGAGGCCGGGAAAAACTCTGAGCGCGCGCAGTGAGTGGAAACGAACAGGTCCGGCGCCGCGCCAAGAGTTTCTGAATTCACTGCCTGAGCTCTCTTCATCTTCTTCGAGATCTTCGAGCCCTTCGAGTTCCTCCTGACCGTCTTCCGTCTCTCCTCCGCGACCCGCCGCGTCCTCCGCCGCTCCGCGTTCTCTTTCACGATCCAGCGGAGACCCCCATGCCCAAGAAGAACATCGCGTCGGTCGACGTTTCGGGAAAGCGCGTTCTTATCCGCGTGGACTTCAACGTCCCGATCGAGGACGGACGCATCACGGACGATCGCCGGATCCGAAGCGCCCTGCCGACCATCAAGAGCGTGATCGACCGCGGCGGGCGGGCGATCCTGTGCTCACACCTGGGCCGGCCCGAGGGCAAGGGCTACCAGGCCGAGGACTCCCTCGAGCCGTGCGCGAAGAAGCTGGGCGAACTGCTCGGCAAGCCCGTCCTGTTCCCGTCCCACGACTGCGTCGATGACGGCGCCGCCGCGGCGGTGAAGGCGATGAAGAACGGCGACATAGTTCTTCTCGAGAACCTGCGCTTCCACAAGGGCGAGAAGAAGGGCGACCCCGCCTTCGCGGCCAAGCTCGCGGCGTACGCCGACATCTACTGCAACGACGCCTTCGGCACCTGCCACCGCCCCGACGCGTCGATGGTCGCGGTGCCCAGGGCCGTGATCGGGCCGAAGGTGAGCGGGTTCCTTGTAGAAAAGGAAATTAGATACTTGAGCGAGGCGCTCGCGAACCCGGCCAGGCCCTTCGTGGTGGTGCTGGGCGGCGCGAAGGTCTCGGACAAGATGGCCGCGATCGAAAACCTGCTGCCCAAGGCCAGCGCCGTGCTGGTCGGCGGCGCGATGGCGTACACGTTCCTGGCGGCCAAGGGCGTGAAGGTCGGGACGAGCAAGGTCGAGGCCGACCGTCTCGACGACGCCAGGCGCGCCCTCGACCTTGCGGCAAAGAGCAAGGCCGAGCTTCACCTGCCGAAGGACCACGTGTGCGCGACCGAGTTCAGCGAGAACGCGGGCGACGTGCAGGTGTTCGGGGAAGGGGGGGGAGCGATCAAGGACGGCTACATGGGCTTGGACATCGGCCCATCGACCCAGGCGGCGTACGGCGCGGTGCTGCGCGGCGCCAAGACCATCGTCTGGAACGGCCCGATGGGCGTCTTCGAGTGGGGCGCGTTCAGCGCGGGCACGATGCAGGTCGCCAAGGCGATCGCGGACGCGACCAAGGGTGGAGCGACCAGCATCGTCGGCGGCGGGGACTCTGCCGCGGCGGTCGAGAAGTTCCACCTGGCCGACAAGATGTCGCACGTGTCCACGGGCGGCGGGGCGAGCCTCGAGATGCTCGAGGGGAAGAAGTTCGAGAGCGTGGACGTGCTGGACAACGCGTGAACGTGCCCCCCACTCTCCCGGCCGCCGGGAGAGTCGCGGTCCTCCGCGGTGAGGGCTTCGTGTGCTACGGCCTTCTCTCTCCGCCGCCTTTGCGTTGGGCGCGTGGTGTCGCGCGAGGGTGATCCGCCGGAATCCGGAGGAACGCGGAGGTCGCAGAGGGGGCGGAGGGACGCGGAGAAGGCGCAGGGGGGTGATATTGGAAGAGCAACCCGCAACTTGGAGCTTGTGTAGTGCACCCCATCCCTTTGGACAAGTCGTAGCGCTATTCGCAGAGCGAGCGGGTCGCCGCTGCGGTCACCCGTGAAGTTTGTGAGTTCCGCCCGCACCCCGGCCGGCGGATGATTCTACATGCGGTATGACGAGCCTCGTTCGGGATTGAAGGACGAGGGCCGTGCGCGGCGGTCACGCACGACGGACGCCGCCGACCGGGGTGCGGGCTCGCTCTGCCGACGACGGCTTCAGGCCGCGGCGGCCACGGGAAGCATCGAGGCTCGGCGCTGCGCGGGTGTCCGGTACTTCAGCGCCGAGTGCGGACGCTCGTGGTTGTACCAGGCGATCCAGCGCGCGATCACGCGCCGCGCTTCCTTGAGGTTCTCGAAGCGATGCTGCCAGACGCACTCTTCCTTCACGGTGCGGATGAACCGCTCGCAGAGGCCGTTCTCCTGCGGCGTGTACGGCGTGATGTACTCCTGCGAGAGGCCGTAGTCCTTCGCGGTGGCGATGTAGCCCCTGCTGCCGAAGACCAGGCCGTTGTCGTGACGCAGGACCAGCCCCGGCGGGGCGCCGCGGGTGTACCCGAAGCGGCGGATGAGCGCCGACTCCAGGGCCCGCTCGGCGGTGCGTGCCCGCCACGAGTCCGACAGCTCCCACCCCACCACCTCGCGCGTGCAGCAGTCGATCACGGGCACGAAGGCGCACCAGCCGTCAGCCCCGCAGTGCACCAGCGCGATGTCCGTCGCCCATCGCCGGTCGGGGTACTCGGCGATCGAGGTCTTCACCGCCACCCGCGGCCTGCCGCCCTTGCGACGCTTGTGCACCGTCCACCCCTCGCGTCGCATGATGCGGGCCACACGCTTGCGGTTGACGGCGATGCCGAGCGTGAACCGAAGCTGCGACCACACCATCCGCACGCCGAAGGTCGGGTAGACCTGGATGAGCGCGTAGATGAGGCCCGCGAGGAACCCCTCGGGCATGGCGTCGGGTCTCTGCCGCGGCCGCCTGGGTGATCTCTGCTTCGGCAGCGCGTACGCCGTGGACCGGGGAACGCCCAGCCAGGCGCAGACCTTTGTGACCGCGACAGCCTTGCCTTCGGCCCGCATCGCCCCGACCACGGCGTTCACAAGCTGGCGGCCTGACCGCTCGCCGCGGCCAGGCTCGACGGAGAGGCCGTCTTTTTTTTGAGAGCATCGACCTGCAGGGTCAGCTCACCGACCTTGGCGAGCAGGTCCTTGCGCTCGGCGTCGAAGCGGGCCTCGAGGTCGCGCGGCACGGCGCGGAGCCCTTCCCGGCCGCCCTCCATGAACTTCTCGACCCAGGACTCGATCTCCCCCACGGTGAGGTCGTGCTGGCGTGCGAGGTCGGCGGGCGTGGCTCTCCCCTTGATGATGTCCATCACGACCGCGGCCTTGCGCCCCGCGGTCCAGCGCTGGATCTCTTCGCCCCCGACCTCGCCCGCCCCGTTCACGCCGCTCCTGGCCGCCATGAGATGCCTCCTGCCCTCCCATTGTTGAGCGCCCAGCGCTTATGGGGGACGGAGCA
>JADYYE010000148.1 GCA_020853815.1 Phycisphaerales bacterium
GTCGGCCTCCTTGCCGGAAGCCACATCATCCCACCGCCAGACGCGCCGCGCCACTCCCAACGAGAACAATCTCACCCACCCCGCGCCGTACATGCGCCGAACAGATGATCCGTCAGACAGAACCTAGGACAAAGAGACCACCTGAGTTCGGGCGACATCTCCGGGCTCCTGAGCAGGTATGGACCGAGCGCGACGCAATGGTATAGGTTTGACGACGGCGTGCCCGGCACGACCGCAACGATCGTGACCGATTCAGGTACGGCCGGGCATGATGGAACGGCGAGCGGGAGCGCAACGTACTCAGGGAGCGCGGCCTGCTTCGTTCCGTCCGAAGGCGTGTCGCTGTCAATGACAAACGGGGCCGTCGTAGTCGGAGCGCCCTTCCCCTTCAATACCGTCGGGAACAAGACGATCGCGTTCTGGATGTTCTCGCCGGTCAATAGCCACGGCGCGCTTGTCTGGGGGCGCACCGGGCTGACGGATTCCAATCGGTTCCATATCTACACAAACGCGGATGGGACCATCGGCTACGATTTCCGCGAGCCTTCGGGCGCGCTTCATTGCCTGAGCGGGAATTGTGGGCCGTCAAACGGAGTGCCTGTGCCCCGCAACACATGGGCGCACTTCATGTTGGTTCGAGAAGGCTCGACGTATCGATGCTATGTCAACGGCGTCCTCGCTCGCACCACGGTCGATGCGAGCGTGAACTTCCCGAATTCCCCCAATTGGGCCCTCAACGGGAGGTCGACCGGCCTCTACGTCGGGTTGATTGATGACCTGCGTTTCTACGACGAGGCGATGACCCCCGATCAGGTGATTCTCACGCCGATCGCGCCGCAAGTCCGGCTCATGAGCGGCGGCGGCATCTTCTGCACGGACGATCCCGACGCCACGGTCTCCGTTCTGGAGGTGAGCGGAACCGGGCCGTTTACATACCAATGGCGCAAGGACGCGGTCAATCTGATCGACGATGGGCATATCACCGGGGCGACGACGGACACGCTCCATCTCGATCACCCGGTCGCGAGCGACGCTGGAAGCTACTCGTGCGTGGTTTCAAACTGTTCGGGCAGCGCCACCAGCGCATCGATCGCGGTCCTCGTCTGCGCGGCCGACTTCAACTGCGACGGATTCGTCAACGGCGACGACTATGACTCCTTCGCATCGATGTTCGAGGCCGGCGACGCGGGCGCGGACATCAACGGCGACGGTTTCGTCAACGGCGACGATTATGACGCATTCGCGAGTGCGTTCGAGGCGGGCTGCTGAGGTCTTGGCTTGGCGGCACAGGATCAGAAGGCAGCACCGCCCGCGGCGAAGGTCGCGGGCGTTTTCATTGTGTTCGTAGGCTTTGCACTCCATTGCCGCGGGCGTGGCTTGTCCTTTAGGCTCATGGGACAACACGCAACGGAGGTGCATGATGAACGCGAAGCTCGCGGGATGGATGGGTGGCGTGGGGTGTGGGTTGGCGGTTTCGATCGCGGGCGCCGCCGCTGAGATCGTGGTGCGAAACGCGGCGACCAATGACGCGGCCGATCTCGCGGCGCGTCGCGCCGAGTGGCTGGCGGACTGTGGCGTGGCGACGCCGACGCACCTGGTCGACTTCGAGAGTGGCTTCACCGATATGCAGAACGTGTCGGGGGTCGCCGGTCTGTTCCCCGGCGGGTTGGTGTTCACGGATTCGTCGTCGTCCCATCTGGCGGAGGTCCGCACGGGGCGCGTGTTCGGCGGCTCGAACCCCAACGGGAGCTTCGCGCTCAAGCACAACGAGAAGCCGTACCTGGAGATGCTGTTTCCGGGCGGCGTGAACGGCTTTGCGCTCTCGGACATCGACCACACCGGCACGACGTTCATCGTCCACCACTCGGACGGATCGACGAGCACGTTCGCGATTGAGAGCACGGAGGGCTCATACCGCAGCGGCGAGTTCGTGGGCGTGTGGCGGAACGAGCGCGCCCCGATCGTGCGCGTGCAGATGGACGCGTCGGGTGACGGCACCTGGGGCATTGATGACATCCAGTGGGTGGCGATCTGCCTGGCCGATCTGAACTCCGACGGATTCGTGAACGGCGACGACTACGACTCCTTCGCGTCGATGTTTGAGGCTGGAGAGATCGGCGCGGACCTCAACGGCGATACGTTCGTGAACGGCGACGATTATGACGCGTTCGCGAGCGCGTTCGAGGCGGGGTGCTGAGGAGAGGCATCGGGCATTGGGCATCGGGCGTTGGGAATGGAGCACCGGACGGTCTGCCGCGGGCGTGAAGAAAGGCGAGCGGTCGGCCTTGGCATGAAGGTGGATCGGTCGTGTCCGCGACGGTGCAAGGTGCTTCGGCGGAGGAAGACCCATGTGGCGGGGCGCGATTCGTCGTTGTGGTTGGGGCGCGGCGGGTCTGATGGTTGGCGGTGCCGCGATGATTGTCGTCGCCGGGCCGCTCGATCCGCCCGCGGGCGCGGTGGGCTCGACGTACAAGACGTTGACGGAAGTCGAGCCGCGGATCGCGATCAACGCGACGAACACGCCCGGCGACGCGACGAGCCTGTTCCGCATCAGCGCGCCGGGCTCGTACTACCTGACGGCGGACGTGGTCGGGGCGGCGGACAAGGACGGCATCCGCATCGAGTCCGGCGGCGTGTCGATCGATTTGATGGGGTTTGCGCTCTCGGGACTGGAAGAATCCGGCGCGGCGATCGCGGCGTACGAGGGCTTCGGCGACATCGCGGTGCGCCATGGGAGCATCACCGCTTGGGGCGGTGGCGGCGTGATGCTCGCGTCGGGAGGACGCGGGTTTGTGGTCGAGAATCTCCGCGTGTCGTCGTGCGGCCGGCACGGGATCGACGCCGGCGACGCCGCGGTCGTTCGCTCGTGCAGCGCGGTCTTCAACAGCGAGTACGGCATTCGAATCGGCCAGTCCGGCGTGGTGGAAGGGTGTGTCGCGCGGAGCAATGGCGGGACGGGCATCGCGATCTCGATCGGCTCCGTCGTGAGCGCCAGCGCGGCCGGAGCCAACGGCGGCGCGGGGTTTGTTGTTGAGTCGGGAGCGACTGCGCGAGAGTGTGCCGCCGAGAGCAATCAATTCCATGGGATCATGGCGGGTGATGGTTCGGTGGTCTCTCGCTGTTCGAGCGCGTTCAACATGATGGACGGCGTCTATGCGGGCTCGGGGTCGCTGATCTTGGACAATGCGTGCTCGAGCAACGGTCGATCGGGGAGTGGCGCGGGCGTGCATATGGCGGGCCCATACGGGCGGATCGAGGGCAATCACGTCATCAACAACCCGCGCGGGATTGACGTCGACGCGGGGCGGAACCTGGTGGTGCGGAACTACGCCACGGGCAACGCGGTGAACTTCGACGTCGCGGGCTCGAACGTGGTTGGGACGATCGTGACGACCGAGGCCCAGATGAACGCGGCGGCCAACGGAAACGTGAACGTGTCGTTCTGAGGCCGCCTTGCACAGGATGGCGCATCCCCCCCGTTCCACTCCCCCGGGCGATGCGTGGCGCGGGAGTGAAATCGACGTGGACGCGACCTGGGGCGGATTCGCCTCGGGTCGGCCTTTCCGTGGAACTTCCCCGGCACTGGTCGGAGGGAATGGACCGAGGCAAGTCGAGCGGCCGGCGAGCCGATCTTTCTAGCACCCCGCCTCGAAGTGCTCCGCGAAGGCGTCGTAGTCGTCGCCGTTCACGAAGCCGTCGTGGTTGAAGTCGGCCGCCGGGTCCGCCACGTCGAACGCGCTGGCAAACTCGTCGTAGTCGTTGCCGTTCACGAAGCCGTCGCCGTTGAAGTCCGCCGGGCACGCCAGGTCGTCGATCAGCCGCAGCGCCATCGGCGGCACGCTTACGTAGCTTCCCGCGCCCGTTCGCGCCCAGGCGCCAAGTCCGGTGAACCCGCGGTTGGGCGATGACTGATACACCGCGGGCACATGGGCCACGACCCGCACCCAGTAGCGCCCCGGCGCGAGGGTTGCCTTCATCGGCGCATATTGCCAGTTTACCTTGTTGATGTTGAACCGGAAGTTCATGACAGCTGCCGCGATCGGTGCGCCGGTTTCGTCCGGGAACTGGCCCGATCCGTCGTCCGGGAAGAGCGCGACGTCCATCCCCGAGCCGTCGTGATAGTTCACCGTGAACCCGTCGAGGCCGATGCGGTCGATGTCCCAGCCGCCGCCGGGCACATCGAAGGGCTGGAGCATCTGCCACTGGCTCACGCTCCCGATGGCGTGCCCGTTGGAGATCGCCGCGTTTGAGCCGCTGTCCAGCAGCAGGTTCAGCTGCTCGCATGGCTTGATCTGCGCCCGATCGGGCACGCCGTTGTTGTCGCAATCCGCCGCACCGCCCGCGATGTCGAGATCGTCCGCGACGCCGTTGTGGTCGACATCGTGCAGCGCCTGCGTGATCGGTCCGGTGTCGAGCGACAGGCCCGACGGCGAGCGGTCATCTACGCTCGCAAAGATCACCTGCTTGCCCGTCCCCGCCAGGGTTGTCTTGTACACCTCGTCGACCAATTCATCCGCGAAATAGATCGCGTTGCCCGCCGGATGAACGACAAAGTCGATGAGCCCGCTGCTCTGCACCACGCTGGTCGAGCCGTCGATCAGCACCGTGAACTGCGTGTCGTCGAGGCGGGCGCGCCCGATGTAGTCCGAGATGGTGTCCGCGTCGATCCAGTAGATGCGGCTGTTGGCGATATCGAGGCCGATCGCCCGCGCCTGGCTGATGCCATGGATCACGACTTTGAGATTCGTGCCGTCGAGATTGATGCGCTTGATCTCGCCGTCGTCGCCGAAATACACATGCCCGTTAGTCGCGTCGACATACGGCGCGCCGACCGGGTAGGAAATCGCCGACGTGAACAGCACCACGCGCCCCGTGCCGTCGGCGTTGACGCGTTGCACCATGTTGTCCGAGCCGAAATAGACCCGTCCCTGCGCGTCGAGCGACACGCCTTTGCAGAAGCCGGGCACCGTCGCCAAGGTCTGCTGCGATGCGCCGGTGGTCGTGGCCGACATCACGTCGCTCGCGCCCGCCGAGTCCATCCAAAGAAGCCGCCCCGTTGACGGGCGATACGCAATCCCGATCGGCAGCCACAGCGACGGCGAGAGCGAGAACATCGTCCGCGGCGAGGTGCCGTCGGTCCTCACCGCCGACATCTGGGCGTCCTGGTATTTGTACTCGGAGATATAGAGCTCGCTCTGCGCCGAGGCGGTGCCCGACAAACCGCACACGCCCGCCGCCACGCCGCACGCCCCCAGCATCACACGAATCGACATGTCGTTCCTTTCTCGCTGCCTTACGCGTCCTCACAGCCCGGTTGTTCTCTCGTTGAGCCCTCGCTCGTCTTGGTGTTCATTGGCCGCTGAGCGATTCGAGCCCTTTGGCGATTCCTGAGCGAAGCTCAGCACCCCACCTCGAACCGCGACGCAAACGCGTCGTAGTCGTCGCCGTTCACGAACCCGTCGTGGTTGAAGTCCGCGCCGATGTTGCCCTCTTCGAACAACGACGCGAACGAGTCGTAGTCATCGCCGTTCACAAAGCCGTCGCAGTTGAAATCGCCGAAGCACATGTACACCGGCGAGGGCGCCGTCTGGCGATCGCCGATGCAATTGCCCACGACGCACCAGTACATGCCCTCATCCTCGAAACTGAAGCCCGCGATCGACATCAGGGCCGTACCCGCGCCGCTGATCGTCGCGCCCGAGCCCGACGCCCCGTCGAAGAGCGCCGTGCCGTCCTTGTACCAACGGTACGAGGTCGCGCCCGCCGCCGACACGCCCAGCGTCACGCCCTCGCCGCAGTTGGCGAAGACCTGGTTCCCCGAATTGAGCAGCGGTACGCCCGCCAGCCCGAGCGTGGCGTCGACGTTCATCCAGTCCTCGGCCGCATTCCCGCCGCTCCCACTCCCGGTCCAGACCACCACGCGATCGCCCGCGGCCAGCATCCGCGGCAATCCGCTCGAGGGCGACAACGTCTGCGCGGTCGCGAGCGCCACGATCGAGGTCGCGGGGATCAGCACCACCTCGCCGCCCGCCGCGAGTTCAATCTGCGCGCCGACCTGCGCGTCGCCGCTGGCGCGGCCCAGCAGCTCGGTCTTCACCACGAGCGATGACAGCGTCATGTTCGCCGGTGCTGTCATCAGCGCCCGCGCGACCTCGTCCCCGAAATTCGGGTGCAGCATGATCCCGTCGAACGATGGAACGCGGTAGTAGAACGGAATCTGATTCTGCGCGGTGATCGTCGAGTACACCGGGCCCGCCAGTGGCACGAAGTAGGCCTGCGTCGGCGAGCCCCACGCCCCGCGTCCGTTCGGCACGTTCCAAGAGGTCGACGTCACGCCCTCGAGCAGCACACGCCCCGAGCCGTTCGACTGCGAGCGCTCATAGGCCCAGTCGACGCTCGACAGCTGCTGCTGCCCGTTGGCCGGGTTTCCCTGGCCGAGGAACGCGCCCAGAATCGACGATTCGTACGCGCACTGCGCCGACACCGTCCCCGCCAGCGAAACCAACGCCAAGGCCGACACGCAACGAATCAACATGTTCTTTCTCCCGTCATAGTCCTTCGATCGTCCGGCGAATCACTTCAAGATCAAGAGCACGCGCCCCGCGCCCGAAGCCAACGCCGCTCGGGCGGTCGGCATCTTGGTTTGCTTCCCCGCATGCGCAATCCCCGATGCCCGGTGCCTTCCTTCTCAGCACCCCGCCTCGAACGCTTCCGCGAAGAGGTCGTAGTCATCGCCGTTCACGAAACCGTCGCGGTTGAAATCACCGCGCGGCGAGGCCGTGTCGAACCACGTCGCGAACAGGTCGAAGTCGTCCCCGTTCACGAATCCGTCGCAGTTGCTGTCCGCGGCACACGCCACGCGCTTGATCGTCGCCGTCCCGCTGGTGAAGCTCATGCTCCCCACGATGATCGACGGATCGATCACCACGCTCGTCAGGCTGAAGTACGCGTTGTTGCCCGCGTCGATCCCCACCGTGAACCGCGCGCTGAAATTGACCGTCACGCTTAGGATCACCGTCGTCCCGCTGAACGTCTGATCGAGAAGCACCACCGGGTGCGCCGCCGCCAGGTTGTTCACCGCGCCCGCCAGCGCCTCCGACGAGCCGGGCTGGAACGACTCCAGGATCGTCGCAAGAGGAGTGGGGGAGGGATACAGCACCGCCAAGAGCCCGCTGTCACCCTTCACCATCCCGTCCACCACATACGAGTACCGCGGGCCGGCGTCGATCGTGTCCGGCGAACTCGACTTGGTCTGGTTGGTCGCGTGCTTGATCTTCAGGCCCGCCAAGTTGATCACCGCCTGCCCGTCGGCCATGGCCGAGGACATGAGCGTGGCCAGCGCCACCAAAGCGGACGCGGAGCGAGCGCAGATTGACATCGAGCATCTCCCGAAGAGAGGTGAATGGTCGGACCGAGTCGACCTCCACCTTACCCGGCAACGCCCCAGAGTCCAAGCCAAGTTGAGCCGCCATCCGCCCACGAAAAAGCCCCGGATAGTCCGGGGCTTGGATTGCCAAAGGATGTGCGTCCGAGAAGCGGATTACCAGCCGCCGTCGTCGCGACCGCCGCCGCGGTCACCCCCGCGGTCGCCTCCGCGGTCACCCCCGCGGTCACCCCCGCGGTCACCACGATCGCCTCGGCCGCCGCCCCCACCTCCGCCATAACCGCCTCGACCACCGCCGCCGCCGCCGCCATAGCCACCGCGGCCGCCGCCGCCGCCACCGCCAAAGCCACGACCGCCGCCGCCACCGCCGCCACCGCCGCCACCGCCGCCACCGCCGCCGAAGCCGCGGCCACCACCACCGCCCTGTTCACGGGGCTTGGCCTCGTTGACGATCAGCTTGCGCCCATCCATGTCCTGGCCGTTGAGGGCCTGAATGGCGGCGTTGCCCTGGGCCGCGTCTTCCATTTCGACAAACCCGAACCCGCGTGACCGGCCGGTCTCGCGATCGATGATCACGCTGGCGCGGCGGACGTTGCCGTGCGGCGCGAACAGCTCCGTGAGCTCCGCGTCCGTGGTGCTGTAGGGCAGATTACCGACGTAAATATTGACCATTGCCAACCGAATCCTCGCCCGAGAAATACACGCGATGCTTTGAACCCCTGCAGACTCCCGGGCGAACTCGGCCGTGGTCCAGGTAGGGCCGCTCAGCCAGCCCCACGCACGCTCAGGTATAGCAACCACCGCCAACTCGAGCAAGTTGCAATCGTGCCAACTTTTGATGAATTCTTTGTTCTCACAAAGGATACCAAAGTCGCTTTATTCTCCCGCCGGCCCGACCCGGTTTCCTATGCGTGATCCGTGGTCGGTCAGTGTCCGACCCGAGCGCAGATCTTGCGCTTCGGCAGCCGAGCACGGTACCCAAACCACATGGGTCGCCGAAACTCCCGAGACCCTGCCCCCTCGGTGCTCGCACCGCCCTCGGAACTCCCTCTCTGCTTTCTCAATGCCTGGTGCCCAGTGCCGAATGCCTCTGCTTCAGCACCCTTCCTCGAAGTGCTCCACGAAGGCGTCGTAGTCGTCGCCGTTCACGAATCCGTCGCCGTTGAAGTCCGCCGGGCAGTTGGGATCGAGCGGCTGGAACTCGTACGCGCCGATATCGATCGGCGGCACGCCAACGCCCGTATTGGGTGTGGCGGGGTCGTTCTTGGCCCGCGGGTCGCCACCCAGATCCGTCGTCGGGCCGAATCCCGAGTATTGCCCGATGTCACCCGCGTCGATGCATGGGGAGCCCGCCGCGAGCGAATAGACGCCCGCGCCTTGAAACATGGGATCGGCATCGAAGTTGCCCACGCCGGGCCAGCCGTCCTGGACATTGGTGTACGTCGCCAGGATTTCCGAGTCGGGCGCGGCCGAAAAACTCTGTCGCGCGATGCAGTTGCGGAACCGCATGCGTCCGCCGTGGATGGCCGAAACCCCGCTTGGACTGTGGTTGGCATTGTCGGCGATCGTGCAGTTTCGGAACGTGACGGTCCCTCCCTGGGCCTGGATACAGGCCCCGCCGTTGTTCCCGGTGATCAGGCAGTTCACAAACAACGAGTTCGAGCCCACCAGATTGGTGTGAATGGCGGCTCCGGTCGTCCCGCTGTTCTCCGAAATTACGCAATTCTCAAATGTCATCATGCCCGCTCTGTTCCCGAGGAATATGCCGGCCCCGATCGACATGGTATTGCGGGTGATGACACACCTGGCGACCCGTCCGCTGGCGCCCGGCTCGTACGCCCAGATCGCGGACTCGCCCGTCGAGCCGGTGATGGTGAAGCCCTCCAGCGTCGTCTCCGTTGTCGTGCCATTGGCGAACTCGACTCTCCTCCCCGAACCACTCAGTTTGACGGTCGTGGCGCAGGCGCCGCAGGTCGAGACCACCCGCACGGCCTTGGCGAAGAGCAGTCCCTCGTTGTAGGTGCCCGGCGAGACCTCGATCGTCGCTCCCGGATACGCCGCGTCGATCGCCGCCTGGATCGTCGCGTAGTCGCCCGGGACCTTGATCGAGCCCGGAAGCTCCACGACGCCGAAGCTTGTTGCCGTGGCGATTGTGGCGTCCCATTGCCCGCCCGCGCTGGGCTGGGTCATTACATAGTCATCCGACGCGGGCTGCCCGGAGCGCCAGTTGCGATACACGGAGGTCGAGCCGTCCGCCCACACGAATGTCCCTTCCAGCGCCGCATCGCTCAGGCCGAGAAAGAGCTTTCGAGTCTGTGAGTTGGTGAGATTGGCGTTGATCCAGTCGCTTTCGAGCAAGCTCTCAACGGTCGCCAAGTGCCCGCCCAGCGTCTGCGCGAACGCTTCGAGCTGCGTCCAGTCCGCCCCCTGCACGACGTAGTAGTGATGTCCGTTGCCCGGGTTGGCCACCGGCCCCTGGACGATGGTCTGCGCCTGGGCAGGAGCTCCAACCGACATTACACCGACCACGCCCATGATCCAAAGCTGCTTCACGTTCATCTCCTTGCGTGCCGCCCGACCACATCGACTCGGCGGGATCGCCCGCGCGGAATCTCCAAATTACCCGCGCGCCGCGCGATCCGCCAAGCCATTTCGGGCATTTCGCCGGGGGAATTCACGCCGCCACCCGAAGAACGGACCCGAACGACGCCCCCGCGCCGAATTCAGCGATCCTTCCCCACGTTCAACTCCACTCGCCCGACAGGATCCTCTCGATCGCGACCGCCACGCCGCTCCGCGTGTTCGCCAGCGTCTCGCGCCGCGCCGATTCCTTCACGGCCTGCACCGCGTTGCCCATCGCAATCCCCAGGCCCGCGCCGCGGATCATGGGCAGGTCGTTGATCTCATCGCCGATCGCCGCGATCCGCGCGTCGGGGATGTCCCACTCGCGGGCCAGCCGCCGGATCGCCGACCACTTGTTCGCGTCCTTGTCGAAGACCTCGAGCACGTGCAGCGTCTGCCCGTCCTCGGTCGTCCGCGCGTGTTGCGGCGCGACGACGGCCGGGAAGTGATGGATCATCGCGCCGTCGCCGAAGCTCTCGATCAACTCCGTCTTCATCCGCGCCAGCGTGCCCGAGAGCCCGCACGCGCCGACGCGCACCGTGTGCTCGGGGTGCTCGTCCTCGTCGAGCGACACCGCGTAGCGCACGCGCACATCCATCGACTCGAACCACCACGCCGTGACGGGATCGATGGGGATGCGGTCGTTCCCTTGTACGACGAGGTAGTCGTAGCCCGCCTCGAGCGGATCCTTGAGCACCAGCGCCGGGTGCCCGTGCGCCAGCACGCGCCGCGTCGCGTGCCGCACCACGTCCTGATCGATGGAGAAGCGATGGAGCGTGCGCTTTCTTCTCGGGCACGCGATCATCGACCCGCCCGCGACCACGACCGGCTCGTCCTGCCCGATGCGATCGAGCGCGTGCTGGCACTCGACCAGCCCGCGCCCCGTGCAGATCGTGATGTGGACCCCGGCCTCGCGCGCCCTGTGCAACGCCGCGGCGTTCTCGTCGCTCACCGCGCCCGCGGGATCGAACAGCGTGCCGTCCAGGTCGATCGCAATCAGGTCAAACCGCCGCGCCATGCCCTCTCCTGCCCGCCTCACGCCTTCTTCCACCCAACCGCCCGGCCGCTCGAACAGCTCGCTGAGTACCTTCCGCCCTCTTCTCCGCGTCGTTCGCGCTGTTCGCGGGGAGGTCGTTATTCCTACCTCTTACGGCTCCAGCGCCTTCGTCCGCTTCAGGTGCTCGAGCATCTCCTTCGGGATGTCGCGCGCCCGCGGTGCGCCCATCACGGTCCCGTGATCCGCGTTGGGCACGATCTCGATCCAGCCGTTCTTCCCCTCCGGGTACACGAAGAAGTGGAGCGCGTCGATCGTGGGCTTGAGCCGCTCGACCGCCAGGTTCAGATAGAAGCTGTCGAGCGAGCCCACCAGCAGCCTGATCCGCTGATGGAACGCGAGCCCCCACGTCCCCTGGTTGGCCCGCGTCAGTTCGTGAATGTCGTACTTCTTGTACTGCTCCGCGATCGCGTGATCGATCACGCCCGTGACGGGATCGAAGAGCGCCGCGGGGTGGCCGCCGGTGCCCCTGGGCCCCCACACCGCGAACCACGAATCCCACTGCTGCCCGCTGGTGTTGTCGGGCCCCAGCACCTCTTCCATGAGGTTCTCCTGGCGCACGCTCATCGTCGACACGCCGCGCGAGCGGTGGCTCGGGATGTCCTTGCTCGCGCCGTCGGTGTACATGTTCGCGTTCTCGTACACGTTTCCCGCCTGCATCGCGTGGAAATCAACCGGGTCGGGCGAACTCGACCAGCACGCGCCAAAGGTCTCGGGATAGTTCAGCGCCAGCCACAGCGTCGACCAGCCGCCCGACGAATGCCCGCGGAGCA
Source organism: Phycisphaerales bacterium (assembly GCA_020853815.1). Classification (GTDB taxonomy): domain Bacteria; phylum Planctomycetota; class Phycisphaerae; order Phycisphaerales; family UBA1924; genus JABWBC01. Next base: position 11,834 of record JADYYE010000148.1, read on the forward strand.
TCCTGGCCGCGGGCTTGGAAACGAGCGGATACTTCGCCTCGATCGCCGGGATCAGTTCCTCCACGAGCGCCCGCCCGCACGGGCCGTTGTTCGCCGAATCCGCGAAGAGCGTGTGCCCGTTGGGCGACTCCGGGTCGAGCACGATCCAGAACGCGCTCCGCGACAACTCGCCGAAGGGCTGGTTCTCCGGCACGCGATCGCGCCGGTTCGCCGCCCCCATCACGCCGCGATGATCGCCGCCGAACCCCGGCACCTCGTACACCGCCGCGTACTTCCGTTTCGCGTCAAACCCGCGCGGCAGGACAACCCCCGCGCGCAGCATCACGTCGCGCCCGTGAAACTCCGAGAGAAGCTCCGACTTCACCTCAACGAACTCAACCCCCGCCCGCACCGGCAATGGGTCCACCTTCACCGCGCGGTCGAGCACGAGGTCCACGCTCGCGGCCTGTCCATCCTTCACTTCGAGCTCCGCGATCGCCGACGAGAAGAGGTTGCCCTCCTCGCGCCGCCACGAGCTGTTCTCCCGCTTCAGGTCGAGCATCGCCTGCACGCGGTACGTGCCGGGCGAGAGCTTCGAGACGGGCGCGGGGAACGACGTCGCGCCGTCGTCGATCACCGCCGTCGCGCCCGGCGAAAGGTCCTTCACGTCGATCCCGAACATGGGCTGCGGCTCGTCCCAGAACGGGCCGTCGAGCGGATCGGCATCGCCCACCTTCGATCCCTTGCGCGTGGTCATCACCACCAGACGCCCCGCCGCGGGCGCTTCGCGCACGTCCTTCGTGAACGACACACGGATCGTGATGCTGTCCGCCGCGGCCCGATTCGCCGGTTGCGACGTCGAGATACCGACCGAGTTCTCGCCCGCCGATCGGTCGCCGCCCGCGCCGCTCGCGCGACCGGACATCGCTTCGCCCGACACCATCGCGGCAAAGACCGGCGCCGCCAGCAACACCCGACCGACCGCACGGTTCATCATGCACCGATCGTAGCAGCGGCCAGGAATATCCCTTGAAGAGAGATCACGCGCGATCACGGGCGCACACCCTCCGAGCTGGCCGGTTTCATTCGAGATGTGGGCTACCCGGCGAACGCAGGTCCTCTCCCCGCTCCGCCACCCCGCCACCCGGGGCGTGCCTCTCCTTCGTGATACCAAGTGCCCGGCGCCAAGTTCCCGGCGTCAAGGCCTTGTTCCTCAGCACCCGTCTTCGAAGTGCTCCGCGAAGATGTCGTAGTCGTCGCCGTTGACGAAGCCGTCGCTGTTGAGATCGGCCTCGCCCTCGCCGCCCTCGAAGTGCTCGGCGAAGTGGTCATAGTCGTCGCCGTTCACGAAGCCGTCGTGGTTGAAGTCGGAGGTACACCCGTTCTCGCCGAACGTGACGGTCGCGGTCGACCACGAGGCACTGGTCGTCGAGCCGTCGGTCGCGACGCAGGCAAAGTAATACGTGGCGGCGTCCAGATACGCCGAGTTGACCACATGCGAGCCCAGCGCGCCGGGCGAATGGAGCGAGGTGGGGATCATCACCTCGTTCCCGTCAAACGCCGGCGTCGTGTTCGCGTACACCGTGACCCACGTCGGGTCGCCGTCGGGGTCGCTCGCGGTCCATTCCACCTTCACGGTGTCCACGCCGTGGACAAGGTGCATGTCCTGCGACGGCTGCGTCAGCGTGATCGAGGGCGAGGCGCTCGTCGCCGGGTTGACCGTGAGCGAATAGCTCGGGCTCGTGCCGCTGGTCCCCGCGGTGACCAGCGCCCAGTACCAGCCGCGCGGCTGCCCCGCGAGCATGATCTGCTCGAAGTTCGCGCTGCTGAAGCTCCCCGCCAGCGCGCCGCCGCCGTCGTCGAACAGACGCAAATCCAGGTTGCCCTGGCTGTTGGTAAAGTCGATGCGGATGAAATCCGCCGACGTTCCCGTGCCCGGGCTGTAGAAGCGGTACCAATCCGGGTTTCCCGCCGTGTTGATGTTCAGCCCCGAGATCGTCCTGCTCGGCCCGACCGGTCCCAGGTTCGGGCTCACCGCCGTGCCTTCCGTGCGCGCCCGCACCTCCGCCATCGAATCGTTCGGTTCGTACGCGTCGGGCGGCGTCAGGCTCCCGTCGTAGATCGAGATCGGCACGCGCGTGATGTTGTTCGCCTTGTTGCTCTCCAGCACGTCTCCCGCGGGATCGACCTCCGACTCGAGCCAGTAATCGCCCGTCGGCACGTCTGTGATGTCGATGCTCTGACCCGCCAGGTTCCGGCTGTACACGTCCATCCAGCCCACGCTCAACCCCTGCGTCGTCGAGTCGCAGGTGCGGAACTGGCCGTTCGGATTGAAGCCCGGCAGCGACGAGTCGTACACCACCAGGTCGAGGATGCAGAAGCTGGTTTTGCTCCCCTGCGCCACGACATCGCCCACGCCGTTGTTCGCCGGCCGCTCGCGCAGGCGATAGATGCACCAGTTCTCGAAGTGGATGTGGTTGTGAACGGGGTGATACACGAAGCGCCCCACCAGTCGCTCGTACCAGGAGGCGTCGTCGCGATAGACACGCTGGATCACGTCCTGGGTGTTGTCGGGATAGGTCTGACCGCCGTAGAGGTAGAGTTTGCCAGCACCGATGTTCGCCGTCCCGTTCGACAGGCGAAGCTGCACTCGCCCGCCCTGGGTCACGATCGCGTGGTCGTACAGCTCGTTCACGTCCACGATGATGTCGGGCAGCAGGTCCTGCTGAGCCGCGGCGACCGAAACCAGTGAACAACAACCAAGCATCATCAACGCCGCCGCGCGAGTCTTCATTGATTGCTCCATCCTGGGTGCGAGGGCCAGCCTAACACCGGCGGGCGATGCTTGAAACCCCGGCCCGCGCGATCCGCGCGAAAAAAAAGCCCGGGCGTCGGCCCGGGCGTGTGGGATCGAAGGATGAGACGGTGGCGCTGATCTCAGCAGCCGGCCTCGAAGTGCTCCGCGAAGAAGTCGTAGTCGTCGCCGTTGACGAACCCGTCGCCGTTCAGGTCCGCGGCGGAGCTGCCCGCGTCGAACTCGCCGGCGAAGACGTCGTAGTCGTCGCCGTTGACGAACCCGTCCCCGTTGACGTCCGCGTCGCACCCGCCGCCGCAGTCGGGCGTGAGGATCATGAACGCGTCGACGCCGGCCTCGACGTTGTTGTCAAACGCCGTGTCACGCGCGATAAAGCGAACCTTCATGGTGGCGGTGAGGGGCAGGATCGACGAGAGCTGGAACTGCTTGGCGTACCAGCCGCCGGACGCCTCGGCGCTCCCCGCCGCGACGGACTCAACGGCGGACCATGAGGTGCCGTTGTTGTTCGACGCCTCGACGGAGAAGCTGTCCGTCGCCAGGGTGCCGCTGATTTTGTACCAGCGCGAGTACTGCAGGTACACGTTGCCCGAGCTCCCGTCAAAGGTCGGGCTGGTCAGCGTGGTCGTGCCGCCGTCGATATCGACGCTGGCGCTGTTCCCCGTGACATAGCACTTGCCCGAGCCGTCGGCGTCGACGGAGGGAGCGTTGCCGCCCGCCACCGGAACGCCGCGCTGCCATCCGCCCGATGTTGCCGTCGTGCTGACGGTCCAGCCGGTGTCGGTCTCGAAGTTGTCGGCAAAGGCCGTGATCAGCCCGGTGCCCGAGAACGTGCTGTGGGCCGAGGAGGGCGCCGCCGACGGGTCGGTCTCGACCGTGCCGTTGGTCGCGGTGGCGGCGAAGTAGTACTTCACCGTGTTGCCGCACGCCGCCGCCGGGAACGTCGCGCGGTATACGCCGCCGCCGATGCTTGACGCGTTGACCGCGGCGTAGGTTCCGTCCGCCTCGGGGTCGACGTACATCTTGACATTGGAGAGCACGAACGAGGCCTTCGCCGTCACCTGCACGTCCACCGTCGACCCGCCCGCCGGGTTGATGTTCGCCGGCTTGCCCGAGGGGTACGCGAAGTCGAACGGATCGAGCGGGGGGGCGTCCATGTTGTGGGCGCCGAAGCCCTGCGCGATCTCGTTGTAGTGCGGCGTGCCGTCCGTGATGTTCGCGTTGTTGTCGTCGAGCGTGAGCACGTCGATGGTGATCTGCGGGGTGATCTCCGTGCCGTTATGCACCAGCACGCTGTTCGTCGCCCAGTTCTTGAGCAGGCTCAGGTACGCCGACGGTTCCGTGCTGATCAGGACGTTCCGCGTGCTCCACCAGCAGCCCGTCAGGAGCTGGCCGCAGTCGTGGATCTCGCCGCTGCACGGATACTGATGGTTGTTGGCGGCCGTGCGGATGCCGCTGTTGCACACGTTCAGGTTGAAGCCGTATCCGAGCACCGGATCATCGGAGATCACGACGCCCAGGAGGTCGCCGTACCCCTCGCCGTACATGCCCTGGCCCGAGCCGGCGACCTGCACCGCGTGGTGCCCGTACTCGTGCCACACCACGTCGCCGAACGCCGTGTTCCCGCACCCGCCGCCCGAGTTGAAGAAGTTGATCGACGAGCCGTCGTAGTAGGCGTTGCAAGTGCCGCTGACCGCGACGTTCACGCGGAACTCCGTCTGCGTCTTGATGGTCGGGAAGTTCGCGTTGTACGACAGGAGCATGTCGCGCACCACGTTCGAGTTGTAGTACGCGTTCACCTCGGCGCGTCGCGTCTGATTCGTGTTGGCGCTGTTGTGCAGGAAGTTGACCGGGCCCGGGGGGGTCACGCTGGTGGTGATCGTCGGCGCGTCGGCGCTCGGGCTGAACACCCGGAACCAGCGACCGCGCACGCCCGACACCACCGACACCGCCGCAGAGCCCGAGTTCGGGATGGTGAAGTTGCCGTTCACGTCCGCGTACGCCACCGTCGAACCGATCGCGACCCGCGCGTACTGCAGGGGCAGCTGCACCTCCGTCGCGCAGTCCGCCGCCTTCTTGCCCGGCGTGATGATCCCGCTCACGTTGCCGTTCACGTCCACGTGCGAGATCAGGCTCTCGCCGTATACCAGCTTGCCCGTCTTGGCGTCGGCCAGGAACAGCTGCTTGGCGTAGTTCTCGTCCCCCGCCTGCCCGCGCGTCACCACGAACTTGAACGCCACGACCGGCTTCGACGCCTTGATCGTCTCCGTGCCCGCCCAGATCACCATGTCCTCGTCGCTCACGCGGTCGAAGCCCGGCACCCGCAGGTCCGCCTGCTCCATCGCCTCGGCCACGTTCGGATTGTCCAGCGCCGCCTGATCGACCGTGAAATCACCGAGCGGGATCAGCCCCGAACGCGCCAGCACCACCGGAAACCCGCTCTCCTCGCGAACCAAGAGGCGCAGGTCGCCGCGGAACACGTTCAGGCCCTGACGCTGCTGCAGGAACGACACCAGCGTGAACTTCATCTTGCCCGTCTCGAGGTCGGGCATCATCGGACGCTCCGCCGCCCCGTCGCCGGCCAGCGAACCCGCCACCAGCTCGTCAACCGCCACGCCGAAAAGACCGGCGTTCTGCGCCACGAACGCGTCCGCCGCGCCCCGCGCGCTGGTGCCGTTGCCGAACGCCCGGCCGTACACGCTCGTGATCCGGTCGCCGGTCCAATAGAACCGCGCCCCGTCGTGCGCGGCCAGGAACTGCCGGGCCGCCACGGGCATGGGCATGTCGGGCATCTGGCCCGGATTCAGGTTGTTGCCAGCCAAAGCCGTTCCCGCCGTCAGAAGCAGGCACAGCACCGCCGAGGTCGTCGACCGCATGAAAACACTCCTCTGGTTACCAGAATCCCTCTGTCGGCACGCCGCGCACAGCGCCCGACGCCCATTCCCATCGGCCGTCTCGCCGGGACGGGCCATCCATCCCAGACTAGCCGATCTGACCCGCCCGCGCCAAGCGATTTCTCGCCATCGGCGGCACGGATATCGGACGGCACGCCACGCCGCTCGGTCTCAGGTGTTCGCGCTACGCAACACCCCGGTTCCGAACTTCTCCAGAATCGACCTTCTTTGCCCGTTGGCCCTCGCGTGAGTTCAACATCCCGCGTCAAACGCCGCCGCGAAAGAGTCGTAATCATTCCCGTTCACATATCCGTCCCCGTCCACGTCCGCCGCCGCGTCCCCCGCGTCGAACGCCTCCGCGAACAGGTCATAGTCGTTCCCGTTCACAAACCCGTCCCGATTGAAATCACCAGGGCACGCCCCCTTGGGGATCATGTCCAGCGATCGCAACGCCGCATCCACGCTCCCCGTGTCCCACGCCGTCGAATCGATCTTCCCGCCGAATACATACAGCGGCGTGACGGTCTTCCCCAAGGGATCAGAGAACACCAGGCGATCCGCCGCCCCCAGCCCGGGCAGCACGATCTGCGCCCCCCCGATCTCGTTCCCGCCCACGGACCCGCGCAGCCTCACCACCCCTGTCGAAGCCTGGTACGTCAGGCCGCACAGGATCGGCGAGCCCTGCATCCAGTAGACGCTCGGGATCGTCCCGATGTTGTGGGCCTCGTACTGCCCGTCCACCCACGCCTTCAGTTGCAGCGTCCGGTTCGTGGGGTCCGCCGCCACCACCGCCGCCCGCGTCCCGTCCTGGCTCACCAGCGAGAAAAGCGGGCGATCCTCGAGCTCGATCGAGAACGTGCCCCAGCTGTTCCAGGGCTCCATCGCCGCCACCAGCGTGGTGAAATCGCCGGTCGCCGAGGGCTCGAACCCGATGCTCGTCCGCTCAGCCACGCCCGACATCCCCGCGTCGCCGGGGAACATCAACGTTGAGCCCTGGCCCACCGACTCCAGAACCAGATGGAACGCGCACGGGTTGGCGAACGACCCCGTGCTCACCAGGAGCTCGATCCAGGGCCTGGTCGCCTGTCCGCCCCACGCCGCCACGTTGCTCGTCAGCGTGATTGGAACCCAATCGCCCGCGCTGGGGATTTCGATCTGGGGCGCATACCCAGAAACCCGCGTGCTCCCGAACGTCCCGTTCATGTCCGTCGAACGCAGCCGCAGCCGGAGCGACAGCGATCCCGCCACGCCCTGCTCCGCCGCCGGCAGGTTCCGCACCCACACCCGGAACGTCATCGTGCTCGTGCCGGTCGGCACGCTCGGCGCTAGCACGACCGATCCGAGGTACGACACCGCCGTCGAGTTGCTCGTCGGCGCGTTGATGAACAAGAACGCCGGCCCGTTCGCCGGCGGCTTCCCCGACGCCCCGTCCGGCAGCGTCACCGGAACCACCGTCACGCCCGGCGCCGGATCGCCCGCGCTCGCAAACGCCGACACCAGGTTCGTCCCGCCCGGTTCGACCACCAGCGGGCGGGCCAGCCTCGTCGCGGGCAGCGGCGTCGACCGCACCCCGAGCCCCAGGTTCTGCCCCGCCGAACCCACCCACACCTTCCCGCCCGCGATCACCGGGCGCGTCTGCTCGTTCTCTCGGTGGGCCCACATCTGCCCCCAGTTCTCACCGTCCGGGCTGAAGAGAACCCGCTGGTTCAGCACATGCTCCGGGTCGAACTGGCTCGGCGCCAGCTGCGCGACATACATCGTGTCTGTTCCGTTTGCTCCCGACGACTGCATCTGCAGCGCCAGGAACCGTCCGGGCACCGCGCTCCCGTCGGTGTGCGTCGGAACGATCATCGTGCGCGTGATCCCGTACGCCGAGCGATAGTCCAGCTCGTCCGGGTTGCTCGATAGGTCCGGCGTCAGCGCCAGGGGCTGGTGAACCTCGTCCAGCCCGACGACGAACGTGCGGTCCGCCGGGCCCGGTGCGATCCCCACCCACTGATTGCCCGAGCGGCGCAGCTGCACCGGATCGTCCGGGTTGCCCACAAACCCATGGACCAGCTTTGGCCCCGACCAGCCCGCGCCCCCCGCGTACCACTCGTACGCATCCGCCTTCACGGCCGCGCCCTCTCGGTAGGTGGCCGCGTTATCGATCGTCCATGTGTAGTTGCAGTTGTTGAACAGCGAATCGCCCCGCGACCCGAGCACCAGGAGCCCCGCCGTTCCGTACCCGCACACCCCCGCCGCGTGGGCGTGCGTCACGTTCTGGTTGGGACGCGAAAACCGCCCCGGAAGCTCGTACACCCTGTTCGCCGCCCAGTCCGACGCCGTCGCCTCCGACCTCCGCACCGGCATCACGAAGTACAGCCCGCCGTCCTTCGATGGGAAGGCCCGGTAGTCCGTCGCCGCGATCCAGAACTCCGTCGGGGGGAGCCCGTTCCGCTCGCGCACCCACCACCCCGACAACGCCCACCCCGCGCCGTACATGTAGTTGTTGTCGCTCCGGTCGCTCAGCCGATCCGAGAGCGCGTGCCGGCGCCACCACAAGCTCTTGGGCCCCGACAAGTTCGCCAGGTTGCACACCGCGATCCCGATCCGGTTCAGCTGCCACACGCCGCCGGCGTTCTTGGTCGACACGTTGCACAGCACGACCGCGAACCCGTGACAGATCGTCGCGCTCCGGGGCGTCCACGCCTCGTTCGCGTTCCCGTCCACCGATTCCTTCAGCAGGTCCGGCGTGTTGCCCTTCGCCGCGCTCCCCACCACGTTGCACGAATACACCGCCCCGCCCACCGACCCCGTGTGGACCTCGAACTTCCCCTGCGTCACGTTGTAGATGATCCACGCCGGCGTCGTGTTGTCCGCCAGCACGCCGCCCGCGTAGGTGTGAATCCCCATCACCGGGCTCGTCGTCCCCGCCACCGTCGTGACGCTCGGCGCCCCGCACAGGAGCGCCCGCGCCGCGAACCGCGCGGAGCCCCAGGGCACCACCGTGCCGTCGATGTCGATCGATGGCGACGCCCGCTCGAACGACCAGGTCAGCCCCGCGTCGGTCGTCGCGCCGTTGTCAAACCAGAACGACCGCACGCCCTGCGCCGTCGCGGAAGCGCCCGCCGCAAGCGCGAGCAGACTCCCCAGGAATGCACACCGTTTCCTCGCCACCACGCCTCCCGCTCGGAACGCCCCCACACGCCAAGCGCGACGCTCGGGTCTCCCCGGGCGCCGCGTGTATCTCCTAGCAGCCCGCGTCGAACGCCTCCGCGAACACGTCGAAGTCGTCGCCGTTCACGAAGCCGTCGTTGTTCACGTCGGCCCCAAGGTCGCCCGACTCGAACAGGTCCGCGAACACGTCGTAGTCGTCGCCGTTCACGAAGCCGTCGTTGTTCATGTCGGCGATGCTCTCGACGACCTCCACCAGCGCCGCCGCCGCGCCGGACTGCCCGCACGAGTTCTCCCAGCGCGCCAGGTACGTCGTTGTCACCGCGGGCGAGGCGATCACGAGGTTGTTCCCCGTGCCCACCAGCGAATTGTCCGACGCGTCAAACCACTTCAGCACCGAGCCCGACCCGCCGACCGCCGTCAGCGTGATCGTCCCCGGGTCCAGCTCGCAGAAGCCCGAGCGATCGGGCGATGCGCTCGAAGGCGCCGTCGGCAGCGGATTCACCGTCAGCGTCACCGTCCCGCAGCTCGCCGAGACCGCACCGTCGCTGGTCCGACGCGCCCGCGCGTAGTACGTCGTCGTCGCCGACGGCCCGACCACGACCGGGCTCCCCGTCGCCACGAACGTCGTCCCGCACCCGCCCGTGTACCAGTCCACCACCTCGCCCGAGCCCACCGTCGCCGAGAGCTGCGACGTGCCGCCCTGGCAGATCGTCGAGGGATTGGCCGCCACGTTGGTCGGGGTCGCCGGCGGCGACGCCGCCGACAGCGTGAAGTTCACGTTCGAGATGTCAAAGAAGATGTTGCCCACCGCCCGCACGCGGATGCGCGCCTGCGTGCTCGAAACGTTCGGGAGCGTCACGCTCTGCGAGCCGTCGTTGGGCGTGCTGCTCAGGAGCACCGTCGGCCAGGTGTTCCCGCCGTCCGTCGAGAGCTCGATCGTCACGTTCGCGCAGTTCACCGGCGCCGCCGACGTGTTCGCCACGTTCCATGTCACCGTCTGAACGCCCGACCAGTTCACCGCCGTGTTCGGCGCCGTCACCAGGAACGGCCCGGCGGTGTTCGTCGTCGTGATCACCATGTTGTCCACGCCCGTCCCGCCCGCGCCCGCCACGTTGTCACGCACCGTCAGGCGCATGTTGATCGTGCGGCTCGTGGTCGGCAGCACCTCGCCCGCCGCCACCGTGTTCGCCAGCAGGTTCGACAGACGCGGGATCAGCCGCACCGGGTTGGTCGTCGGGTTCCACGAGCGAAAGATCGGGCTGGTCCCGTTGTCCGTGAACGTGTTGAGCGCCGCGCCCAGGTCGCGCTCCTCCCAGCAATACGACACCGCGTTCCCGTCCCCGTCGCTCCCCGTGCCCGTCAGCATGATCGGCGTCGAGATCGGGATCGTGTAGTCCGCGCCCGCGTTGGCCGTGGGCGTGTTGTTCCCCGTCGCCACCTCCGTGTCGCACGTCCGGTTCGACAGATGGGCCGCCATCTGGTCCAGGCTCTTGTGAACGAAGTACGCGTCCGAGTGCGCCTGCAGGTTCATCGCGCCGCAGATCCCCGCGTACCCCATGATTGTCGACGCGCTCCCCGGCTCATACGCCGCGCCCGACGCGCGGTTGCCGCTGCACGAGCTCGTCGTCGAGTTGAACGTGTGGTCCGCGCCGCACTGGTGCCCCATCTCGTGCGCCACATAGTCGATGTAGAACGCGTCGCCGGTCGGATTCCCCAGGCCCGTCACGCCACCGGCCTTGTTCGCCGTGCACAGCACGCCCAGGTACGCCACCCCGCCCCCGCCCGTCGAATAGACGTGCCCGATGTCGTAGTTGGCGCTCCCGATCACCGCGTTGCAGTTGGTGATGTTCTCACCCAGCATCGACCCGCCGTTGTTGTTCGTGTACGGGTCCGTCGATCCATTGATGTAAACGAGGTTGATGTTGTTCGCCACCAGGATGAACCGCACCGCGATGTCGTTCTCGTACACCCCCGTCACGCGGTTCACCGCCGTCACGATCGCCGCCTGGGCCTTGCTCTTCTTCACCGCGTCCGTGTCGCTGGCGACGAAGAACTTCGCCGCGTACTCGCCCGTACACGCCTGCGCCAACGCAAACTCGCGCCGCGTCACCGCCGCCCGCGTCGAGAACCCCGCCGCCGCCCGGTCCGTCGGCGACTTGCCCTTCAGGTCGCACGCCCACTCCGCCTCGTGCTGATTCGTCAGGTCGCTCTTCCAATAGCTCACCGAATACGCCGCCTCGCCCTTGGTGTACGGGTCGACCCAGTACGACCCCGCCGGCGAGAGCACCTGGGCCCGCAGCCCGTGCACCGTCAGGTCAAAGCGAGCCGTGGCCGCCGGATCATCGATCCCCTGGCCCAGGTACGTCTTCATGTCCGGGCACAGAGCCTCGAACCCCGCCTCATACACCGGCGATTCCACCGCCGAGAAGCGCGCAAACGTCCCGTCGGGCTTGGGAATCGTCACGACGACCGGGTGGGCCGCCTCGGGCGTCCCCTCGCGCGGCGCACCGCCCAGGATCTGCCGCATCACCGCCTCGTCCAGCATCACCGCGTGATATGCATTCGGGCGAACCCACGCCTCGCCCGCCTCAACCTGCCCCGGAAACTCCGCCAGGCTCAGCCACGCGCCGTCGAACGACATCCCGTCGCCCACCACCTCACGCGCCTGGCCAAACGCGCCGGCGCACATCGTCAGCATCGCCGCCGCCACGCCCCATCCGCTCAACATCCGTCCGCTCTTGCGTTTCATGCCCAACTCTCTCGCAATAGAGGGCGCACTCCGCCCGCCAAGGAAACTCACCGCCGGCCGCGCCGACAGCGACACCCACAAGAGTCCATACGGGCTCCAACCCGACAAGACCCCACCAGACTATCGGTAATCCCACCCCGGCGATAGCCCTTCTGAGCCCTCGCCGCTCGGCTCTTTCCCTCACGGGGCCGAAAACTCCGCCGCCTCGCCCGCCAGCACGCGCCAAACGTCACGAACCACCCAGCTCATGTTCTCCTGCGCCGCCAGCGTACACGCCGCCAGGTGCGCCGCTAGGTACGCGTTCGGCAGCCCCAGCAAGGGATACTCCTCACCAAACGGCTCGGGCTCATGCACATCCAGGATCGCGCGCGCGCCCGCATTCCCTCGCAGAAACGCCGCCAGCCCCGCCGTCTCCACCACAAACCCGCGGCTCGTGTTCACGATCGTCACGTCCCGCTTCAACTTTCCAAGCCACTCCGCCGTCACCAGCCCGCGATTGCTCGCCCGCCCATCCACATGAATCGTGAGCACGTCCGCGCTCGCCAGCAACTCGTCCCGCGACACCGCCCGCGCCCCGTGCCGCACCGCTTCGGGCATCTCGAGCAGGTCGTGATAGATCACGTTCATGTCCAGCGCCCGCGCCCACCGCGCCACGCGCTTCCCGATCCGGCCCAGCCCCAGAATCCCCAGCGTCAGCTCCGACAACTGGCGCGGCGCGGTCAACTCCTTCCGCACCCCGCCCCAGTCCGCCCGCGAAAGCACGCTCTCCACAAACGCCCGCGGCCTGAACGCATCCAGCAAAAGCGCCAGCACATACTCGCTCACCGCCACCGTGTTCGCGTCCGGCGTGTACACCACCTCCACGCCCCGCGCCCGGCACGCGCCGACGTCGATCGAGTCCAGTCCTACGCCCGCGCGACCCACAACCCTCAGGCGCGGCCCCTTGCCCAGCAGTTCCGCCGTCACCTTCGTATACGTCCGCACCACCAGCGCGTCGGCCCGCGCGAGCGCCCCGTCGAACGCCGCCCCCGCGTCAAACCGCACGCACTCCACCAGCGCTCGCTCGCGCAGCCACGCCAACGCGCTCGACGAAAGCTCCTCGCTCACCACGATCCGCGGCACGCCACTCCCCGCATTCGCCGCCGACGCCGCTGTCGCCATCACTTGGCCTCTGTGCTGGACTTGCTCTTTCTCTTCAAGAGATCGCAGCGCTCTCAACGGATGCGCGTCTTCCCTTCCCGACTCCCCACTCCCGACTCCCCATTCCCCTCTTCTCAGTGCTCACTCGGCGCTTCTGAGCCTCTGTGGTGAGCCCTTTGTTTTTCACTCCGCCACTCGACCACTTTGCCACTTTGCCACTTCTTCGATCGCTCTTCCGAATGCCGAATCACGAATGCCGAATGCCGCTTCAGCTCTTTACTCCGTCTCTTCGTCTCTCCGTCACTTCTTCAGTCCACCGGCATATCCGCCCCGCGCGACCCATCCCCCGTCCCGTCGCCCGTGCTCTCGGCGCCGTCGCCCTCAAACACCGACGGCTCGATCACGCACGACATCGACCCCGCCGAGCGCTGCAGCATCGCGTCCGCTCCCCACGAATGCACCTGCTCACGCTTCAGCTCCGCGTGCTCCTTGTGCGTCGTCAGGATCACCGCGCGCCCCTGCGTGTCGACCTTCGTCGCAAGCTCGAGCGCCCGCGCCCCGCTCACGCGGAACAGCGTCGTCAGCATGCGGATCACGTACTCATACGTGTGGTCGTCGTCGTCGAGCAGCACGACGTTCCACCACTGCGGCGGCGTGGGCTTCTCCTCGCGCCGCTCCCGCGTCGCGACCGTCGGCCTCACGCCCTCATTCCCGGATTGTCTCACTTCCTTGCTCACATCAAATCCTACGCACAAGCTCCGCCACTTCTCTTCGCTTCACGACTCCCCATTCACGATTCCCGATTCCCCTCTTCTCTGTGCTCACTCTGTGCTTCTGAGCCTCTGTGGTGAGTCTTTGACTCTCGCTCCGCCACTCGACCACTTCTTCGATCGCTCTTCCGAATGCCGAATCACGAATGCCGAATGCCGCGTCTTCTCTTCCCGACTCCCCACTCCCGACTCCCCATTCCCCTCTTCGCTTCTTCTCTTCCTCCAGTGCCCAGTGCCTAATGCCCAGTGCCTGTTCCGCCAAACGACCGCTCCGCCACGTCGATCGCCCGCGCCAGCGCCGCGCTCTTGTTCACCGTCTCCTGGTACTCCGCCGCCGCCTCCGAGTCCGCCACGATCCCACCCGACGCCTGCAGGTGGTACACCCACGCGCCGTCCTTCTTCAGCCCGTGCGGCACAACCATCGTCCGCAGCGTCAGCGCGATGTCCATCTGCCCGTCCAGCCCCACGCACCCCATCCCGCCGCCATACGCCCCGCGCTTGATCGGCTCCAGCTCGTCGATGATCTGCATCGCGCGAACCTTTGGCGCGCCCGAGATCGTCCCCACCGGCAGCGCCGCCGCCAGCGCGTCCCACGCGTCCAGCCCCGCCCGAAGCTCGCCCGTCACCGTCGAGCTGATGTGCATCACATGGCTGTACCGCTCGATCTCCATCACCGCGTCGAGCCGGATCGTCCCCGCCCGCGCCACCACGCCCACGTCGTTCCTCCCGAGGTCCACGAGCATGATGTGCTCCGCACGCTCCTTCGGGTCCGCGAGCAGTTCCTGCTCCAGCGCCGCGTCCTCCTCGGGCGTCATGCCGCGCCGCCTCGTTCCCGCCAGCGGCCTGTTCGTCACGACCAACCCGCCGCCCGCGTTCCTCCTCACCCGGCACAGGATCTCCGGGCTCGACGCCACCAGGATGCACCCCGATGCCTGCAGGTACACCATGTACGGGCTCGGGTTCACCGCCCGCAGCGCCCGGTACACATCAAACGGATCGGCCTGGCTCACCCGCTCGAACCGCTGCCCGAGCACCACCTGGAAGATGTCGCCCGCGCGGATGTACTCCTTGGCCCGCGCCACCATCGACGCGTGCTCCTCGCGCGTCATGTTGCTCGAAAGCGCCGCCCCCGCGCCCGTCTCGGGCTCGTACACGCCCGCGGGCAACGGCCTGCTGTGACGCTGGATGTCGTCGATCCGCCGCGCCAGCTTCGCCGCCGCCCGATCAAACGCCTCGCCCGCGTCCGCGCCCGGCTCCACCATCGCCAGCTGAATCACCCACACCAGCTTGTCCACGTGGTCGAACACCACCACGCCGTCGTAGAACGCAAAGTCCAGGTCCGCCAGCCCGCGATCATCCCGCGGCACGCTCGCCAGCTTCTCCGGCTCCGCCAGCCGAACCGTGTCATACCCCGCGTACCCGACCCACCCGCCCAGGAACGCCGTCGGCAGCGCGTCGCGCCGATTCGCCGGCGCCACCGCGCGCAGCTCGAACTCACCCGCGATCGCCCTGCACACCGCCAGCGGATTCTCCCGAACCACGCCCGAGCGATCGTTCCGCGCGTGCCGGAAATCGCGGATCGTCGTCGTGGGCGTGTTGCCCGCGCCGATCTTCGACGTCACATGAAGGATTGGCTGCGCGCCCAGGATCGAGTATCGCCCCTGCCGCTCGCCCCCCTCGACCGACTCCAGCAGGAATGACGGCGCGCTGCGCTCATCGCCCGCGACCAACCGTCGATACGCCAGCACCGGCGTGAGCTGGTCCGCCAGCAGCCGCGTCGCGAGCGGCACCGCCAGCGTCTTCACGCTCCCCGACCCAACTTCCGCGATAAGCCGCTCACGAGTTAGCATCGGGAGAGACTGTAGGAACCGAGCATCTCCGCCTCATGCCCCGGAGTCTTGAACGACGCCTCTCCGACTTTCCGCTTCTCGGTGTGTTTGCATCTCTGAGTTGTTCCTGCTTCTGGGTCTGCCGAATGCCTAATTCAGAATGCCGAATGCCGCCTCTTCTCTTCCCCACTCCCAACTCCCGTCTCTCCTCCTCTCCGTGTTCCTCTCGGCTCCTCTGATTCCTCTGCGTTCCTGCCCTCTTCCGAATGCCGATTCACGAATGCCGAATGACGCCCCTCTTCTCCCCGACTCCCGACTCCCCACCCCCATTCCCCATTCCCGTCTTTTCCTCCCCAGTGCCTAGGTTCTGTCTGACGGAGGATGTGTTTGGCGCATGTACGGCGCGGGGTGGGTGAGGTTGTTTTCGTTGGGAGTGGCGCGGCGCGTCTGACGGTGGGATGATTGGGCTTCCGGCAAGGAGGCCGA
>JADYYE010000310.1 GCA_020853815.1 Phycisphaerales bacterium
ATCACCGCCGCTACGTCGAAGCGGCCGAAGGTGATGGCCGAAGTCCTGATGCCGATCTTCAGGTCGTCCTCGCGGTCCACCATGGCGTAGCAGGTATCGTAGCCGATGGCCCAGAAGATGTTCGCCAATAGCATCACCCAGGCCAGCGGCGGCACGGTGTACAGCTGCGCGGCGAAGGCCATCGGGATGCCGAAGCCGAAGGCCACGCCGAGGTAGGCCTGCGGGATCGCCAGGAAGCGCTTTGTCAGCGGATAGCTTGCGGCGAGGAACAGCGCCACCACCGACAAAGCCCACACCAGCCGGTGCAGCGGCAGGATAAGCAGGAAGGCGCACAGCGTCACGCCGCCGGCGAGCAGCAGCGCCTCGCGCTCGGAGACGATGCCGGCGGTCAGCGGCCGGTTCTTCGTGCGCTCGACGTGCAGATCGAAGTGACGGTCGGCGTAGTCGTTCATCACCACCCCGGCCGAGCGCATCAGCAGCGTGCCGAGCGCGAAGATCCAGACGATGAACAGGCTCGGCGCCCCCTCCGCCGCGATCCACACCGCCCACATGGTCGGCCACAGCAGGAGCAGCGTGCCGATCGGCTTGTCGAGCCGCATCAGGCGTTCGTAGGCGTCGAGGCGCTGGCGCAGGGTGAGTTCGGACATGGGGCGGATTCTACACTTTCAACAATTCCTTTTTCCCGCCGAGCCAGCGCTCGACATGCCGGTCGGCGGCTTCCGGATAGTCCTTCAGCAGCCATTCCGCCGTCTCGCGCGCGGCGTCGAGCAGGCCTGCGTCGGCCTCCAGGTCGGCATAGCGCAGCAGCGGCACGCCGCTCTGGCGGCTGCCGAGGAATTCGCCGGGGCCGCGCAGGTGCAGGTCCTGCCGCGCGATCTCGAAGCCGTCGGCGTTCTCGTAGATGACCTTCAGGCGCGCCCGCGCCGTCTCGCCGAGCGAATGGGCGTAGAGCAGGATGCACACCGAATCGTCGGCGCCGCGCCCCACCCGGCCGCGCAGCTGGTGCAGTTGCGACAGGCCGAAGCGCTCGGCGTGCTCGACCACCATCAGCGAGGCGTTGGCGACGTCGACGCCGACCTCGATCACCGTGGTGGCGACCAGCAACTGCACCCTGCCCGCCGCAAAGTCGCCCATCACGGCGGCCTTCTCATCGCCCTTGAGGCGGCCGTGCACCAGGCCGACGTTCATTCCGGGCAGCTCGGCGCGCAGGCGCTCGAAGGTGTCCACCGCCGTCTGCAACTGCAGCTTCTCGCTCTCTTCGATGAGCGGGCAGACCCAGTAGGCCTGTCTTCCTGAGTCGCAAGCATCACGAATC
>JADYYE010000311.1 GCA_020853815.1 Phycisphaerales bacterium
ATCGCCAAAGTCAACGTCGATGAGAATCCCGGCCTGTCGCAGACCTTCCGCGTCATGAGCATCCCGAATCTGATGATGATTAAGCAGCGGACGATTGTCTTTAATCAGCCGGGCGCGCTGCCCGAAGCCGCACTGCGTGATCTCATCCAGCAGTTGATCGCGCTGGAAATCCCGCCGCAGGATCAGAAACAAGCTGCGAACGAGCGCCCATAAACTTCCTCTCAGGAATGAGCGCCGTCTATCGCTGAGAAAACTCAAAGAATTTTACGCTTCACCTCCGGGTGAGGCGTTTTTATTTGTGCTACACTACATACCAGAAAATCACCCTATCTCTCGTATATCGAAAAGAGCTACTTATGTAGCGTATTTTCTACCATCCCGACGAACTTGAAGTCGCCACCGCAGAGGCGGAAACGATTCTCAAGGCCTCGCTGCGAACCGGCATCCCGCATACCCATGTCTGCGGCGGCCATGCCCGCTGCTCGACCTGCCGCGTGATGATTATCGACGGCATTGAATACTGCGCGCCGCGCAACGCTAAAGAGCAGGCCATGGCTGACCGGCTGGCCTTTAGCCCGGAAATCCGGCTGGCCTGCCAGACGCTGGTCAGCGGTGAAGTGAAGCTGCGGCGCCTGGTGCTGGACGACGAAGACATCGCGCTGAATGACCAGACCGCGCCGGGACGCGAACCGGGCGCAGTCGGTGCAGAGAAGCGCATCGCCATTCTGTTTTCCGATATTCGCGGATTCACGACATTTTCTGAAGCCCGGCCCGCATACGACGTGATCCATGTCCTCAACCGCTACTTCCATCTGGTCGGCCACGCCATCACCGAATACGGCGGCTACATCGACAATTATATGGGCGACGGCATTATGGCCCTGTTCGGGGTGGACGATGTGCCGGAAGCCCCGCAGCGGGCGATTCGCGCCGGGCTGGCGATGCTCGAACTGGTTGAGAAGTTCAAGCCCTACATGCAGATGACGTATGGCCGGACATTCGACATCGGTATCGGCATCCACTATGGCGAAGCTGTCGTCGG
>JADYYE010000312.1 GCA_020853815.1 Phycisphaerales bacterium
AACCAGGGGCCCGAGGGGCTGACGAAGTACCGAAGCGAGAAGAACGCGCTCAGCCTGGACGGGTTGCCGGGAATCGACCCGTAGCCAGGCGCGTCACCCCTTGCGCGCGTCCCGCTCCGCTCGGGCCGCGATGCCGTAGAAGACGCGCGCGTTGAGCAGCGCCGCTCCCACCGCCAGCGCAAAGCCCAGCGCGCGCAGGCCCGCCACGGGCAGGCTCGGCGCCAGCCACTGCGCGACCGGTGCCAGCAATCCGGACCACGGCGCGGTCAGCACCGTCACCGCGATGGCTCCCAGCCCGCGTTCGCCGCGCGCCACCTCGACCACCACCAGCACCAGCGCCAGGCCGACCAGCCCCAGGTAGATGCGCGCCACGAGCGCGCCCCAGCGGCTTCCTGCGGGCGTCGGGGCGAGCGCTTCGCTGCTCGGGTCGGGGGTGGAATCGGGCACGGCCACGGGTCGCTCCGGTGAGAGTGGATTGTCACGGCGGGGCGCGAACCTATCAGACCGGCGCGCGGCGGACACCCCTCCGGGGCCCGAGTCAGTAATTCTTCGCATCCTCTTCAAAACATATGCATCAATTGTTCGGGCACCGGCACCCCCTGACGCCGCGCCCACGACCCCACAGCCGCGCCCGTGCGCGGCAACATCACGCCTCGCACCGGAGGAATCTCCCATGAAGCGCATCGCCTACGCGGCCCTCGTCGCGCTCTCCGCCGCCCTGATGTCGGGCTGCGGCAAGGACATGAACAACCCCGTCGCCCCCGTCGCCGACGAGTCCAGCACGCGAAACACCGAACAGTTCAGCGTCGAGCGCGCCCGCTCCGAAGCCGGCCCGCTCGCCGGCAACACGTTCGGCTTCGGGGTCTCGCGCATCCTGTTCGTGCACGCCTCGCCCGACGCTCCGGCGGTGGACATCAACCTGGGCATCCAGCCGGTCGCCCGTGACCTGGTGTTCGCGAACAACACGCCCTACCGGTACACGTGGTCGGGACCGCGCCGGGTGCTGGTCAACGTCGCCAACACCTCCACCAACGTGATCAACGCCATGGCGACGCTCGCGCCGTGGACGTTCTACTCGGTCTTCGCGACGGGAACGGTGGCCGACCTCAAGCCCCTCGTGCTCGTGGACGACCTTCGCTCGCCCGCTCGCGGCAAGGCCCACATCCGGTTCGTCCACCTTTCGCCGAATGCGCCGGCGGTGGACGTCGCCCTCGCCGGCGGCGGCGCCGTGGTGTTCGGGAACAAGGCTTTCCGCGAGTACACCGCGTTCACCCCGCTCAACGCCGGAACCTACGACCTCGAGGTGCGGGTGGCCGGTACGAACACCGTGGCCCTGCCGCTTCCCGGCGTCACGCTTCAGGCCGGCAAGATCTACACGGTCTACGCCAAGGGTCTGCTCGGCGGAACCGGCGCCCAGGCGCTGGGTGCGGGCGTGATCGTGAACTCCGACGTGGCTCGCTCGTGGTCGCGCTTCTCGGGCTCGCGAACGCCGATCGACATGATCCGCGCGGACTAGCCGGCACACCGGCCGCAAGGCCGGAAATCGGGATAGGGGAGCGCGGGTTCGTCCCGCGCTTCCCCTCCCACACCACCGGACAAGCGGGTCCGCATCCGGCGGTTCGATGGTTCAGCGCCGGCAGAGGCGGGGGACGCCCAGTCGGTCGAAG
>JADYYE010000313.1 GCA_020853815.1 Phycisphaerales bacterium
ATCAATGGTATGTGTGCCGCTTCCTTTTGACAGATAAATAATTTCAAAATAGTTGTTGTGCTTGTGTGGTTCCGTTATACGAATATCTTTCCTGAACGCTGCAATTTTAATGAGTTTACCCGTTTCGCTTTTGTCCTTTATGTTGAGTTTGGAAGGCATAATCCGTAATTAGTTGGCAAGATGTTTTGTTACAAAAACCAAAGACTTTCTCTTCCAAAGTCCGGTAGTTTATCGTGTTGGAAATAAGGGTAAATTTCTGCAACCATTTCAGGGTATTTGATTGTAACAGGCAAACTCTGCTGATTGGTGCTTTTCCAATACATACGGCTGAACTGATATACCTGGTCAATGAGTTGTTCCACTAAATTCATATCCTCTAACATCCCTTCAACTGTTGATGATAAAGCAATCTTCACCGGAAAGTGATATTCCTTTTGTGCAGGTTTTGCCGTTGCATCGTATCGGGTATTATTGAACAACAAGTATTCTGATTTACCAACTTTTACAATTGTACCACTGTAAGGCATCAGGTTATTTCCATCTTTCAAATCAAAGCCCAATAGTTCTTTGCTTTCCGTTTTATTGATGGTAACAACTATCACGGGTATGTTTAAGCCCAATGTATGCAGCGTTCTCAGGATTGGTTCTAATTCCTTTTTACCAATGTCCTTGTAGAAATGAATAATGAGCCTTGAAGCTGTGTAATTAACTGCAATGAACTTTGCAACTGCTTCACGGATTGAACCTGCAAGACTTACTGTATCGTTGCCTTTGAAACAGTCAAAGCCTTTAAACATTCCTTCGTTATTAAAGCAAAATGCAGAGCCTACAAATCTTGTTTTTCTTGTTACTGAATAGAATGCACCGACACCAACAATTAATTCATTATTGGTGGGTCTGTTTAATCTCCACGGCACACCGCCCAACTTTGCCAGCATTGCAATTTCAATATGAGGCAGGAATGTGTTGAAGTAAGAATTTGGCTTACCGTTCTTGTATAGGTGTTCACTTTTGATTACTTGTGAAAGCACACCTTCATACAATAGAATTTCTTTGATTTTATAGTAGATGTTTTTCCTTGCTTCATCCTTCTCTAATTTGGGAACCGGATTAACAAACAAAGCCATGTATTGA
>JADYYE010000314.1 GCA_020853815.1 Phycisphaerales bacterium
AAAGCAACGATGGCGACGTGGTTTCTGCCTTGCGCAGCCGGGCTGATGAAGCCGTAAAACGCACATTCGAGCTGCTCAAACAAAGGATTGACAAACTCGGCGTTACCCAACCGAACGTATTCCTCGACGCCGAGCGCGACCTCATCGTGGTAGAATTGCCCGGCATTGACAACCCGGAACGCGCCCGCAACTTCTTGCAGGCTGCTGCAAAATTGGAATTCTACAATGTTTACCGCACCTCCGACGCAGGTATTCAGGATGCATTCTTAGCAGCAAACGAGCGCCTGACCGTGACGGAAGGCGGCTCGAAGCCGGTGTCGCGCGAAATTGAGCGGATTGATACGACTTTTGTAAAAGATACGACCGGGGCTGTTGTGATGCCCAAGCAGGTCGAGCGCTTTGATACCATCTACAAGCCGGAAAATACCCTGCAACGCGGTCCGCTATTCGAGCTTTTTACGCTCAATGGCGCCGGGTCGCGTGCTTTTGGCCCTGCTGTGATGGGAACGGCAACGGAAAACAACCTTGCCCGTATAGATAGCTTCCTGAACCGGGAAGACATTAAAAACTTGTTCCCCCGTGATGCATTCTTCCGCTGGAGCCGCAAACCAGTTAAAGACTTTGAAACCAAAGAATTAACGGAAGATTACGAACTATATGCCCTCAAAATGGAACCGGACGGCAAAGCGCCGCTCACTGGCGATTTCATCAGTCAGGCCGGTACCTCGCTCAATCAGACCAACAGTGAGATGAGCGTTTCGCTGAAAATGGAAGGCGACGGCATCCGCATCTGGAGAAAGATGACGGAAAAAGCGGCCGCTGACAACAACCGCGAAATCGCCATCCTGCTCGACAACGAAATCGTGTCGGCGCCGGGCGTTCAAAACCCGATTCCTTCCGGCGATTCGCAAATTACCGGCGACTTTACCGTTGAGGAAGCAACCGACTTAGCCAGCATCCTCGAAATCGGTAGTTTACCTGCCGAGACAAAAATCATTCAGGAATCATTGGTAGGCCCTTCGCTTGGCGCTGAAAACATCAGCAAGAGTATGACGGCCATGATCATTGGCTTCCTGATCGTACTGGCTTTCATGATTTTCTACTACGGTGGCGGCGGTATCATTGCCGTGATTGCACTGTTCCTGAACGTCTTTTTCATCTTTGGCGCCTTAGCTTCTTATGGCACCGTACTCACCCTGCCGGGCATTGCCGGTATCGTACTGATCATGGGTATGGCGGTGGATGCCAACGTAATCATCTACGAGCGTATACGAGAGGAACTTCGGGAAGGTAAAGCCCTTGGCACAGCCGTTTCAGAAGGATTCAGGCATTCCTATTCCGCTATCATTGACTCCAACGTGACCACTATCTTATCTGCGATGGTGTTAGCCTATTTCGGTCTTGGCCCAATCAAGGGTTTTGCGGTGGTGCTGATCATTGGTGTGCTTTGCACGATGTTCACCGCAGTATTGATTTCCCGCCTCATGTTCGACACCTGGTTGAGCAAAGGCAGGTCCATCAGTTTTTCAACATCTGTGACTAAAAACGCCCTCAGCAAAGTCAATTTCGACTGGCTGGGCTATCGCAAATACGCGTATATGTTCTCGGCGGGCCTA
>JADYYE010000171.1 GCA_020853815.1 Phycisphaerales bacterium
GATGCTGCTGATTGAAGTATGGCTTCCACAATTCGTATGTCGCGCAGTCCTTCTTCTCCCGGCACCAGCATCGGTTTATTATTCATGATAGCAACAGCGTCGTCGTCCATCTGTTTAGCCTGTTGCCAGGGAACCTCATAAGGCGTATTAATTTCTCCCAACGGGCTCCGTCCCTTCACACCGGCATAAGCCGAGTAGGGCTCCATGGCTATCGTTCCCTTTTCACAATGAATGTTGAGGAAATTTATATTTTCGCCAAAGCTGGTTTTGATATCTGCCATCACCCCACCCGGAAATTCAAGGGTTGCAATAGCTGTCTCCGCCAGCCCGTCCTTATATATATGAGGTCGGGTTGTAGAGGTCTTTGCTGATATCACTGAAACGGGTTCCATACCTGTCCCCAGCCTTGCGCCCTGTATGGCATACACTCCCATATCAAGCATTACGCCGCCACCCATCTCGCGTTTTTGTTTCCAGTGGTTCGTTCTGTTGTCCACATACCCGGCGGCATCTTCCAGCTTTTTTACATTACCCAACATTTTCTGCTTTACGATTTTCATATATGCCTGGGTGTTTGGCTCATGCTGCAGGCGGTAGCCGATAGCAAGCTTGCGTTTATTAGCATTGCATGCCGCTATCATCCGGGCACACTCTGCCTCCGTTACTGCCATTGGTTTTTCACACCACACATGTTTGCCGTAGTTGGCCGCTTTGATCACGTATTCTTCGTGCATGGATGGCGGCAATACTACATATACCACATCAATGCCATCGTTATTAGCAATGTTGTGAAAGTTTTGATAGTTGTAAATATTTTTATCGGGTATATTGTATTTCTTTTTCCACAGTTCAGCCTTTGCCGGCGTGCCGGTTACGATACCTGCCAGGTAACAATGCTTTGTTTGCTGCAGGGCAGGGGCAAGCAAATCGGTACTGTAATAACCCAGCCCAACCAATGCTACCCCCAACTTATCTTTTCTGCGCAAACCCTGCGACCATATTAATTTCGGAGAGATCAATGCACCCGCTCCTGTTAGTGCCAGTGATTTGATAACTGCTCTGCGTGAAAGTTGGTTCATAACGAATATTTTTAGATGAATAACATCGTAGACAATAGGAGAAAGAAAGATAAACAAAAAAAACGTATAGAATAAGCGTAACTTTAAAGTGCCTTCCAAAACCTGCGAAAGCTTTTAAATAAGATTTGCCATGAAGAATTATTTAAAAGCGGTTTTTTGTGTTTTCCTGCTGCTGCTGTCATGTAAGGGTGATAAGGGTGAGCCGGTTGAAAAAAGTTATGCGCTATTTTGCTGGCCCTCCAAAACCCCCTGCGATAATCTTGAATATGGTATAGAATTCTCCTATAAAACATTGGTAATTTCACCAGACAGTCCCAATATAGTATACCGGCGAACAGCAACCCTTGTTTGCTGCCGCTATATCGAAGCATTAGTTGATTCACTGGCTGCATTTAATGATTCTTTGATTAATCAGTTTAAAAGGATTCATTATGAAAAATGTATTACTCCCTTGTTGTTTGTTAGGGACAATCATCTTCTCGTCCTGCAATGGTGACGGGCAAAAACGACTGGTGTTTCCCCATTTACTGGATGTGAAGAAAATTGACTGTGAGTCGAATGTTGAGTTGTGCAACCGGAAACCCGGTTTAATGTTTACCGGTTTTGCACCACGGGTTGTTCAAAACAAACCCAATTGGGATCTTAGTCTGCGGGTTGAATATTATCCCGACCCCTATACATTAACCATTTGCTGTGATTCAATTCCCAGGTTGATTGATTCGCTGACGATGATGAATGAGGTTCTGGAATCTTTCAAACGGGAGAAACCCGAAAGGGCAGAAAAAACCTGTCAGCTCGCCGACTCTGTTACCATTACTATCATATATGTAAAAGACCTGGCCGGCACAGGTGAGTACCATTCCCTGGAGTTTGGAAAAGTGTCCGAAGGCTCTGTTTTCTTTCTCCATAATAAAGATGTGCTTGACAAACTGATAGAAGATATTAATGAACGGTTTCGAACCTGCTGTTTGAATTAGCACCGTTGCTGCAGTTGTTGGTTGTATACACCGCTTATGGGATTTGATATCATCAACAATAATCCGCGTGCAGGCTACATTAATAAAAGTTTTTCAAACTCCTGTTCTCGGTACTTCATCCGCAATATGAGTGAAGACGGACTTATACCTTGTACTTCAAATCCCATACCCTAACTAAACAGGTATTCCACATCTTCCCTGCTGAGGCTCTTCACAAACGTGGAGTCATCTGCAATCAGGTCGCGGGCAAGGGACCTTTTCTTTTCCTGCAATTGTAATATCTTGTCTTCGATGGTATCTTTACAGATCATGCGGTAGGCAAAAATATTCTTCGTTTGTCCTATACGGTGAGTTCGGTCAATTGCCTGTTGTTCTACCGCGGGGTTCCACCAGGGATCAACAATATACACATAATCCGCTGCGGTTAAGTTCAAACCCACGCCGCCTGCTTTGAGTGAGATCAGGAATACCCGGCAGGTATCATCGCCCTGGAAACGGTTGATGGCCCTTTCACGCTCC
>JADYYE010000149.1 GCA_020853815.1 Phycisphaerales bacterium
CACGAAGTCACGAAGTCACGAAGTCACGAAGAGAAGACGCTTCCTCTGACGGTCGGGCTACTGACCGAAGACGCGAAGAGGGCATCGCGCGCCGACGGATGTGGACCTTCAGCGCAACAACGCTTCGCGGGCGCGCCGTTGACGAAGTGGGCACGCCTTTCCAACAGACCACTGGGCCACTGGACAACGTGGCTACTTCTTTCAGCAGCCTTCCTCGAAGTCGGCGGCGAAGGCGTCGTAGTCATCGCCGTTGACGAAGCCGTCGTTGTTGTAGTCGGCAAGGGAGCCGCCGGATTCGAAGGCGTCGGCGAAGGCGTCGTAGTCGTTGCCGTTGAGGAAGCCGTCGTGGTTGATGTCGGCTTTGCAGAAGAAGATGCGGTTGGTGTAGACGTCGGGATCGCCGTTGCGCGAGTCGATGTAGACGGGTGTGGCGCGTTTGCCGGCCTGCGCGAGGGCGTTGTAGTCGCCGAGGAACTGCTGCGAGCGGGTGAAGCCGTCGTTCTTGCCGTTCCAGGGCGAGGGGGTGAGGCGAGATTCGTGCCAGGTGGCGCCGGCGTCTTCGGAGTAGGCGTAGTAGTTGTCGAAGAAGGCGTTGACGTCGGACGTGGAATCGTTCTGGTCGGTGGCCCGGCCGTCCCACCAGGTGACGTGCAGTCGTCCGGTCTTATCGACTTCGATCCAGGGGAAGAACTGATCCTGGTTGAAAGCGTCGCCGTGGATGGGGCGTGTGGGGGCGGACCAAGTGTCGCCCATGTTGGTGGACTTGGTGAAGTAAAGGTCGATGTTGTGGCGCCCGCCGGTGAGGTTGGTGCGATCGAAGTAGACGGCGTAGAGCGTGCCGTTGTTGGGATCGACGGCGATGTAGCACATGGGCGGGACGCGGAAGTTTCCGGGGAATCGCGAGCCGTCTTGTGTGCCCCAGGTATCGAGGCGGGTGGCGATGGTTTTCTGGGTAAAGCTTGTGCCGCCGTTGGTGGAGCGTTTGAGGAGCATGCCGGTGCCGAAGTCCCAGTAGGAGACATAGAGCGTGCCGTCGGACGCGACGCGTGGGAGGAAGCCGATGCCCGAGCCGAGGCTGACGGGGCTGTTCCAGGTGTCGCCCATGTTGTCGGAGCGGATGCAGCCGAGGTTGTAGGTGATGTAGAGGCGGGTGGAGTTGGGGTTTCCTGGGATGATTCCGGCGGCCATCCAGCACTTGTCGGCACCGCTGGTGGCGTGGGCCATCTTTGAGGGGTTAAAGGTGGTGCTGGTGGGGTCGAGGCGGGCGACGTAGATGCCGCCGTTGGAGGCGAAGCTGATGGCGCCGTACCAGAGCGTGCCGGTGCGGTCGTCGTAGGCGGTCATGGGGTCGCCCTCGACGCCGGACTGATTGGCGACGGGCGGTCGGATGAGGAAGTCGTTCCAGGTGGCGCCGCCGTCGAAGGAGAGGGAGGCGCCGCCGTTGATGACTTCGCTGGAGATGGTGGGGGAGAGGCGCCAGTCGTTCCAGCCGGCGACGATGCGGTTGGGGAGGAGCTCGGAGGCGGAGGCGGTGGTTTCGTTGGCGGAGCGGCTGAGGGGCGCGTTGGGATCGACGCGGACCTGGCCCGAGATCGAGGGCTGGGCCCATGCGGCACCGGCGAGGGCCAGCATCGAAAGAACGGCGAGGCGGGGGGCGGACGAGGAACGATCGGTGCGGCCCATGAGATACCTCCGGTGCTGGCGCTCGTGCGCGGGAACACTCTAGTTTGCCCGATTCGAGCCCGGCGCACAACTCAAAATCCGACGGAATGGGCGGGCGCGGAGAGAAAAATCGCGGAGGCGGGCGATCGCGGGCGAATTGTGCTTTCGCGGGGCTCGGGTTTTGGATAGGCTGGTTCCACGCACCATTCGCGGGAGCTTTGCCATGAACCGAATC
This sequence comes from Phycisphaerales bacterium, assembly GCA_020853815.1. Taxonomy (GTDB): domain Bacteria; phylum Planctomycetota; class Phycisphaerae; order Phycisphaerales; family UBA1924; genus JABWBC01. Next base: position 1,898 of record JADYYE010000149.1, read on the forward strand.
GCTCTTGTCCCCGCCGCACTCTTGATGTCGTTCCTGGCCGCGTGCTCGACGGGGCCGAGCGGGGTGGAACTGGCGTACGACGGGATCGGCCCGGATTCGATCGACTCGGTGGACAAGCGCGAGCGGTTCGACAAGGCGGTGCTCCCCTTGGAGTTCAAGAACGAGCGCGTGAGCGTGAAGCCGGGGTACGCGATCGCGGCGAGCGCGTCGGGCTCGGCGGCGGCGGTGAAGCGCGGCAACGACGCGGTGAATCTGAACGCACGCGATGTTGCGACGGTCGAGTTCGTCAACGCGATCCGCATGAACCCCAAGAACGCCGATGCGTTCTTCGGGCTTGGGAACTCGGTGACGATGCGCGGCAAGACGAACGAGGCGATCGCGGCCTATGCCACGGCGCTGGAGCTTCGTCCCGGTTGGATTCAGGCGCGCTACGAGCTGGGGATGGGATACTGGAAGGCCAATCGCATGGACGAGGCGACGGCCCAGTTCCGCGCGATCCTTGATCAGGACGCGCGGCATGGCCCGGCGCACGAACGCCTGGCGGTCGCGGCGTACTACGCGGGCGATAAGCAGGAGGCCCTGCGTCACGCGGCGGCGGCCAAGGCCGCGGGGACCGACGTCCCGGCCCAGCTGTATGAGCTGCTGAAGTAAGCGAAGCAGCGAGACAGGAACGACAACTCCTCGTCGTTGGTCAGGCGTGTGTCATGGGCTTGAAAACACTCGGCCGAGCGTTGCGTGGCGAGTCTACTTCGAGCGGTTTCAGTTCAATCGGCGCGCCTTCCCATTGGCCATTCCCTATTGCCCATTGCCTGGGCGTGCGACATGACGCCCGACTCCAAGCGAATCCGCTCTAGCACCCGTTCTCGAAGGCGGAGGCGAAGAGGTCATAGTCGTCGCCGTTGACGAATCCGTCGTGGTTGAGGTCGGAGGCGGGATTCCCGGCCTCGAACATGGAGGCGAAGAAGTCGTAGTCGTCGCCGTTGACGAAGCTGTCGTGGTTGAGGTCGGCGGCGCAGCCGGCTTCATACTCGATTGTGAGTGTCGGCGCGGCGGTTCCTTCCTTGCTGCTGAAAGAGTTTGCCTTGTACACGCCGTCGGTTTCGTAGCCGGAGGCGAAGTCGTGCCAGCGGACCATGAAGGTGACGGCGCCGTCCGCCAAGTCCTCGGCGTAGTTCCAGTCCGACATGTCGATATTCCAAATGCGCGGGCCGTGCTCGTTTGTGCCCGCGAGAACCGCGACGTAGACCGCGCCCGATTGGTCGTAAGAGTTCCAGGTCACCGTTTCTTCGGCCCACGCATCGTTGGGCATGCGCCACACGGAGCTCTCGTGTCCCTGCCCTCCGTAGATGCCTATGAGTTGCAGGGTGAGGCGCGCGGAGATCACGGTGGCGCCCGCCGGGACCTGGCTCAGGTCGAACCTGAGAAGTGGTCTCTTGATTGTTCCGTAGTAGCCGAACTGATCGAGCACCACGGTATTCCAGGGCATGTCACTCTCCGCGCCGGAGTTGCTGAGGTAGGCGTCGTCGACGGGGAAGAGCGTGACCACGTCGGTGTCGGCCTTCGCGAACGTGATTGCCGTCAGCGCACCCACCGCCGCACGCAACGCATGACTCTTCGCGCTCATCGCACAACTCCTTTCTTGTCGGACCACCCGAGACGCGGGGGCGCCGGCGGCCCGGCGTGCGCTTCGCTGGAGCTAGCTAGACGCAGCGAGATTGCGCTCTCGCGCCCTCGAAGGCAGTATACATCCCCGCGTGTCCGCAATCGAAGAAATCGCGAGGATTCAGCGGTCTCGACGCGGTGCGCGTGTGTCACAACCTGTTCGTGCGAACGGCGTGCGATCAGCACCCGCTCTCAAAGGCGGAGGCGAAGAGGTCGTAGTCGTCGCCGTTGACAAAGGAATCGCTATTGATGTCGGCGCCGGGGTCGGCGGCCTCGAACATGGAGGCGAAGTAGTCGTAGTCGTCGCCGTTGACGAATCCGTCGTTGTTGAGATCGGCGGTGCATCCGCCCGGGATGGAGATGTTGTCGACGCTGGTGTCGTCGGGGCCGGTGCGCCATTCGGTGAAGATGTACAGGCCGACGATGTTGGCGAGGGCGGCGCGCATCTGCGCTTCAGTAGCGAAGGGTCCGGTTCGGCTGTTGTAGCGCCAGCCTGTTTCGGTGAGCGGAACGACGCGGGATTCCCAGGTCTCGAGCGGGGGCGACACGGTGACGTAGTAAAGCGAGAAGGCGCCGGCGTTGATGACGACGGCGGGGTAGTCCACGCCATCGGTGTAGCGGACGAAGATGTCGTAGGTGAGTTGTCCGCCGTACGCGTCGGAGTGGTTGCCAAGGAACGCGGCGGGGGCGGAAATGCCGGTGTCGGAATACACGTCGCCGACGCGGATGCTCCCGGCGGGCATTCCGAAGGTGGCGTCGAACGAGGCGTTCGTGGTGGCGGGATTCGCGACGTGCCCGCCGAACGGGAACGCGACGACTCGCCAACCTTCAACGTCGGTGTTGAACCTGGTGATGATGTTGGCGTGCGCGGAGTGGCAGCCGGCCGCAGCGACAAGCGCGAGGCACACACGGATGTTCATGGATCACCTCTCTAGTACGAGGATACGCCATGAAGCCCGCGCGGCAAGGTGCGGAGTGTCGCGGGACGCTTGGTGATCGACGGACGAGGTGAGGTGAAGGAACTAATCGCTCGAGGCCGCGGGTTATGGGTCGATCTCAGCAGCCGCTCTCGAAGGCGGAGGCGAAGAGGTCGTAGTCGTCGCCGTTGACGAAGGAGTCGCAGTTCAGGTCGGCGCCGGCGTCGCCGGGCTCGAAGAGCGAGGCGAAGGCGTCGTAATCGTCGCCGTTGACGAAGCCGTCGCAATTGAAATCGGCGAAGCACGCGCGGAGCGTGGCGGTGTCGGTGGTAACTTCCGCGCACGGGCCGGTGATGACGCAGTAGTAGGATGCTTGGTCGGAGATGCAGGAGAGCGTGGTGATTGAGAGGTTGGCGGTGGCGGCGGAGGGATTGTCGTTGGTATCGATGGGCGAGCCGTTCTCGTACCACTGGTAATCGAAAGGCCCGGTGCCGACGTGACTCACGGAGATGGTGGCGACGCCGCCGGGGCAGATGATGGTGTTGCTGGGCTGGCTGGTGATGACGGCGGGGAGCGAGCACCAGGTCAGGCCGCGGAGGTTGTAGTTCTGGACGAGCGATAGGTTGACGTAGGTGTTGCCCACGATTTGCGTGAGCTGGTTTCCCGGCCCGGTGGTGAGGATGACGTCGCCGGTGGTCGGGTGGATGGTGGCGTCCTGCCAATCGGCGATGGAAGGTGGGCTGGCGTAGGCGGTCACACCGGGGGAAGGGAAGATCGAAGAGAGGTTGTAGATGCGCGGCGTGGTGGTGCGGTTGAGGTCCATCAAGAGGTCGAGCGTGGCCGAACTGGCGATGGTGTCAAGATCGCCCACCGGGAGGGCGCCGCTGAACTGCGATACGACTCCGGTTTCCGTCACGAGTGCCAAGCGGACTGTTCCGAAATTGCCCTTCGGCCCGTAGCTGACCATCAGGGAATCGTGGCGCGGCGACCAGTCCATCCCCTCGCAGTACGAGGTGGTGAGCGGGGCGGTGAAATCGTGGAAGACATGGGTGCCAGCGGCAGGGTCGATGATGAGCAGCCGTGCCGAGCCGTTGGCTCCGTCGCCCGGCGAGTAAACCAGGCCCGCCAGGCGGCAGCCCGGGAGCGACGCCATGGCACGGATTTCATAGCCCGTGGGAACCGGAACCTGCATGAACGGCGTGGTCGCGCCGGTAGCGGGATCGACAACCATGAGGGTGGACTGTCCGCTGACGGTGGTGCTCGCGCCGACGAGTGTTTGGCCATGGGCCGCCCCGGCAAGGGCGAGGAGGATGGCGGCGGCCGAGCAGCGCCGGAATGAAAGAGTCATATTGTCTCCTTGCGTGTCTGGACCCTGGCTCGTGCGCAGGCATGAGCCGGGGCGAATACCCAGTAGAACGCGGAGACCGGGGCAAGTCCAGAAAAAAAGGGGATGTCGGAGGGGTTCAAAGCTCTCGGGCGTGATGCCATTGGTGAGCACGGCCTTGGCCATGGACGGCTCCAAACGCGGCCGCTTCCTCCTATAGTCGCGTCCAATTGGAAAGGGCTGAACAATGGCCGAACGCCATTTCGACATCGTTGTGATCGGGGCTGGTCCGGGCGGGTACGTGGGCGCGATCCGGGCGGCGCAGCTCGGGTACAAGGTCGCGATCATCGAGCGCGACAAGCTGGGCGGCGTGTGCCTCAACTGGGGGTGCATCCCGACCAAGGCGCTGCTCGCCAACGCGGAGCTGTACGAGAAGGTGCATACGCAGGCCGCGGACTGGGGCCTGACGGTGAACGGCTCGATCGGCGTGGACTGGAACAAGACGATCGGTCGTTCGCGCGAGGTCGCCAAGAAGCTCAACGCGGGCGTCGGCTTCCTGATGAAGAAGAACAAGATCGAGCACATCGTCGGCAACGCGAAGATCGTGTCGGCGCGAAAGGGCGCGGCCCCGTGCAAGGTCGAGGTGTACGACTGCAAGGTGCAGGACGAACTGACGCACGCGCCGTGCGAGAACACGGGCAAGGCGCCGCGCGAGACGATCACCGCGAACCACGTGATCGTGGCGACAGGGTCGGTGGCCCGCGATCTGCCCTTCGCGAAGTTCGACGGCGACAAAGTCATGGGCGCGCGCGAGGCCATGAACACCAAGTCGATGCCCAAGTCTCTGGTGGTCATCGGCGCGGGCGCGATCGGGATGGAGTTCGCGTACTTCTACAAGACATTCGGCACGGATGTGACGGTCGTCGAGATGCTCCCGCGGATTCTGCCGGTCGAGGACGACGAGGTCTCGACGGCGCTCGAGAAGCTGTTCGTGAAGCACGGCATGAAGATCAAGACGTCGACGACCACGACGAGCGTGGAGAAGACGGCCAGCGGCGTGAAGGTCACCGTCGCGCCGTGGGTCGTCGGGCCCGACGGCAAAGGCAAGGCCGACGAGAGCAAGAAGGAAGTGCTCGAGGCCGACAAGGTGCTGCTCGCGGTGGGCGTGAAGGGGCGCTTCGACGGCCTGTTCGACGCGTCGCTGGGGCTTGAGGTGGTGAAAGACCACATCAAGACCGACTACGACCCTTCGAAGAAGGAACAGCAGAACTGCGACTACAAGACGAACCTGCCGGGCGTGTACGCGATCGGCGACGTGATCGGCCCGCCGTGGCTGGCGCACGTCGCGAGCGAGGAAGCGATCCTGTGCGTTGAGCGGATCGCCTGGCGCGATAAGAAGCTTCACCACGAGCCGATCGGCAACGATTACTCGACGATCCCGGGGTGTACGTACTGCCACCCGCAGGTCGCGAGCGTCGGCTATACCGAGCGCGAGCTGAAGGCGATGGGCAAGGTCGCGGGCAAGGACTACCAGGTCGGCAAGTTCCCGTTCAGCGCCGCGGGCAAGGCGATCGCGGCACGCAACACCGACGGGTTCGTGAAGATCATCCGCGGCCTGCCGCGCGGCGAGATCCTGGGCGCGCACATCATGGGAGATCAGGCGACGGAGCTGATCGGCGAGCTCGGGCTGGCGCGCCGGCTGGAGGCGACGAGCGAAGAGCTCATCGTCACCATGCACGCGCACCCGACGATGCACGAGGCGGTGCACGAAGCAGCGCTGGCGAGCGAAGGCCGCGGGATTAATGCGTGAACGCGGGCGGATGCGGTGATTCGTAAACAGTTGATTCACAATGGGAACCTCTGAGAATTTGGTGGCCCGCCTCTCCGAGGCGGCTTTTCAGCCCACTGGAAGCGGACCTCGCGGCTGAACTCGAATTGTTCAGAGGTTCCAATGGTTTCTCGCGTGGCGTTGCTGTGCCCTGATGGAAACGCGGGAGTTTTTATTGATCTTCATATCCATTTTTGATAGTATCGATGGTTGTCTCACGGTTGTTCTAATTGATCGCCAATCGAACTTTGCGGGAGAGCCACGGGATGTACACAAGAATGACGGCGTCGGCTTGGGAGGCCGCGTGTTGGATTCGTGGGCGCGACTGGACCTCCAAAGGTGATGCCAGTCGGGGGAGTAGCCGCGGGTTGGTGAAGCGCCCGATTGGTCCTGGGCTTCTGATGGCGCTGGTCGGCGTCGTGATCGCGGGGCAAGCGTCGATTGCGCACGGGCAGAATCTTGAGAAGGACACTGCTCTGCGGGAGGAGCGGGTGTGCAAGCTTCCGCCGCAACTCCTGGATGACTCGAGGTCCCTCTGGGAGGCCAATCTGTGGGAATCGGGCATCGTGTACTACGAGTTTGATGGGAATACGACGGCGGGAATGCGGAGCGACATGCGGGCCGCGATGGATAGGCTGGAAGAAGCGGCGTTTCTCAGGTTCCTTCCGCGAGCGAGCCAGGCCGATTACTTGCACATCCTGGATGACACGGGCAACTTCGTTGAGCACATCGGCAACGCGGGTGGGCGTCAGGACGTCCACATCTATAACTGGAACATCACCTACAAGATGGCTCACGAGCTGATGCACGCGATTGGTGTGCGGCATGAGCAGGCCAGAGGCGATCGGGATCAGTTCGTTTCCATCAACTACGAGAACATCCAGGCCGGATGGGAATCGCAGTACAACGTTCAGACCGGCACGCCGGTCGGTCGTTTCGATTTCGACAGTGTCATGTGCTATGGCCCGTGCAGCGCTTCGATCTGCTGCCCGCCCGGGTTTTCGTGTGGGTGCAGCGGCGAAGAGTGCTGGACGATCGTCGCCCACTCGGAGTATGAGGCGTATCAGTCGCTCCTAGGTTCTGTTTGACGGATCATCCGGGGCGAGCAGCCTGAGGTATCGGCGGATGATGGCGAGGTTGACGAAGGCGTGGAAGCTGGAGGCCAGTTTGTCGTAGCGGGTCCCGACGCGGCGGTTCTCC
>JADYYE010000150.1 GCA_020853815.1 Phycisphaerales bacterium
AGAACCGCCGCGTCGGGACCCGCTACGACAAACTGGCCTCCAGCTTCCACGCCTTCGTCAACCTCGCCATCATCCGCCGATACCTCAGGCTGCTCGCCCCGGATGATCCGTCAAACAGAACCTAGCGACTCCGGCAGAGGTGGCCGCGCACCTGAAACAGACCGCGAATGGCCGGGGCTACACGAAGTTGTACGAAGAGAAGTGTTGGACCGCCAAGGCGCACGCAGCGGGCACGACCGACCGCATCCCCGTTGGGTGGCGGTTCTCGCCTGCGCGGGTCGAGGCCCTGCTGGAGACGGCATGAACACCCGGCCCGATCAATCTTCCCCGATTCTTCCCGGACCCCTTTTCGGCCCGTTTTCCGCTTCACCCGAAAAAGCGAAAAAGCGAAAAAGCCCTGCAAAAACAGGGCTTTTTCTATAAGTGGAGCGAGCGAGACACCAATCGAACTCTTCGTGCGGGCGCTGCAAGAAACGCGCCCTGAAGTCCTGCGGATTGCTGGGGTGACCGTTGGATATTCACAAACCAGACTCGTGTCTGTGACCAGCGAGGCCAGTGCTCAAGAATGACCGCTGGAGCAGTAAGACACAACAAGCACGATCACACCAGCAACCACGGAAAGCCCCCCGATTGTGAGCTGTGCGACGAAGGGGGGGTGGGGCCGGTGCGTCTTTCTCCATTCGCTGTGCTCAGACCAAGGCCCTGTTAGGCCATCTTGATCCTTCTCGCGAGCGATCGCCCACTTCTCAATTTTCACCAGAGAGCCGTCGCGAATGGCCTCAAATGCCTTCGAGTAGTGTTGATTGAGGATCCACAACACGGCGCCGAAGATGTTCAAGATCACACCCGCCAGAATCAGGACCACCCCTAGGTACGGCAGGTCGCCAGCCTCGTGAGACCGAGAGAACACGATCCCAATGCCAACGGCGTAGGTCACGAGCATCTGTTGTGCGAAGCGCCGGATGTCCATGGTCAACTGGCTGTACTGTTTGCAACAATCCGAGCCTGCTTTGTAAAGCTCAGCGATTGAAAACGCACCGTGGTTGTCCGATTTGCTATCCGGGTCCGGCATGGGGTAACTCCTTCGTGTGTCTTCTGCGAGACAGAGTACCTACTGATACGGCATCCATCTAGTTGCTGCGTTCGATCCATGGCGTGCGGCAGGTGGACTTGATCTCGTCGATCGTGAGGCGGTTCCAGGCCCGGACGCCCTCGGCGTCGAGTTCGGCGCCGGCGGGCAGCGCCAGGTTGGCCGGGCCCTTCACGCGCACGCGGGGCCACAGCCGCTCGATCCCGTTCAACTCCGGCGAGCACGGCGGCAGGAAGAGCGACCTGATGTTGCTCGGCCACTCCACTTTGGGGCTCGTGTGCCATCCCGCCCGATCCAGCACCAGCACGACCTGCACGAACTCGCCGCCCGGCGTTGATCGCACATGCTCGCTGATCCACGCCAGGTGCTGATTCATCCACTCGACTCCAATGAAGCCGCCGACCATGCCCACGTCTCGCCGGTCGCCGGACAGACGGCGCCATAGAGATGCACCCATTCATACACTGTCTGTTTGATCGCGATCGGCGTGGACGTCGAGGGCTACCGCGAAGTGCTCGGGGTGTCGGAGGGGACCAAGGAGGACGCGGAGAGCTGGCGGACGTTCCTGCGGAGCCTGAAGGAACGCGGGCTGTCGGGCGTCCAGCGACAAGTGCCTGGGGCTGGTGGAGGCGCTGGGAGAGTTTTTCCCGGACGCGGCCTGGCAACGCTGCGTGGTGCACTGGTACCGCAACGTGATGACGGCGGTGCCGCAGGGGAAGGTGCGCGAGGTGGCGGCGATGCTCAAGGCGATCCACGCCCAGGAGGACCGGCCAAGCGCCGAGCAGAAGGCGGCGCTGGTGGTCGAGAAGCTGGAGGGGATGAAGCTGCCCCGAGCCGCGTCGATCGTGCGCGAGGGCGTGGCGGAGACGCTCTCCTACATGGCGTTCCCGCGTGAGCACTGGCGGTGCCTGCGAACCAACAACCCGATGGAGCGATTGAACCGCGAGGTCCGGAGGCGAACCCGAGTCGTGGGCGCGTTCCCCGACGGGCAGAGCGCGCTGATGCTGGTGGCGGCGCGGCTGCGGCACGTGGCGGGGACGCGCTGGGGCACGCGGAGGTACCTCGATATGAGCCGGCTGCGTGAGCCGGTGATGACGGAGCTGGCGACGGCGGCCGCGTGAGCCGCGCCGCTGATGAGCCTTCGCCTTCCGGGCTCGGCCTCATCAGCGGGATGAACCTTCCTCAGGAGATCCTCTTCCTCAAAGTGCGCAAGTTGACCGACACTACCCTCGAACGCTGGCTCCCCGACCAGTGGAAGCTCCACCACTCCCCGCCTCCGGCGTGAGGGGTGCGGTTCGTTCACCGCTCACTGGCGGCCCAGGCCGAGTGTCATCGAACCCCCGACCGCCCATGACGGGCGAGGTGCGGTGCCAGGAGCGCCTGGGCGGCGTCCTCAGGCACTACTACCGACGGGCGGGGTGAGCGGAATCCTCGCGGTCGCGAGCGTGCGACGAGTTTTTGACCACCACGGTCACCGCTGAAGGGCCAGACATAGCACGTCCGCGACAGATGCGCCAGTTGCAGGTGCCACTTGCTCTAGGTTCTGTTTGACGGATCGTCCGGAGCGAGGATACGGAGGTATCGGCGGATGATGGCGAGGTTGACGAAGGCGAGGAAGCTGGTGGCCAGTTTGTCGTAGCGGGTGCCGACGCGGCGGTTCTCC
>JADYYE010000151.1 GCA_020853815.1 Phycisphaerales bacterium
GCCACGCAGGACTTCGACTCCGCCCTCACGCGCGAACGTCTCTTCGGCTGGCACGCGGCACTCTTTCCCACGGGGCACAGCGGCATGTGGCGCATCACCGTGGGCGCCTGGCGAACGGGTGAGTCCGGCCCGATGCAGGTCGTCTCCGGTCCCGTCGGCCGCGAAAGGGTGCACTTCGAAGCGCCGCCCGCCGAGCGCCTCGAGAGCGAAACGGCGAAGTTCCTCGAGTGGTTCAATGCCCCGCTTTCGATCGACCCGGTGCTCAAGGCCGGGATCGCCCACTTCTGGTTTGTCACCATCCATCCCTTCGAGGATGGCAACGGTCGGATCGCCCGCGCGATCGTCGACATGTCGCTCGCACGCGCTGACGGCACATCGCAGCGGTTCTACAGCATGTCCTCGCAGATCGAGGCCGAGCGCAACGAGTACTACCTGCGGTTGGAGTCGGCGCAACGCGGCGGCCTGGACATCACCCTCTGGTTGGAGTGGTTCCTTGCCTGTCTCGACCGCGCTATCGATAACGCCGACGCTTCACTCGCCTCGGTCCTGCGCAAGGCAAGGCTGTGGCAGGCCGCCAACCGGAACCCGGTGAACGAACGCCAGCGCGTGGTCCTCAATCGACTGCTCGACGACTTCAAGGGCCACCTGACGACCTCGAAATACAGCACCCTTGCCAGGTGCTCGCCCGACACGGCGCTCAGGGACATCCACGATCTCCTGCAGCGCGGCCTCATCGTTCAGAATCCCGCCGGTGGTCGCAGCACCAGTTACCGCCTGGCGGATTCGCACGCGCCCGACATGTAGCCGCGAGTTGCGAACGTGTTGACACACTCCGGCCAAGGTCCGGTCGTCGTTTCGAGATCGGACATCCGATACGCGGAAGCCACCGACCCGTGTCCGGCGTTGGTGCCGATGTCGGGGTCGCCCGGGTACGCCGGGTTGTTGACATCGCCGATCCTCGCCCGCTGGACGCCGAGGTCGGGCGGGACATCGGCGCGGGCGAAGGCAACGAGATCCGCGACCCGCACTTTGCGCGGACCATGCTCGACCTGGCGCAGCGGGGGGAGCGGGTCTTTGCCATCGCCGGACGCAGCCACACGATCATCCTCGAACCGCTGCTATGGGAGTCGATGCAGCCGGCGAGACGAGGTGGACTGTCATCGGCGCGGCCGTGGGAAACCGCGGCTGAGTAAGATCCCGGCATGAAGCGTGCCGAATTTGCCGCGCTGCTCGTGGGGATCGGCCTTGTGCTGGTGGGTGTCGCGCTGGGGCTCATCTGGATGGACCACCGCCAGCGCGACGTCGTGTGGATGCAACTCAACGCGGCGGAAGGACGTTCGGATCTTGAATCGATCGGTCAGGGATTGGCCGCGCGTCGCGATGAATCGCGCGCCCGCAACGCGCTCGTCTCGGGCTCGCTCGGCGCCGGCCTGACGGGCGCCGGGGTCGTGCTGATCGTGGCGCGGATGAGGATCTTCAATCCTCTGTCGTAGAGCGACTGCGTTTCATGCGTGGCGGTCAAAGGCAGCCCCAGATATCCCAGATGCTCCCAGATTCAGGCCTCAATCTGGGCTGATCTGGGCCATCTGGGGCAGCGTTCTCCGTTTCGAATTAGCAGAAGCCGGTCTAGCTTTGCGTCACTTCGCCGGATATTCAAACACCCCGCGCCCCGACTTGTCCCCCAGCCGCCCCGCGCTCACGAGTTGCCTGAGGAGCGGGCAGGCGCGGTAGCGGTCGTTGTTGAGCCCGTCGGCGAGCACGTTCATGATGTGCACGCAGGTGTCCAGGCCGATGAAATCGGCCAGGCGCAGGGGGCCCATGGGGAAGTTGCAACCGAGCTTCATGATGCCGTCGATCGCCTCGGGCTCGGCGACGCCCTCCATCCACGCGTAGAACGCCTCGTTGATCATCGGCATCAGCACGCGGTTGCTGACAAACCCCGCGCGGTCGTTGGCCCTGAGCGGCGTCTTGCCCAGTTTCGTCGCCAGCGCCACGGTGCGCTCGACGACGTCCTTGCTCGTCTGGATCCCCGGGATCACCTCGACCAGTTGCATCAGGGGCACGGGGTTGAAGAAGTGCATGCCCACGACGCGCGATGAGGCGGCGCCGGCGCTGGTCGCGATCTCTGTGATCGAGATCGAGCTGGTGTTGGTCGCGAGGACCACGTGCTCGGCGGGGAACATCGCCGCGAGGCGCGCGAAGAGGTCCTTCTTCACCTTCGCGTCCTCGACGATCGCCTCGACGACCCAGTCGGCGGGCTTGAGGTCGTCGAGATTGCCGACGTACTTGACGCGCGAGAGCGCCGCGTCCATGTCGGCCTGGGCCATCTTGCCCTTCTCGACCGAGCGGGCGAGGACTTTCCTGTGGCCGGCCTTGCACTTCTCGAGCGCCGTCGGGAACGAATCGAAGACCAGGACGTTCAGGCCCGCGACCGCGCCGACCTGGGCGATGCCGCCGCCCATCTGGCCAGAGCCGATCACGCCGAGTGTGTTGACGTTGGACATTGAGAGACCTCCATCGAAGACGCGGGAAGGAAGGATATGAGGGCGGCCGTTGGGTGGCACGTCCAGCGACGGTCGCCAGAGGCGGCCGAGTCGGATGTGCCCGGGTGCAACGCTGGTGTACATTCGGCACGGCCGACTGGGTCGCCAGGGGCGACCGGCGCTGGCCGTGCCACCCGTGCGTCGCCATTGCGACGGCGAGGGCATTCACGACCAATGATCCACGCGACCATGCCGAGCATCGAACAACTGGAAAAACTGCTCGCCGCCACGCCCGACGACCCGTTCCTTCTCTACGGCCTCGCGCAGGAGCACGCCAAGAAGGGCGACATCGCCAAGGCCGTCGAGTTCTTCGATCGCTGCCTCGCGGCGGAC
>JADYYE010000152.1 GCA_020853815.1 Phycisphaerales bacterium
CCCCTCCCTGCTCACAAAGAACATCCTCAGCAGCTTCCCCCGCGCCATGATCCCCCCGATCTCACGGAACGCAAAGAACGGCACGAGCCCCACCGCGATCACCAGCACCCCAGCCAGCGCCTCGTCGCGCCCCTCGTGCGCGAACTCCCTCACGCCCGCGCCGAACCCTTCGCCCTTCCACGCCGACTTCACGCCGTGCTCGACCAGCGTGAACAGCACCAGGAACACCGTGAACACCGCCGTGTTGTACAGCGTCCGCCAGATCAATGGCCGCCGCTCGAGCCCGCGCCCGATGCGCAGCGCATCGCCGATCATGATCACCTTCGCCAGCACCATCGCCTTGATCAGCGCGATGAAGTAATCCGTATACACGATGTCGTGCGCCGCCAGCACCAGCCGCCGGTACTGCGTGAACGCCGCGAACACGATCGCCAGGTACGCGACGATCAGCCAGTACCCGCGGAACTCGCGAATCAGGCGCGTCTTCCAATTCTCCTTCGCCGTGGTCTCGCTCATGCGAGCATCATCGCCGCCAGCGGGCGAGCACGCATCGAAGACTCAGGGCAGGGATCGAAACTCCCCGCCCCGCCCCGGCCCAAACCCACGTTGCACCTCAATCGCCGCGGCAAGAAGAACACGATCGGCCGTCAGAAATCGATCGTAAATACCTGCAAAATAAGCAAGTACACCAATGCCAAATAAAATCCGATTGACATGGTCGGGATTTATCCTTACATTACCCGATCGTGATCGGCACCCCCTCTCAACCCATCGATCTCGCCCTCCTCGCCGCCGATCTTCTCGACCCGTCCTTCACTTTCACCGAGATCGCCAAGCGCCACGCCACGGATGTCTCGACTCTCGCCGTCTATCTCAACACGCCCGAAGTGCGCGAGCACCTCGCCGCCATCGAACGCGCCGCCGCAACACGAACTCGCCTCATCGCGTCCCAATCGCTCCCCCGCGCCGTCGAGATCCTGCAAGCGGTCATCACCGACGCCGGGTCATCGGCCTGCCGCGAACACACCCGCTCCGCTTCGCCAACCGAACTCCGCCGCGCGGCAACCCTCCTCTTCCGCTTCGCCACGTTCACGCCGCGCACGCCCGCCGCCGCGCACCACGTCTCCGCATCACCGCTTCAACATCCTCGCCACCCGTCGCGCCCGACACCGCGCCAAACACTGCAATCAATCCCGCCCCCTCTCCCACACAACCCCGCGCACGTCGGGTTCGAGCACGCTCCCGTCATCGTCATCGACCCACTCCCCGCGCCGCACGAACCGCTTGAAGGGGCGCCACATCCCGCCCTCGAAGCGCAGCAGCCGGTCGCCGACGCGCACGTATTCGTCCCCGCACCGGCACCGCTCGACACTCGCCCGCGCATCCTTCGTCGGGTCGATGTACTTCGTTTCGATCACCTTCATCGTCGTCCACTGCCATCCGCGGCAGCGCCCGCGCGCACACGCCGGCATCCGCGGATACTTCCGGCTCTCGATGAACCCGCACACCGCGCCGATCACCGGCAGCACCAGCAGCCCGCCCACAACCTCCGCCGCGATCAGCCAGAACCCGTGCCCCGCGCGCCGCCCCAGCGTGCCCGCGCCGATCGCCAGCACGATCATCCCAATGACAAAGAGCATCTCAAAGAGCGTCTGACCGCGCCGCGCGGCCCGCGCTCCGCCGACGCGCCGCCCCGCACCTTCGCCACGCGCCGATGCCATCGGCCTACGCCCGCCCGCGCGCGTTCTTCCCGGCCCTCTTCCAAGCCTTCTTCGCGCGCTTCGTGCCCGATTGTTTCGCCGCCTTCTTCGATGTTTTTTTCGCCGACTTCTTCGCGCCGCCCCGCCCGCTCTTCGCCCCCGCCTTCCGCTCCTCGTTCATCCGCAGCGCCGCTTCATAGTACTCGATGTACTTTTTCGCCGTCACACGCTTGAACGCGCCGCCCAGCACCTCCAGCGGCACATCATCGAGCGTCTTGAACCGCACGCAGCACTTGCCCATGTCCAGGCGCTTGCCGGTGCTCTCCCACTCCTCCCGGAACCGGTCGCCCTCCGGGCTCCCCTCGTACATGCACATGATGTAGACCGCCATGTAGTTCTTCTGCGACGCCAGCGCCGCGAACGGCAGCCCCTGCGCCGGATTGCAGTGATACCCCGGCGGATACAGCGAATGCGGCACGTAGTACCCGATCATCCCGTATTGCATCCCCTCCTCGAACCCGCCGTCGAGGTTCTCGAGGATGACCGAACGGATCCGCTCGATCGCGCCGCGCCGATCCGCGGGGAGCGATGCGAGATACTCAGCGACACTGGCAGCCTTGGATTGCATCGCGCCAGTCTACCGGACCGGTCCCCGGCATGGAGGTTAAGATTGCCGCGGGAGCACAACCGCGATGCGACGGGGGGTCTGGATCGGCGGCGCGATCACGCTGGCGCTCATCGCGCTCGACGCCGCGTCGTCTCACATCGGAGTCGCCTGGTGCAGCGGCCAGGGCCCCGGCAGCGGGTACTGGATTTTCACGACGCGCGTCGGCCGGGTCGGCGGCGGGTACGTTTCGTACGGCATTCAGGTGCAGGACATCCCGCCGGTACGCGGCTTCCACGTCTTCGTGCCCACCGTCCCGCGCTACTGGTTCTGGCAACTCGCCATCCACAACACATCGGGCGCCCGCGCGTACCTCCCGCTCTGGATCCCGACGCTCGTGACGGCGATCTGGACCATTCGCGCCATCGCGCGCCGCCCGGCCACACCACAGGACCGATGCGCATTCTGCGGCTACGACCTGCGCCACCTCACGTCCGGCGTCTGCCCGGAATGCGGCGTGCGCACGCCGCAGACCGGTCCGGCGGACAGCGCGGACAACCGACGAGAGAGTCAGACCAAAGACACGCTGGCGGAATTCGACTGAAGCGGCTCGTCTGCGCGCATGAACTTCGTCTGGTTCCTGCTCATCGGCCTCTGCGCAGGCTGGCTCGCGGGCGTCCTGACCAAGGGCCGCGGCTTCGGCATCGTCGGCAACCTCATCATCGGCGTGATCGGCGCGATCCTCGGCGGGTTCCTCTTCGGCCTGCTCGGCCTGCAGAGCTATTCGCTCCTGGGCTCGCTCGTCACCGCGACCGTCGGCGCGATCGTGCTGCTCTTCCTGGTCAGCCTCGCCACCAAGGGCCGCGCCAAGGTCTGACGCTACTTCCCGCCGCGCGCAGGACCCAGGGGCGGCCGCTTCGCGCCCGTGCGGTGCCGCAGCCGCACCGAATCCACGCCGAGCTTGAAGCCCTGCGACGCGCGATCCTTCCCGACGCACTCCAGCCGCAGCGTGTGCTCGCCCGGCGCCAGCGGCTCCTCCGACAGCACGTGCTCCTGCACATCGACGTCTTTAGAGTAGAAGTCGATCGGCTCGCCGACGGGCGCGCCGTCGATCAGCACGCGCCAGGTCCCGAAGTCGTACGAGTGCGTGACCGCCAGCACCGGCCGGTGCACGAGCCCCGCCGGCACGCTGAACGTCGTCTCGACCGACGCGCCCTCGCCCTTGGCATCGATGAACAGCTGTCCCTCTCCAGTCCACAGGGCCCCGGCCTGAAGCCAAAGGGCCGCGTCCTTCGCCTTCGCCTTTGCCAGCAGTTCTTTGCCGCCGATCACCGTGTCGATCGACGGAAACTTCCGCTCCTTTGCGCCGGGCAGAGTCGCGAATCGCTTTGGCTGTCCGACCTGGTACCAGAACGCGACGGTCGCAAAGTCGTCGTCGCGTTCGACGTGCCCCTCGACCTTGCCCGTCGACGTCTCGTCGGCGCTCATCCACCCCTTGTGCTCGATCGTCACGCGCAGCGATTTCTGGAAGCACACGGGGTCGGCGATGTGCCAGCGGTACATGGTGCCGCGATTGCCCAGGTCGGCCAGCCACCCGTCGAGGATCGTCACGCCGAAGTACGGGTAGCACGCCTTCTCCATGCCCCACGCGTTGGAGAAATAGTCCTCGGTCCCCGTGCCCTGCATCGTCGGACGCGATTCGGTCCGCTGTTCATCGACGTAGAACTTGTCGTCCCCCTCGCCGAACCACTGCGGGCTCCGCGACCGCACCGACATCACGGTGCCGACATACTGCCCGCGCCCTTCGATGTCCGCGATCAGGTAATCATCGCCCGTCCTGGTCGGGAACTCCTGCCGGTACTGCGCGCAGAAGTACGCCGTGTCGGGCCCGAGTGCTTTCTCGCGCGTGAAGTCGATCTGGTAGTACAGCGCCGCCAGCGGCTTGTCGCTCTCGTTGGTGATCGTCAGGCGTGCCGACGTCTTGAACGGCATCGGCCAGTAGCAGTTGTACGAGTCGCCGCCCTGCACCGCGATCGGCGCCGAAACACACTCGGCGCGCTTCCCGAACCCGGCCGCGAAGAAGTCGCCGAGCGGCGACTCGACCGCCGGCTCCGCCGCGCCGTCCCAGTACATCCGCAGCACGATCTCGGACGGGTCCGCGGCGCCCTCCTTCGACAGCCACGACGGCCCGCTCTCGGCGAACGTGAACCAGATGTGCCGCACGACGCCCGGCCCCTCGATCTCCGCCAGCGTGAACGTCTCGCCCGGCTTCACCCAGCGGTTGTCGGCGTTGCTCCACGCCTCGGGGTTCGCCGACGAGACCCGGCCGGATACCGCGTCGCGCACCCGCATCAGCGAGTCGAGCGCCGCGTCCTGCGCCGCCGCGCTCGCAAGACCGACCGTCGTAGCAATGCACGCGACCAGGGCGCGAAGACTGGTCATCACGTTCTCCAGTGTGGCGCGAGCCCGAATACTACCAGAGGCGGCGCCGGCGCCGATCGAGTACCCTTCACCCTCGTGAAGACCAAGGAACAGATCGTCCGCAACTGGCTGCCGCGCTACACCGGCCGCCCGCTCAAGGCCGCCGGCGCCGACGGATGGGGCCGGTACATCCTTCTCACCAACTTCACCGACTACGTGGACCACTTCGCCGCGAGGTTCGGCGTGAAAGTCGTCGGCCGCGACCGCCCCATGCAGTCGGCGACCGGCACGGGCGAGGGGCGCGACATCACGATCCTGAACTTCGGCATGGGCTCGGCGATGGCGGCGACCGTCATGGACCTGCTGGGCGCGATCGCGCCCGACGCCGTGCTCTTCCTCGGAAAGTGCGGCGGCCTGAAGAAGACGCGCGTCGGCGACTTCGTGCTCCCCATCGCGGCGATCCGCGGCGAGGGAACCAGCAACGAGTACATGCCCCCCGAGGTCCCCGCGCTCCCCTCGTTCCGGCTCCAGCGCGCCGTCTCGCAGGCGATCGTCAAGCACCAGTGCGACTACTGGACCGGCACCGTGCACACCACCAATCGGCGCGTGTGGGAGCACGACGACCAGTTCAAGTCCTACCTGAAGAAGATCCGCGCGATCGGGATCGACATGGAGACCGCGACGATCTTCCTCGTCGGCTTCGTCAACTCGATCCCCAAGGGCGCGCTCCTGCTCGTCTCCGACAGCCCCATGACCCCCGAGGGCGTCAAGACCTCCGAGAGCGACAGGCTCATCACCGAAAAGTTCGTCCGCAGGCACCTGGATGTCGGCATCGACGCGCTCATCGATCTCCGCGACAGCGGCGAGAGCGTCAAGCACCTGCGCTTCGAGTAGGAGATCGCTCAGCGGCGCCGGCCCGCCCGCACCGGCACGCGGCTCTCGCGCACGCACGCGTGCACCGCCGCCATCGCCTCGAAGTAGGGCCGGATCGGCGCCGAGTCCGACCGAGCGAACTCCTCGAACGCACCGTCGAAGAAGACCCGTCCCTCATGGATCATCACCACCCGGGGCTGAAGCCGCGCGAGCAGGCCCGTGTCGTGCGTGACCACGACGCTGGTCCTCGTGATCCGCTCCGACGTCGGTCGCTCGTGCGTGGAACGGATCAGGTCGTGCACCAGCGCCGAGTGCTCGGGGTCCAGCCCCGCCGTCGGCTCGTCGTAGAAGATCATCGCCGGGTCGAGCACCAGCGCCCGCGCGATCGCCACTCGTTTGGCCATCCCGCCCGACCGATCGTCGCGCGCCCGGTCGAGCACCTGGTCCGGATCAAGACCGACCGCCTTCAACGCCTCGCGCGCCCGCGGCAGAATGTCCTCGCGCGTGTCGCCCCGCAGTTCGTGCGGTCCCAGCGCGATGTTGTCGTACACCGTCCCGGTGAACAGCGCGTTGCGCTGGAACACGATCGCCCAGTGCAGCCGCAGCCGGTCGAGCGCGTCGTCGTCGAGCGCAGCGACATCGTACAGCGGCAGGCCCGGCTGCGTGACGTCGGCGACCAGCGCGCGCCCCGACTCGGGCTTGATGTGCGCGATGATGCAGTGGAGCAGCACGGTCTTGCCGCTGCCCGAGTTGCCGACGATCGCGACCAGTTCGCCCTGCGCAATCGAAAGATCGATCCCGCGCAGCACGTGCTGCTCGCCGAAGGACTTGTGCAGGCCCTCGAGGACGACCGTCTTCGGCGGGTCGGACCGCTGCGGGACTGGCTGCGTTGCTTCGGTCACGGCGCGCGGACTCCTCGGCTCCACTGTACCCGTACGAACGCGGCGCACGCCGGGCCGAGATCCATCAACGACAACGGGCCCTCCCCGTGGGGAAGGCCCGTTGCATCAAGCACTGTTGATCTGGTTGGGTCCCGCGGCGCGGGATTCAGAGGTTCACCAGCGGTCGCCGCCGCGTCCGCCGCCGAAGCCGCCGCGCCCACCACCGCCGCCGCCGAAGCCGCCGCCGCCACCCGGGGCCTTCGGACGCGCCTCGTTGACGTTGAGGCGGCGGCCGTCGAACTCCTGGCCGTTGATCGCGTTGATCGCGGCCTGGGCCTGGGCGGAGTCGTTCATCTCGACGAAGCCGAAGCCGCGCGGGCGGCCGGTCTCGCGGTCCATCACCAGCTGCGCGGACTGCACCTGCCCGTGCTGCTCGAAGAGCGAACGGAGGGCCTGCTCGCTGGTGCTGAACGAAAGGTTGCCGACGTAAATCTTCATGATCTCGATCCAAAGCCCGAAACGTGAGTGAACCGCTGCGCTGAATCCCGGGCCAAGGTCGAGCGTCGGTTTTTCTGCCGGCCGTCCCCCTGTGGGAACGGCTCCGACGGAACCGGCAAGCATAGGGGGCCTGCGCGTGTCGGGCCAGCGGGTCGAGGGACCACGCCGGGCCGGAGAGGGGCGAGCCGGCCGCGGCGCTCGCCCTCAGGCCGGGGGCACGTAATGAAGGGGGGCGCCGGGTCCGAGCGGAACGCCGGCCCAGACCCAGACCAGGAGGAAGAGCGTCCACACGACCGCGAAGAGCACGCTGAAGGGCATCATGAGCGCGATGAGCGTTCCCATGCCGGCCTTGGGCGCGTACTTCTGCATCACGCCGAGGATGATGATGAGGTACGGGTTGAGCGGGGTGACGATGTTGGTGACGCTGTCCCCGACGCGGTAGGCGCTCTGGGTCAGTTCGGGGCTGACGCCGACCATCATGAGCATGGGAACCAGGATGGGCGAGAGCATGGTCCACTTGGCGGACATGCTCCCGATGAAAAGGTTGCAGGTGAGCGTCAGGACGACGACTCCGACCAGGAGCATGGACGGAGGAAGCCCCGCGTTGCGGGCGTCGACGAGCGCTTCGCCGCCGACGAAGGCGAGCATGCGCCCGAGATTCGAGTAGTTGAGGTAGGCGACAAACTGCGCGGCGAAGAAGTACATGGTGATGACCGGGGCCATCGAGGCCATGGCGTGGACGAACGCCTTCGAGACGTCGCGGTGGGTTCGCAGTTCGCCGGTCGCGAAGCCGTAGCCGAGGCCCGGAGCGAGGAACATCACGAAGATGATGGGAACGACGGCCTGCGTCCAGCGCGCGGGGCTGCCCGGGCGTGAAGGGTCGACGGGTCCGGTGAGGGGTGCGCCGGGC
>JADYYE010000153.1 GCA_020853815.1 Phycisphaerales bacterium
AATACGGCGCCGCCATCAAACGACTCCCTTTCTTCCCACCAGAAAGGGAACCTACCGCATCACCACGCCTGGCGCAACCCGTCCGTGCGCCGAACAGCGCTAGATTTGGGCTCAAGGCGCTCTAGGAAAGACAAGAAGAAGTGGCGGAGTGGGAGAAGAAGTCTCGGAGTCACCGAGTCACGAAGTCACGGAGTCGCGAGGGTGTTGTGGTGGATTCGTGAGTGAAGGTGTCTACGCGTGATCAAGCTCCGCGAGGCCAGCGCTTGGGCACGCCACTCAAAGTACGGACCAGAAGACAGGCCCGTGGCACGAGGATGCGAGCACCGACCGCGAAGACGCAGTCGGTGGCACGCGCGGTGCGCTTACGCGAGCGTCAACTCGACCACCAGCGTCTGGCCCTCGCGGACGGTGGTGTCGACTGAGAGCGACACGCGCGGGCCTTCCTGTGAGAGCTTGACCTGCACAGGTTTCCCGTCGACAACAACGGCCGCGGCCGAGGCTTTCTTTGCGGCGTCGACCTCGAGCGCGAGCGTCTTCAGCGCGAGCCGCCCGTATTCGAGCTTGAGGGCGCATCGCTGCGAGCCCGGGGCCCGCTTCTGCTCGAAGGTCCCCCACCCCTGGCAAGACGTGAAGGGCGCCTTGAAGTTTTCGGCGTTCCACTTGGGGGCGAAGGCGAGGAAGCCCTGGGGCCCGTGGTGCTCGAAGCCGCACGACGCGGTGAACACGCCGTAGCTCGCCATGGAACGCGCGTAGTGGTTTGAGCACTCGATCTCGTTCCAGGGGTTGCGTTTGGCGGGGTGATAGCGATCGTGCAACATGCGGGCGATGGCGAGGCCCTCGGTGACCATGCCTTCGTAGACCATGTGGGCCGCGACCTGATACTCGAAGCCGTTCATGCACTCGTTGAAATAGCCGGCGGCCCAGGCGTCGCCGCCTTTGCCGGTGCATCGATCGGCGCCGCCCTTGGGGAACGTACACATAAGCAGGCCGCCCTCGCCGGGCATGGCATACCAGCGTCCGCCCTTGACGGTGTCCTTGAGCGCTTCGCGATAGGGGCCGACGTCGGGGGTGAAGCTGTATTTGTAGAGGCTCTTGAGCGCCGACAGCGTCTCGCCGAGGGGGATGACGCGCCCGAGGCCGACCTGCATGACCCACGCCTGCCCGAAGACCTGGTCGATGTGGCAGCCGTCGTTGGTGCTGTTGGCTTCGGGGTGGGCCGTGTCGGCCTTGTGGATGAAGTACTCGCCGTTGTAGAGCTTGTCGACGAGGGACTTGGCGCCGACCTCGCAGATTTTCGTGCAGCGATTCTCAAAGGCGGTGTCGCCCATCTCGCGGGCCATCGCCTCGCCCGCGCGGACGGCGGCGAGGTAGAGCGACGAGATCCAGCCCATCGGGCCGAACCACGCGGCGTCGAGGGTGTTGTACTGCGCGCCCTCGAGCAGGCCGTCGGAGTCCTTGTCCTCGCCGATGAGGCACTCGATGGACTTCTTGACCTTGGGCCAGTGCTCGCGGAGCATGCGCCCGTCGGGGGTCATGGTGTGCTCGCGATAGAAGCGGAGGATCGTGCCGCACTGCCCGTCATGGGCGACGATCTGGTGGGCCTCGGCGCGATAGTCCATGGCGCCGGTGTCGGCGTGGAAGGCGATGCCGTAGTCGACCATCTCGCGCGCGGACCGCTCGAGCGAGGGCAACATGCGGGCCAAGCCCTGGGCGTATTGCCAGACGTGGGTGCAGGTGCCGGCGCAGCAGTAGGTGCCTTCCCAGCCGTAGAAGCGTCCGTTGTCGAAGAGGTGGCAGGTCGCGGTGGCGGCGATGGAGTTGTTGAGGATGGAGCGTGTGAGGAGCCAGTAGGGAAGCGTGGAGTCGTACCACGCCCGGACCCAGCGGCGCGTCAGCTCCGAGAGGCGGGCGCGGTCCGTGGCGGTCCTGGCCATGACGTCCTCGGCGTCTTTGAAGCGCGGGGCGTAGTGGCGCTTCAGCTTGTCGATGCCCGTGATGTTGCGGAGCGAATCTCGCCACGGCGTCGCGAAGTGCCATGCGATCGCCATCACGATGGTCGTCGACTCGCCCGGCGCGATCGTCGCGGCGGCACGCACGGCGGCCATCGAGCGATCACCGAAGCTGACACGCGACTCATCGGTGCTTGATTTCCAGGGACTCTTGAAGACGACATCGGAGGCGTCGGCGGCCTGGGCGGCGCCGGCGGTCGAGACCTCGCCCTTGCCGCCGCCAAGGTGCGCGAGCACGATCGTGCCGAAATCGGGGCGCGACGCGAGGTCCTCCGCCGGCGCGGTCGGCGTATCGCCGAAGACGATCTGGTCCACGCCGATCTGGCCCCACGAGCCGCGTTCGTTGTCGACGATCTGGATGGTCGCGGGTTTCCCGGCCAGTTCGCGAACGTCCCACGATTCGTCGCGCATGAAATTGGCTTGGCGGCCCGTGCTCGAGCGGACCACCTTGCCGTCAACGAGCAGCGCGATGAAGACGGTCTTGGGAAGCCGCCCGCCGCCCACGCGGAAGTTGATGAAGTCACGCTCGATGGTGAAGACGCGGCTGGTGAGCGTGCCGGTGTGCCCGTCGCCCTGTACGAGCTGGTCGCCCTTGGTGACGGCGTAGGTGTTCACCGCGCCGGCGCCGGCGCCGTTCAGCTGGCCCATGTGCTCGGGCGCCTTGGCGAGGTTGAGCGGACCGTCGCCGAAGGCGTCGCCGGTCGGGACCCACCCTTCGAATGTCGGCTTGTCAAAGGTCTCAAAGACGATGTCGGGGCGGGTCGGGTTGCGCAGGGCCTTGGGCTTGATCGCCTCGGCGCTGCAGGAAACGCCGGTATATCCGTCGCCCTTGATCGCGCGGTTGATGAGCACGCCCTTGCCCGGCTCGCGGATGCCAAGGCACACCGGGTTCTCCAGCGCGCCCAGCAGCTCCGCGTTCACCGCGGCCTTCGACGTGTTCTTCAGCGTGTAGTGCAGCAGCACGATCGGGATCGTTGAGTCCTTCTCTTCAAGCGGTACCAGCGGGCTGAAGGCCTCGAGCGTGATGTCGAGCGGGCAGTCGCCCGCGCGATAGGTAACGGTGCCGATGGGCCAGCGGCCTTCGAAGGTGATGGACCAGCCGCCGCGCGAATCGAGCGATCGGGGCGCGCCCTCATTCCACGCGAGTGAGAAGCCCTGGGCGAACGGCGACTTCTGCCGGGGCGGGTTGGCGTAGAGGCGGCCGTCGGATTCGTTCCAGCCCGGGCCGGGCGGGAGGTTCAAGATGTCCCAGTGCCAGAGCTTGCCGTCGCCGCCCAGGTAGAGCTGCCCGCAGCACACGCCGCCCACGGGCATGCCGATGTAGGCGAGTTGGTTCTTGTCGCTGGAAAAGACTTCGGGCTGCCCGCGGTCGGTGAGCGACTTGATCCACTCGGGCGAGAACTTCTTGTCGGCGGGGACGGGGTGATCGGCGACGTCGCTCCAGGTGAACGGGCCGGCGACGGCGCGCCCGCTGGCGGCGATGAGCGTGGTGAGGCCGGCGACCTGCAGGAAGTCGCGGCGCGTCGGGGTGCAGCAGCCCGGCGCGCAGGCGCAGGAGGGAGCGCTGTCGGCGTCGCTTCTTGTGCCAGCGCGGGCGGCCTTGGCGGTTGCGGGATTGGTGGTCTGGGTCTCGAGCGCGGGGGTGTGGCGGGAGCGCTCGCCGGCGTTGGCTTTGAGTTCCATACGGAGCTCAGGCTACCGATTTTTCGCTCCCGCCGCCGGGCTTCTTCCAGCGCCGGCAGGTGGCCACGAGCAACTCCCGATCGACGGGCTTGGTGAGGAAGTCATCGCAGCCAGCCATGAGGCATTTGCCGCGGTCGTCGGCCAGGGCGTGGGCGGTGAGGGCGACGATGGGGACTTCGTACCCGGCGCGCCGCAGCTCTCGCGTCGCCTCATAGCCGTCCATCTCCGGCATCTGCATGTCCATGAGCACCAGGTCAAACCTCGTACCGCGGTTGATGAGTTCCACCGCTTCGCGGCCGTTCTGCGCCACGGTGACGGTCGCGCCGGCCTTTCGGAGCAGGAACGCGACCAGACGCTGGTTGTCCGGGCCGTCCTCCGCGTAGAGGATGTCCATGCGGAGCGGCGAGGTGTCCTTGAGATTGATCACGGGTCCGCCGGGCGAGGCGGAGCGCACGCCGGCGGCGGCGTCGATGGTGAGGGTGAAGACGCTCCCCTTGCCAAGCTCGCTCTGCACCTCGATGCTCGCGCCCAGTGGGGCGGCCAGTCGCTGGCAGATCGCCAGTCCCAGGCCGCTCCCGCCGAATCGGCGCGTCATTCCCTCGTCGCTCTGGGTGAAGGGCTTGAAAATCGTGGAGAGCTTTTCGGGTGCGATTCCGATGCCGGTGTCGGCGATCTGAACGCGGATGAGCTTCCGGTCGGGGGGGTGCTCCTCGGCGGTCATCGTGACGGTCACGCCTCCCAGTTCCGTGAACTTGACCGCGTTGCCGATCAGATTGAGGAGCACCTGGCGCAGGCGGAGCGGATCGGATTTGATGACGATGCGCCCGGGGGGCGTGGCGCAGGACATCATGATGCCCTTGCCCGCGGCCCGCGGCTCGAGCAGCGCCGCCGCGTCGCGCAGCAGGCGGGCCACGTCGACGTCGGCCTGCTCGATCGCGACCTGACCGGCGTCGATCGTCGAGAGGTCCAGGAGATCGTTGACCATGGTGAGCAGGTGGTCGCTCGCCTGGCGGATCGTGTCGGCGTGGGCCTTCTGCTCGTCGGGCGTGGCGGTGCCGTCGGCCAGGAGGTCCGCGAAGCCCAGGATCGCGTTGAGGGGCGTGCGGACCTCGTGGCTCATGTTGGCGAGGAAGTTGGACTTGGCGCGGTTGGCGGCGTCCGCGGCGGCGCGGGCCTCCTCGGTCTCGAGCGCCTTGAGGCGGGCCTCGAGCGCCTCGGCGACCACGCGCGCCATGGCTTCGAGCGACGAGGTCTGCCACGCCAGCACCTCGCGCTCGCGAGTGTCTTTCACGCACACCGCGCCGATGGTGATGTTGTTCTTTGTCACGATGGGCGCGCCGCAGAATAAACGCACGCCGTTCTGAAGTACTTGGGGACGATGGCAGAACCGCGAATCGCGCCGTGTATCGCGGATGACCACGGTCGTGGTGCCGTCCACCACGGGCGAGCACATCGCCTCCGCCCGGCTGCCGGGCGGGAGCTCGAGCCCGGCTCGGGCCTTGAACCACTCGCCGCGCCCTCCCACGAAGCTCACGGAGGCAAAGGGCGCCTCAAAGATCAGCCTCGCGGCCCGCGCGATCTCGTCAAACAAAGGCTCAGGATTGGTGCCCATAATGCGGAGCCGTTGAAGCTCATCGATCCGAGCTTGATCGTGTTCCGCACGCATCATCAGGCGCTCCCGCCGAAAGGCCCAGCCAAAGGCCCTATGAGAAATCGGCAGAGTGCATCCCCCCATGCAAAGGTCGTGGTTGTTCCGCGCAGTTTCATGGAAAGCCCGCACCAAACTAGAGCGTTCTCACTCCTGACGTAGCGAGTATCCGCAGTGCCTGAAGCAGTTGGCGGCGTCGGAGGGTGTGACCTGATCGAGGACCGACTGCATCGCGGTCCAGAGGGCGTTCTGGGTCCGGGTG
>JADYYE010000154.1 GCA_020853815.1 Phycisphaerales bacterium
AGAACGCCCTCTGGACCGCGATGCAGTCGGTCCTCGATCAGGTCACACCCTCCGACGCCGCCAACTGCTTCAGGCACTGCGGATACTCGCTACGTCAGGAGTGAGAACGCTCTAGTGCCAAGTGCCTAGTGCCCAGTGCCTTCTTCTAATCCTTCACTCCCTCAACTCCAACGACCGTGTACTTCTGGAGGGCTTTCTCCAGGTCCACGCCGTTGATGTTGGCCAGGGTGGTGAGCCAGGCGATGACGTCGGCGAATTCCTCGTCGAGGTTCGCCCGTTCCTCTGGGCTGGGTCGCTTGCCGGGCGCGTTGTTGTGGAGCGCGGTCGCCAGTTCGCCGACTTCTTCCATCAGCCACATGAACGTGCCGGGCGTGCCCCGCGCCGAGTCGGTCTTGTAGTAGCGATCGTGGATCAGTTTCTGAAACGCGGCGAATGTGACGGGCTGCGACATGGATGGAGCGTAGGAATGCGAAACCACGAGCCAGCGAGACAGCGACTCAGCGACTCAGCGAGACAGGGGCGCAGCGAGCTGGGGGGAATGAAGAAAGGGGAGCACGAGAGTCCGCTTCTTCCGTGATTTCCGCGGACGAGAGGCCAAAGACCCGACCGTTCGTGGGCGGCTTTGGAGCGCGAGGTCTTCGACCTGCGACACCTCCGATAGACTTCTCCCGATCGCCCCCATCCCGCCCATGTTCGGCGTTTACTCCCCTGTCTCGCGGACTCGCTGTGTCGCTGCATCCCCTCTTTCATTGGCAATTTGGCCATTTGCGCTTTGGCCATTTGGCGGCCCTTGCCGCCCCCTTCCTCCCGGCTAACATTCCCTCCCTTGCCCGGACGCGGTTTCTCCCCGCGCCGGCACTTTGAGAGCGACCATGCCGACGATCAATCAGCTTGTCCGCAACCCCCGCCGCCCGCTGGCCAGCAAGTCCAAGGTCAAAGACCTCAACCTGTCCCCGCAGAAGCGCGGCGTGTGCCTCATCGTCCGCACCACCACCCCCAAGAAGCCCAACTCCGCCCTCCGAAAGATCGCCCGCGTTCGCCTCTCCAACGGCAACGAAGTGACGGCCTACATCGGCGGCGAAGGACACAACCTGCAGGAGCACTCGATCGTGCTCGTCCGCGGCGGCCGCGTGCGCGACCTCCCCGGTGTCCGCTACCACATCGTCCGCGGCTCGCTCGACTGCCTCGGCGTCGAAGGCCGCAAGCAGAGCCGCTCCAAGTACGGCGCCAAGCGCGGCAAGAAGTAATCACGCACCCCCGCGCGTTGCGGGGGTGTTTTCGTTTTGGGCCGAGACTGTCTCGCCCAGGCAGTAATCCGCCGTGGCTTCCCCAGGCACGCCGGGTGAACCGAGCCCCGCAACCGTGGCGCTCGCAGCCAAAGGAGTTTTCAGATGGGTGGAAAGATCACCGCCGCCAGCACGCAGCTTCGCCCCGACCCGCGCTTCAACGATCGGGTTGTCTCCCGTTTCATCAACTGTGTGATGCAGGACGGCAAGAAGGCCGTCGCCCAGCGCGTCGTCTATGACGCCATGGACGCCATCGAGGCCAAGCTCGAAAAGGAAACCGCGCCGGACAAGCCCGCCAACGCCTTCGAGCTCTTCCAGAAGGCCATCGAGACCGTCAAGCCCTTCGTCGAGGTCCGCTCCAAGCGAATCGGCGGCGCCAACTACCAGGTCCCCATGCAGGTCAACAAGAAGCGCCAGCAGTCGCTGGCCTTCCGCTGGATCCTCGAGGCCGCCCGCGGCGAACGCGGCCGCCCGATGCACCAGCGCCTCGCCGAAGAGCTCTACAACGCCGCCAAGGGCGAGGGCAAGGCCATGCAGACCCGCGAGCAGACGCACAAGATGGCCGAGGCCAACCGCGCCTTCGCCCACTTCGCGAACTGATCGCGATCCGCTGGCCGATTGCGAACACCGCCAACCCCCGTATGTTCCGAAGCCCCCGATCAATCGGGGGCT
The DNA here is from genome assembly GCA_020853815.1 of Phycisphaerales bacterium. Taxonomy (GTDB): domain Bacteria; phylum Planctomycetota; class Phycisphaerae; order Phycisphaerales; family UBA1924; genus JABWBC01. Next base: position 1,959 of record JADYYE010000154.1, read on the forward strand.
TTTTCCTTGGCGTGAAGGCGGACGTCGTCGTGGGGCGCCGTCCCCGTCTGAGAATTGCCCGCGCTGCGTCCGATAGCGCCGCAGGCTGGGGGGTTTATGCCGTGATTGCGAGGCGTGGGACGCCTCGCGCGGCGTATTTCCATTGATGGAACTCAAGGTATCGGGCACACTTGATCGGGGATCGCCGCCGGCCTGATCGCTCGGCGCGCGCGGGCCCCGGCGCGATGCCCGCGTGGCGTCGCGTAATCCGCCGGTGGTTGAACGAGGTCGGCGTGCGGGCGTTGGCGAGACAGTTCAAGAACAGGGTTTGAGAGAGGATCGACCGATGAAGACCGTGATCGCGTGCGTGGCGTGCGTGCTCCTTTCGTGCGGCGTCGCGGGCCAGGCACAGGCGCAGACGCGCGTGGAACGCAACTTCCGCGATCGTGATTCCCGCCCCCTCGCGACCCGCCCCGCCTACCCCCACGGACGCGCCGACGATGTTCGCCGACCCGGGTTCAACGGCAAGGAATGGCGCGGCGAGTCGATCGTCGGCGGTCGCACGCAGTGGCCCGCGGCGTGGCGCGATCCGGGCCCGGCCGCCTACGGCGCGCTCGGCCACGAGGACGCGATGGTCTACGCCCGCGTCGGCGAAGTCGTCGTCGCCTTCTCGCCCTGGGAGCATCCCGGCAATGATCGACTCGAATACGCGCGCCAGGCTTGGCTGAAAGAAAACGGCTACGTCGGCGGCGTGCGCACCTTCGTGAACGACACGCTCAAACGCCCCGAAGCCCTCGCGAGCGCCGAGCCCGCGGCCAAGAAGCACGAGATCGTGCCCCGCGCGATCATCACGATCCCGATCGACATCCCGCGCTTCAAGGGCCACCAGGAAGTGAAGGCCGACGAGAAGGCGGCGCCTGCGAGCGCGACGAAGATCGACGCAAAGGCCCAGACCAAGCTCGCGGACGCGAAGGCCGGCGAGAAGCTCAAGATCTCCTGGCCGAGCGGCGCGCCCAAGGACGCGATGGCACGCACCGAAAAGCCGGCAGACGCAAAGATCGCAACGAAGCAGGACGATGCCAAGGCCGAGCCCGAGTCGGTCGCCTCGGCGGAGAGGTGAGAAGAGGTCACGAAGTCGCGAAGAGACAAAGAGAAGGCAAGACTGCTCCGCATGGAATTCGCGGCGGAGCGAATGCCGCGGCGCAAGGTAGAACCTCTGAGTGTGCGAGGGGAGGTCGGAGCCCCCGAGTCAAATCGGGGGCTTTCGTTTTTGACGGACGAGTCGAACGGTGCCCTACAAACGGTTGATATCCTCTCGCCGTGGAGCGATTGCCGTTCAAGCCCGAAGACATGAAGGGTCCATCCGACGACGGAAGCCGCATTGCCAAGCGCGCCGCCGCCAAAGCCGACTCTCAATCCGACGCCCCGCCCGCCGGGTCAAGCGCCCGTGACGGCACGCTCACCGTCACCCAGCTCGCCGGCGCGATCGATTCGGCCCTCAAGGCCGGCGTCCCCGCCCGCGTCCGCGTGATCGGCGAGGTCAGCGGTTTCCGCGATCGCACGCACTGGTACTTCGACCTCAAGGACGCGAGCGCCGTCGTCTCCTGCGTGGTCTTCCAGTTCGCGGCCAAAAAAGTCGGCTTCACCCCGGAAAACGGGCGAGAGGTCGTCGTGTCCGGTCGCATCGATTTCTACGCCAAGGCCGGCAAGGTCTCGCTCATCGCCGACAAGGTCGAGCCCATCGGCGCGGGCGCGCTCGAACTCGCGTACCGCGCCCTGGTCGAAGAGCTGCGCGGCCTCGGGTGGTTCGACGTCGCGAGAAAGCGCCGCGTCCCGGGCTTCCCGCGCAAGGTCGCGGTGGTGACGAGCCGGACCGCCGCCGCGTTGCAGGACGTGCTCGTCACGATGAAGCAACGCTGCCCCGCCGTGGGCGTGCTGCTGGCCGACGTGCGCGTGCAGGGCGACGGCGCCGCGGGCGAGGTCGCCGGCGCGATCCGCACGCTCAACGCCCGACGCGATGAACTCGGCATCGACGCGATCCTCGTCACCCGCGGCGGCGGCTCGATGGAAGACCTCTGGGCCTTCAACGAGCGCGTCGTCGCGCAGGCGATCGTGGAATCGACGCTCCCGGTCGTCGCGGCCATCGGGCACGAGACCGACACGACCATCGCGGAACTGGTGGCGGACGAACGCTGCTCCACGCCGACGCAGGCCGCCACGAAGCTCACGCCCGATCGACGGGCGCTCCTGCGCGAGGTCGATGCGTCGGAGCGGCGTGTGCTCCTGGCGGTGGAGCGGCGCGTGGAAGACCTCCGCGACGACTCCGATCGCCTGGCCCAGCGGCTTGCACACGCCACGGAGCGGCGCGTGAGCGCGGCGCGCAAGCGCGTCGATCGCGCGGGGCTCCTGCTCGAGCGCCTTCGCCCCACGGAGCTGCGCTCACGACTGGCGGCCCGCCTGGCCGCGGCCGGGAAGGGGCTGCACGCCGCGATGCGCGGGCTGATCGCCGGCGCGTCGGCGCGGGTGGATGCGATCCGGATCGCGGAGGCCGCCAAGGGGCTGGTGGCGGAGCGTGTGGCGAGCGTGGACGCGGTGGGGAGGCAGCTCCGGGCCGTCGGCCCGATCTCGGTGCTCGAACGCGGCTACAGCGTGACGACGCTGAAAGACGGCACGCTGGTGCGCGGGCCCGGTCAGGTCGCGCCGGGCAAGGCCATCCTCACCAGGACCGCCGGCGGCGAATTCGAGTCGCAGGTGGTCGGCGGCGTGCGCGTCCGCACGCTGCGGCGGAAGGACGACGAGGCGTCGCCGGGGTTGTTTGGGTGAGTGCGGTGGCGGGGAATTGGCAAACGGCGATGGGCAATGGACCATGGAGAAACGCTCGATGTGCATGGGTGATGGGTAGAGCCTATCCGTAAACCGCGCAACCGATCATGTTGAAGGCGCGAATAGCCTGGCATGACGATGCGACTGACCGACGAGCAGCTGGGATGGTCGGCCGAGCGGGTGCCGGATGCCCCGCTGAACCCCAAGGCGGACGCCCGGCGATGGACAAGCGTCAAGCCCTCCGCGGCATCTTCTGGGTCCTCGACAACGGCGCGAAGCGGAAGGACTTGCCGCGACAGTTCGGGGCCAAGAGCGCGGTCCACCAGTACTTCATGCAGTGGGTAAGGGCGGGCGTGTTCGAGAACATGATGCGAGACGTCGGAGAGCTCGTCGGAGAGCTCGTCGGGGAGCGCGGCGGGTGCAAGCTCTACGAGTGCTTCATCGGCGCGACGTTCAGCAAGGCCAGGGGCGGCGGGGACGGCATCGGCGTCGCAAAGGCCGGAAAAGACGTGAAGATCATGGTGCTGGTGGATGCGCGGGGCCTTCCGGTGGCGGTGGACACCGCGTCGGCCACGCCCCACGAGTGCAAGCTGGTGCAGGGCCTGTTCGACTTCATGCCCACGCTCGATGCACCGCGGCGGATCATCGGCGACAAGGCGTACGACAGCGACGTGCTCGACGACGACCTGGCCCAGGAGGGCATCGGGATGATCGCACCGCAGGAGCTGCAAGCCGGAGAACGTCACGCAGGACGGCCGCGTCCTGCGGAGGTACAAGCGTCGCTGGACGGTCGAACGCACGATCAGTTGGTTCCAGAACTTCCGCCGCCTCTGCATTCGTTACGAGAAGTCCACCATCCTCTGCCAAGGCTTCCTCCACCTCGGATGCTCCATCATCCTCCTCAAACAGGTTTACGGATAGGCTCTACGACATCCCCTGCCTTCGTGCCGCGCACAACGCGATCGCGATCGCGTCGGCGACGTCGGGCGGGCTGGGCGGCTCGGGCAGATCGAACATGGACTGGACGGCCCGCTGCATCTGGCCCTTGCTCGCCAGGCCGTGCGCGGTCATGGCGCGCTTGACGAGGTTGGGCTTGAACTCCATGAGCTGCACGCCGGCCTGGCGGATGGCGAGCAGCACCACGCCGCGTGCGTGGGCCATGGTGATCGAGGTGGCGGGGTGCTTTGGATGGACGAAGAACGACTCGACGGCGACGACGTCGGGGCGGAGGCGCTGGATCGCCTCGGCGAGATCGGCGTGGAGCTCCATCAGGCGGTCGGAAACAGGCCGCGGCGTGCTGGCGGCCAGGCGGAAGACGCCCGCCTCGACGATCCGCGGCGGGTCGTCCGGGCCTTCGAGGCAGGCGTAGCCCGTCAGCCGAAGGCCGGGGTCGATGCCCATGAAGCGAAGACGCCCGCTCACGGCGACCCCGGAGAATGGGGGCCGGCGGACGGGGCGGAGGCGGGCCCTTGCGTGTAATGGCGGAGCCAATGCACGATCGTGCGGGCCATGATGTCGCTCTCCAGGTTGCAGCGTTGCCCGGGGGCGGCGTGGCCCAGCGTGGTCTTTTCGAGCGTGGTCGGGATGAGCGCGACCTCGAACCAGCCCTGGGCGGGGTCGGCGGCGGCGACGGTGAGCGATACGCCGTCGATCGTGATGGAGCCCTTGGGCGTGATGAACTGCATGAAGTCGGCGGGCGGGCGGACGCGGATGCGCCAGTCATCGCCGGGCGAAAGGCGATCAAAGACGCCGACCGCGTCGATGTGCCCCTGCACGACGTGCCCGCCGAGCAGCGTGTTGGGCGTGGCGGCGTGCTCCAGGTTGACCGATGAGCCCGGGCGAAGGTCGCCCAGGATGGTCCGGCGGAGCGATTCGTGGATGACGTCGAAATCGAGCGCGCCGTCGGGGGCGGGCGGGGCGGCGACGGTCAGGCAGCAGCCGGAGACGGCGATGGAGTCTCCGGGCGCGGGGCGGTGGGGCCAGAGGTGGGGACGCACACGCAGCCGCACGCCGGCGGGTGTGGGAGCAAGGTCGGCGACGACCCCCATGGCCTGGACCAGTCCGGTGAACATGTCCCACACTGTTGCGTGAAGTTGGGGGAATGTAAAGCGTTGGGGGGTGCGGCGCTTGACCAATCCCCGTGCGCCCTCGATACTGGAACCCCGCGCGGGCGACGCCCGAAGCGGCGGATGGGTCACGCGACCGAACCCTGGAGAACTGCCGAATGCGCCCGAGCGACCGCCGACCGTTGTTCCGCCTCGTGTCCACCCTTGGAGGGGCGGTGGTTGGGATGTCTCTGACGATGCTGGCCGGCTGCGGCGGGCACACGACGCACGGCGCGCCGGAGCAGGTCTCGTCGCGGGCGGATTCGTTCAAGCCGGGCGTGGAGCCCTGGGCCAAGCTCGGGTATCGCTGGGACTGGAGCGGCTTCCCCGCCGTCGCGCCGGGCGGCACGATCCGCTTCTTCGACGTGCAGGGCGACGCGCTGGTGGCGCAGGACTCGACGGGCGTGGTGACGCTGATGGAGCCCGCGAATGGTCGCGTCCGCTGGTCGGCCGAGGTCGCGAACCCGCTGACGCGGTTCGTGGGGATCAATCGCCTGCGGACGGATCGCGCGGACCTGGTGATCGTGTCGGGCGAGTCCGAGGTCTTCCAGCTCAACGCCCAGACCGGCAACCTGGTGTCGCGGCAGGGCTATGAAAAGGTCGTCAACACGCGCCCGGTGCTGATCGGGCAGCTTGCCATTTATGGCACGTCGCGCGGCGAGGTGCTCGCCCACCATCTCGGCACCGGCTTCAAGGCCTGGGGCTTCGGCACCAGCGGCTCGATCGAAACCGGGCCGGTCGTCGTCGGCGGGCTGGTGGCGGCCGTCTCCTCCAACGGCGAATTCACGTTTCTCGAACCCTCGCGGGGCGGCCTGGTCGGGCGTGGCGCGATGTACGCGGGGATCGCCTGCGACGCGGCCGCGAGTGACGACCTGCTCATCGCGGCTTCGACGGACCAATCGTTGTGGGGCCTTTCGCCCTCGGGAAATTCGGTGTGGCGTGTTCGCACGAGCGCGGCCCTGCGGACGAGCCCGGTGGTCCACGCGGGCGTGGTGTACGCGTCCCTGCCCGATCGCGGTTTCTGTGCCTTCGACGCCGCGACCGGCGCCGAACGCTGGGTGTGCAAGGGCGTCGCGGGCCGGGTGATCGGGCTTCGCAACGGTCGGTTGCTGGTGTGGGACGGGCGCGAGGCGGTGACGCTTGACCCCGCCCGTGGCAGCGTCATCGAGCGAGCGACCCTCGACGGCGTTCAGGGGCTCGTCACCGACAAGATGGAAGACGGCGTGCTCTATGTGATCACCAGCAGCGGCGTGGTCGCCAAGTTCCTCCCCCGCGCGATGTGATCGGCTGGAAAACCACGCGCGGCGGCGCGGAAAGGATGTTCGCTCGTGGCAGCGCACGGACAAGCGCCTGGAGATGGACCCGACCTGGTCCCCATCACGCGCGCCCTGGTTTCGGTCAGCGATAAGTCCGGCCTTGTCCCCTTCGTCCGCGCCCTCACCGACATTGGCGTCGAGATCGTCTCGACCGGCGGCACGGCGGCGGCGCTGCAGCGCGAGGGCATCAAGGTCACCCCCATCGAGCAGGTCACCGGCTTCCCGGAGATCATGGACGGCCGCGTCAAGACTCTGCACCCCAAGGTCCACGGCGGGCTGCTCGGCGTGCGCGACAATCCGTCCCACGCCGCGGCGATGACCACGCACGCGATCGCGCCGATCGACCTGGTCTGCGTCAATCTCTATCCCTTCGAGGCGACGATCGCGCGAGAGGGCGTTTCACGCGCCGAGGCGATCGAGCAAATCGATATCGGCGGCCCGTCGATGGTGCGATCGGCCGCGAAGAACCACGCGTTCGTCGCGGTCGTGACGAGCCCGGACCAGTACGGGCGCGTGCTGGCGGACCTGAACGTCAACGCCGGGAAGACGTCGAGGCAGCTGCGCCGGGCCCTGGCCGCCACCGCGTTCACGACCACCGCGAAGTATGACGCCGCGATCGCGTCGTACCTCTCGGGCGAGGGCGGAACGGGCGAGCGCTTCCCCGACGCGTTCTCGCTGGCGTTCATCAAGAACGCGGACCTCCGCTACGGCGAGAATCCGCACCAGCCCGCCGCGGTCTACCGCGAGGCGGCGCCGTCGCGCGAGCCCTCGATCATCGGCGCCTCGCAATTGCACGGGAAGGAACTGAGCTTCAACAACGTGAACGACGCCGCGGCGGCGCTGGACCTGGCGCGGGCGCTGCGGCGCGTGCGATTCACACTCCCGCCCGGCTACGGAGCGCCGGTCGGCGCGTGCGTCGTCAAGCACACAAACCCCTGCGGCGCCGCGATCGCGCCGACCGTCGCCGAGGCCGTCGACGAAGCGATCCTTGGCGATCCGGTCGCGGCCTACGGCGGGATTCTCGCGGTGAACGCCGAACTCGACGGAGCGGCGGCCAGCCGCCTCTGTCGCAACGACGTGTTCCTCGAGGTCATCGTCGCGCCGTCCTTTAGCGACGCGGCCCTGGAGCAGCTCAGGACGCGCTGGGCCAACGTGCGTCTGCTGGCGGTGGGTGAGCCGCGCGACAGCGCCAAGCCGCCGATCGAGTGCAAGTTCGTGCCCGGCGGGCTCCTGGTTCAGGAGAGCGATCGGTCCCTGGCGAACGCGGCGGACGTTTCCCATCGAGCGGGCCCGCCGCCGACGGACACGACGCTGCAGATCACGGGCTTTCTCGAGGCGGTGTGCCGGGCGCTGACCAGCAACGCGATCGTGATCGGAGGGATTTCGCCGGAGCGCGGCCCGTCGTGCGTGCGCGTGTTCGGCGCGGGCGCGGGGCAGATGGACCGCGTGAATGCGTGCCGGATCGCGCGACGCAAGGCGGGCAAGCTCGCCAAGGGCGCGGTCGCGTTCAGCGACGCGTTCTTCCCGTTCCCCGATGGTCCAAAGAAGCTGATCCACGCCGGCGTGACGACGATCGCGCACCCCGGCGGCTCGAAGCGCGACCAGGACACCTTCGACCTGTGCCAGCAGTCGGGCGTGACGTGCCTGACCACGGGCATGAGGCACTTCCGCCACTAGGTTCTGTCTGACGGTGGGATGATGTGGCTTCCGGCGAGGCTCGGCTAGAGCGTTCTCACTCCTGACGTAGCGAGTATCCGCAGTGCCTGAAGCAGTTGGCGGCGTCGGAGGGTGTGACCTGATCGAGGACCGACTGCATCGCGGTCCAGAGGGCGTTCTGGGTCCGGGTG
>JADYYE010000315.1 GCA_020853815.1 Phycisphaerales bacterium
CCGGGGCTGCGGTTGTTCTTTTATGCCTACGGGAGCCCTGGGGCGGACGGGCGTCCGGACGGCAGGATGCCCTCCAGCGCCGTCTGGATTTCGGCCGCCTTGACGCCCTGCGGACCGGGCGCGCTCAGGTAGGCGATGCGGCCGTCCGATCCAACGACCACCGCCCTCGCGGGCCAGGCACGAAATGCCCGTTGCGCGGTGTCCTGCATATTGTCGATCAGGCAGGGGAACGTGATGCCCAGCGACCGGACGCAGTCGAAGGCGATCAATGCCCTTTCGGCGTCGTTGGTGGGAGCCTTGTAGACCACGCCTGCGCGCCGGTTGGCCTCGGTTTGCCGGCCATCGTCGGGATGTGCCTCCCGCACGTAGACGAGTTTGAATTCGACCTGGTCCTTGTACCGCCGGTACAAGCGCTCGACGGCCGGAGCCGCCGCGCGAAACGGGGGTCACGTGAAGCTGGAGAAGATGAGAACCACCGGCCGCTTCTTTGAGTGATCGACCATCCACTCGCGGGTTGTGCCGGGCTTCGTGCCGTCGCCTTGCGCATCGAGCCGTTGCATCTCGATCTTCGGGACGGCATCGCCCACGGCGGGGTCGCGAGGTGGCTGGGCGGCAGCCGCCGATGTGCAGAACGCGCCGGCGGCGAGCATCGCCCCGAAGACAAGCATCCGGGATTCGTCTTTCATGCCCAGACAACGCGCGACACCCGTCGAACATTGTCCGGCTGCGCCGGTTCGTGCCGCCCAAGCCCTGACGCTAGGACCCCGGCTTCGGCTTGCTCGTGCAGCCCAGCGTGCAATCGTGGCAGACGACGCAGTCGGCGTGACGGTTGGCGGGGAGACCTTCGGACAAACGGTCGAAGGGCGCCACGTCGGTGGGACAACGGTCCAGGCACAACTCGCAGCCCGTGCACCGGGTCTTCAGCGGCCCCACGCGCCACAGGGAAAAATGGTTCGACGCGGCCATCAGTGCCCCGATCGGGCAGATGACCCGGCAGAAGAAACGCGAGATCCACACGCACGCGCCGAAGACCGTCAGAGCGATGCCGATCTTGAGCGCCATCGACGCCGTCACGACCTTGGTGACGCCCGTCAGCAAGTTGGGAATCGTCACCTGGATCGCGGTCGGCGGGCACCATCGGCAGAAGGACGCCTGCGTCAACTCGCCCCAGAGGAAAGGGAACAGGAATACCATCAGCAACAGCACCGCGTACTTGATCCAGCCCGTCCACCGCGGCAGGGAAATCTTCCGCGTGGGGATGCGATGCAGCCAGTCCTGGATCGTGCCGAACGGACACACCCAGCCGCAGAACATCCGCCCGACCAACGCTCCGACCAGGAGCAACATGCCGGCAAGGAGAAGGGGGAAGACGCGGTACCCGGCATAGTGCGAAAGCATGCCGATCGGGCATCCGAAAACCGCCAGCACGCAAGAGTGGCAATTCATCACGGGCAGGCAAAGCCATTTGGCCTGCCAGTGGGCGAGGGAGCCGGTGGACAAGTTAAGCCCGACCAGCGACACCGCCTGCACCCACGGCCGCCACCGGTTTCGGGGCGCCTTCGCCTTGCCGCCCGCCGCGCTCACCGTGTCCCTCCGTAGGCCACGGAAGGAAAGGACACTACGGGTCTCATGGATATCACGGATGAAGACGGGGAAAGGGTGGGACCGGCAAGGGAAGGGACCAGTATGGACCCGGCGAAGGCCGCCGGATGGCCGGGAAGCCTTCCCGCACGAAACCCTTCCGATCCTGTCATCCTGTCCAGCATTCGAAATCCTGCAATTCGGGGCATGTTTCGACGTGAATCCGTGCCGTCCGTGGAATCCGTGGTGATCCCGGGCCCGCCCACCGGGCGGACCGTGCAAGGTCTACAGTCAGGTGGGGCACGCGCGCTTGCCCGGAGGCTGGCTGCGGTCGTAGGTAGAAAGAAGACGTCCCTTCGCGCGGCTGGACTCGACTCCGGA
>JADYYE010000155.1 GCA_020853815.1 Phycisphaerales bacterium
CTCACCGACAAGGAATACCAGGCGATGCGCGATGCCGCCATCGCCATCATGCGCGCCGTCGGCGTCGAGACCGGCGGCTCCAACGTCCAGTTCGCCGTCAACCCCAACCCCGCGCCCCGCGCGGACGGCACCAAGCCCTTCGAGATGGTCGTCGTCGAGATGAACCCGCGCGTCTCGCGCTCCTCCGCCCTCGCCTCAAAGGCCACCGGCTTCCCCATCGCCAAGATCGCCGCGCGCCTCGCCGTCGGCTACACCCTCGACGAACTCAAGAACGACATCACCGGCACCACCAGCGCCTGCTTCGAGCCCACCATCGACTACGTCGTCACCAAAATCCCCCGCTGGACCTTCGAGAAGTTCCCCGAGGCCGTCGAGACCCTCACCACCCAGATGAAGTCCGTCGGCGAGGCCATGGCCATCGGGCGCACCCTCAAGGAATCGCTGCAAAAAGCCATCCGCTCGATGGACGTCAAGCGCTTCGGCCTGGGACTCGACAAGAACGACAAGTGGCTCTCCGCCATGCGCGCCGTCGAACGCGACCAGCTTGTCCTCGACGTCTCCCCCGGCGCCAAGCCCGGAACCTCCAGCTCGCCCACCGGCCTCCGCACCGCCGACGGCCAGCCGATCGAGTGGCCCATCCCCCTCGACAAGCTCTCGCGCAAGCTCGCCGTCCCCTGCCAGGGCCGCCTCTACTACGTCCGCTACGCCTTCAAGATGGGCTGGAGCATCGACAAGGTCCACGCCCTCACCAAGATCGACCACTTCTTCCTCGACCAGATCCAGCAGCTCGTCGAGTTCGAGGACGTGCTCTGCTCCTACGACTCGCTCGACCACGTCCCCGCCGACGTCCTCTTCGAAGCCAAGCAGCTCGGCTATTCCGACGCGCAGCTCGCCAACCTCTACCTCGGCAAGCTCACGACCGAGACGATCCTCGCGGTGCGCGAGCGCCGCAAGTCGCTGGGCATCGAGCCGGTCTACAAGCTCGTCGACACCTGCGCCGCCGAGTTCGAGGCCGTCACGCCGTACTATTACTCGACCTACGAGACGCCGGCCGTCCGCGTCACCGACGACCACAACGAGTCCTCGTCAGAGGTAACCGGCCAGCTCGCCCAGCTCGAAGTGACGGACGTCGATGACGAGATCCGCGTCAGCGACAAGCCCAAAGTGATCATCCTCGGCGGCGGCCCCAACCGCATCGGCCAGGGCATCGAGTTCGATTACTGCTGCGTCCACGCCGCCTTCGCCGCCAAGGAGCTCGGCTTTGAGTCCGTGATGATCAACTCAAACCCCGAGACCGTTTCCACCGACTACGACACCTCCGACCTCCTCTTCTTCGAGCCGCTGACGCTCGAAGACACGCTGAACGTCATCGAGCGGCTCAACGGCTCCGCGCTGGTCCCCGACTCTGCCACTTCGCCTCTCCGCCACTCCGCCACTTCTTCTCGCCTTGTCTTCGGCTCCATCGTCCAGTTCGGCGGCCAAACACCCCTCAACCTCGCCCACGGCCTGGTCGCCGCCGGCGTCCCCATCATCGGCACTTCCGTCGACTCCATCGACCTCGCCGAAGACCGCGACCGCTTCGACGACCTCCTCACCCGCCTGAAACTCCATCGCCCGCCCGCCGGCATCGCACGCTCCATCGAAGAAGCCGTCACCATCGCCGAGAGCGTCGGCTACCCCGTCCTCATCCGACCCAGCTACGTCCTGGGCGGCCGCGGCATGGAAGTCTGCCCCGACGAAAAAGCCCTCCGCGCCTTCATCAAGAATGCCCTCAAGGTCTCCGACCTCGACGGCGCGCCCGTCCTCATCGACAAGTTCCTCGGGCACGCGACCGAGGTCGACGTCGACGTCGTCGCCGACTTCGACCCCACGCTCCCCGTCGATGATCCGCTCAACCGCTCGCGCCGCGCCCTGGTCACCGGCGTCATGGAGCACATCGAGCACGCCGGCATCCACTCCGGCGATTCCGCCTGCTCCATCCCGCCCTTCTCCCTCCCGCCCGACATGGTCGAAGAGATCAAGCGCATCGGCCGAACCCTCGCACGCGAGCTCCGCGTCCGCGGCCTGATGAACCTCCAGCTCGCCATCAAGGACGGCATCATCTACATCCTCGAGGTCAACCCCCGCGCCTCGCGCACCGTCCCCTTCGTCTCAAAGGCCACCCACAACCAGTGGCCCGCCATCGCCGCCAAGGTCATGATGGGCAAAACCCTCGACGAGCTCGGCGCCCGTGAGTTCCAGCCCTCGTCCTGGTACGCCGTCAAGGAATCCGTCTTCCCCTTCAGCAAGTTCCCCGGCGTCGATGTCGTGCTCGGACCCGAGATGCGCTCCACCGGCGAGGTCATGGGGATCGACCGGACCTTCGAGATCGCCTTCGCCAAATCCCAGATGGCCTGCGGCGTCTTCCTTCCCACCGATCCCGCCAAGGGCGGCATCTTCGTCTCCGTCCGCGACGACGATAAACACACCATCATCGATCCCATCCGCCGCCTCGCGCGCATCGGCTTTGCCATCCACGCCACCGGCGGCACCGCCGATCTCCTCGAGGCAGCCTCCATCCCCGTCAATCGACTCCAGAAGATCGCCGCCGGCGCACGCCCCAACGTGCTGGACCTCATGTCCAACGGCCAGATCGCGATGGTCATCAACACGCCCACGCGCACCGGCTACCAGACCGACGAAGGAAAGATCCGCGCCACCAGCGTGCGCCTCAACATCCCGCTGATCTCGACCACCGCCGCCGCCGACGCCGCCGCCCGCGCGATCGAAGCCCTCCGCTCCGGCGAGTGGGACGTCGCCGCGCTCCAGGATTACCGCGAGCCCAAGGTCGCCGTGGAAACCAAGCGCGCCCATGCCGCGGGCGTAAAGTAATATTATAGCATCTTGATGGCGCCGTGCCACCGATGTCGGCCCTGCGACATCGGTGCTCTTCTTCTTCATTTGGCCATTTGGCGATTTGGCTATTTGGAGATTTGCTCAGCCGTGCCACCGATGTCGGCCCTGCGACATCGGTGCTCTCCACAATCACACCCGACCACTCGACCGCTTCTTCAGTCTCTACCTTCTCCGCCTCATCAACACCATCGCGCCGCCCATCACGACCATCGTCCCCGGCGTCGGCACGCGGATCACCCATCCCGCGTACTCACCCTCGGGCGAGAGACCATCGCCCGCGATGTACATGCCGTCGTCCGACACCGCCTTGGCGCTCTGCAGCTGCCAGCCGTCGATCGACAGCCTCAGAACTCCCCGCGCATACTCGTTCAGGTCGACCATCCCGTTCTGGCGATCCCAGATGAACGCGCGGGTCGGGCCGAACGGCCCGCTGAACGCTTCGCCCACGATGATCTTCCCGCCCTCGCTCACGTCCCACGCGACGCTGAACAGGTCGTCCATCGCGCCAAGATCAACCAGGCCTTCGCCCTCGTTCCACATGAACGCGTGCCCGTCCTCGAAAACGTTGTCGATCCGGCTGCTCCCCACGACCGTCCCGCCGTCCGCCGACACTGCCCACGCATAGCTCGCCGAGCCGCCCAGCGTGCCCAGCCCCCGCATCCCGGTCGGCGAGGTCCACACAAACGCCTCGGTGCGCTCGAAGTTCACGTCGCTCCAGCCGACGATCGTCGATCCACTCCCCGACACGTCGCGCGCCGACGCGCGTCCGCCGCCCAGGTTGCCCAGGTTCGTCATCCCGCTCGCGTCCATCCGGAACGCCTGCTCCGGGTACTCGTCATACTGCCCGACGATCACGCTCCCGTCGTGCGACGCGCCGTACGCCGTGCTCATCGACGATTGAATCCCCAGCGACTCGATCTTCTCGTCCTGCGTCCACTTGAACGCCTCGGTGCGCTGGAACGAATGGCGTCCCGACGACCCGACCACCATGGTCCCGTCGCCCGAGATCGCCTCGGCCGCCGACGTGTTGTGGAGCAGCGTGCCCACCGTCTCCGCGCCCGCGGAGTTGCTCCACACAAACCCCTCGAAGTTGCCCTTGTCGGTCATGCTCCGTCCGACGACTTTCATGCCATCGCCGGAGATGCCCGTCACCCGCGTCCACCGGTTGTGCTCATCGAGCGATTGAATCCGCGTGAAGCTCGCCTGCCCCGCCGCCGTGCCGCAGAACGACACCAGCGCGAGCAAGCCCGCACAGGGGAGGAACGCGGCCGGGCGCCGCGCGCAGTGAGTCTCGGTCATTGTCGTCTGTCCTCTCCGCGCCGCCGAGCACCCTCCCAGGCCCCGGCGCGCCTTCAGCCTACGACGCCAATGTCCTACCCGCAAGGTCATCTCTTGTTGAGGCGTTCTCCAAACATTACCCAACCAAACCGCGACGGACAAGTCCCCATGTGTTTCAATAATCCCGGCCGGTGCACCCGCCGGGAGAGCACGCGAACGGGAGTGCCGCCGGAGTTGTTGGACCAAAGAAGTGGTTCCAGTCAAACTCCAGGGCGGGTACGGCATCATTCGGGCGAACCCGAGCGACATGCCCGTCGGCAAAGGCGACATTGCTCTGGTGGGTCGGCGGCGCTCCCACGCTCCCGATTACTTCGCCCCCGCCATGTCGATCCGCAAACTCAAAGAACGCCACCTTTCCGGCTGGAAAGGCGACGCTCGAAACACGAACCCGCCCCCAGAACTCGTTGCACCGCGTCGAGCGATCCGTCAGCGCCGGGTCCCACAGCTTCGGGTCCGTGAAGAACGCCGGCGAATAGCAGTAGCTCTTGAGCGGACCCATCTGCGGGTTCGCGCCCATGTCCTCTCGTACTTCACGCAACACCGCCGGGCAGCTGAATGCCTCGAACTCCGCCCGCGCATCACACAATCCGGCGTCCTTCAGAACCGCGACCCACAACCACAGCTGCGGATACGGGTCTTGTGGTTCGTACTGCGTTGATCCGATCAACCAGATCGGCAGCTTGCCGCCTTTGGCGAAAGCATTGGGCCAGGTCTCGCCATTGGCGCCGGCGTACACCATGCTCGCTTGGTGGATTGAGCGCAGGTTCGCGAGGCACTTCGTCACGTCCCCATTTCGCCGGGCACCGGACAACGCCGGCAGGAGAATGCCGAGCAGCAGCGCCACCACCACGATCGCAATGAGCAACTCGATCAACGTGAACCCGCGCGGACCGACGCGCTGATTCCCGTCAGAAGTACATGTACGCATGCCACCCCTTTCGAGCCATCATGTGGCAGAGCCACGCGTGGGCGTGGCCATCCCAGTACCACATCGAGTGCCAGTTGAACGCTCGTCCATCTTCCGTGCGCACGAGCATACAGATGTTGACCGCCATGCAGGCCGAGTCTCGGACGAGTATCGCCTCAAAGGAGGGTTCGGGTTTCCGCGCGGTGAGCCCCGACGTACCGCCGTTCTCAAACCAGTAGGAGTGCTCTTCGTTCGTCATCACCTGCGCGAGGTGATTGAACACCTGGTCAACCGCCCGCACCCGCACCGCGTCGACCCTCATCCCTTTCGGAGTCACGCAGAACCCCGTCCATCGGAATCCCTTCTTCAGCTGCGTCGAGATGTACTTCGACAGGATCGCATCGGGGCCCTCCTCGGACGCGGGTGGGTTGCCATACTCAAACTCATGCCATCGCCGCAGCGTGCTCCACTCTCGCTCGTCTTTGGCGGTGACCCAGCGCGCCGCCGTGTCCGCTTGCGCGATATCGATGTATGCACTCGGCTCCCGCGATGACCTGGCTTTCACATGACGCGCGAGCACAACAATCAGCGCCTCGCGCTGTTCCTGGGACAAATCCCTCGACGTTTCTCCGATCCCGCCCCGGAGTCGTGCTTGGATCCAGGTTTCATCGATCGCTTCGAGATCGATGAACTCCTCCGCGTCCCAGCGTTCACGGATTGAATCGAGACGGGCTTTGTGCTCCTCCTTGGTCTCCATCAGCGACGGCCCGGTGCTCGCGGGTTCTGGCCTGCTCCGGCCGGGACGAAGATACATGTGCAACGCGATCCCCATCGAACCCACCACTATGAGACCAAGCAAGCCTCGAATCAGCAACGGTTTCATCGTCAACCTCGCTTGAACGAAGACCGACCGGGATCGGACGACCCCGGCCGGCGATCGACTCTCAAAGGCGTCAGAAAACCGGCTCACAAACCTCCAGGCCGGGATCTCCCACGCAGTTGCAGCCCTTGGCGCCTCCACACAACTTGTAGCCACACGCGGAGGTGGCCGGGCAAACCTGAGGTTTGATCGGGCCCGGCGGATGAATATCCGCCATCGTCACACGCACAAGACCGAGCAGCGCCGCCGCCACGATCACCGTACCCAGCACGGTCCGATTCTTCATTGAATCACCTTTCAAACAGAAGAGCCTGTATTCACCATCATCGCGGTGGTGACACACTCCCCGTCCGGTCAATGAACCGGGGCTTCACCCTCTCTCAACGCAAGAACTCCCGCCCATCGCAGCGGCAGCAAGCCTTCCGCGGTGGGGTCGCCCACCTCCTCATCCGTCGCTTCGCACGCTCGTTCCCGCGGAAACTCGACCACGGCCTCATACTCCGCGACCTTTGTTCGATCCACGCCACGAACCACAAACCGACCGCCCGTTCCTTCGCTTACCAGCTCCCGACCCTGCCCATCGAAAACACGCAATCGAAGTCCCTTCTCTCGGTATGCCTCCGGGATCGTGACCGCGAATGCGCCGCTCTCAAACGAGCCAACCACTGCCGCGGGCCACCCCTCGAACGGGGCCTCGATTGTCCCGTGGAGCCCCACCGACTTCACCTCTCCATTCGCGCCCGCAATTGTGAGCTGAGAACTCACCTGGGTGTCAAACGGCCCCGGCTCAGTTACGATTGCAAGCTCCAAGCCCCGACCGTCACCAAGGTCGCATGGCCTCCACAAATCAAGTCTGGCGCAGCCACAGGAGGACGTGACCTTGCTCACGGAGTCCGGGGTCATGTCACCCGGAACACGCACGCGAATCACATGCCGAAGCGCCTCGCCAATTCTGAGGTTGCCGAGACTTATGGCGTCGGCGACCGATGACTGCCGCGCCATCGACGATGGGCGCCATAACACGATGAGTCCGCAAATAACCACGGCAGCAATCGCGCTCCATAGAAGACCACGATCGAGTTTGCCGAATGGCTTGTTCATGATTCGCTCAGGGATAATGAGCAGTGCAATGTTCACTTCCAAACAGATTACCCCCACCACCCCGCCTGTCAACTCCCTTCTTCCCATGCTCGCCCGTGTCGGTGCTACCATCATGGCCAGCGCCCAGTTGCACGATTTTGGGGAGATTCATGCGAGCCATCGTCACCGGCCAGATCGGAATGGAAAAGAAGCCCTACCTCGACGCCGTCGCGCGTTTCGCCGGCCAGCAGGGCGAGAACCTCACGCTCTACCACGTCGGCGACATGATGTACGCCGAGGGAACCGACGTCCGTTCCGGCCGAATCCTCGACCTCCCCATCTCCCGCCTCAACTCCCTCCGCCGCGCCGCCTTCAAGGACATCATCGCCGAATCCACCACCGCCGGGCCCGGCGCCACGCCCCTCCCCAACATCATCGTCAACACCCACGCCACCTTCCGCTGGCGCCACGGCCTGTTCGCCGCCTTCGACTACGACCAGATCGCCAAGCTCCAGCCCGATCTCTTCATCTGCCTCGTCGACAACATCGAGGTCGTCCACCACCGCCTCCACCGCGAGCACGACATCGACGCCACCCTCAAGGACTGCATGGTCTGGCGCGAAGAAGAAATCCTCGCCACCGAACTCC
>JADYYE010000316.1 GCA_020853815.1 Phycisphaerales bacterium
GACGGCGAAGGCCGCCGCCTCGCAGCGGCGCGCGATGTCGATGGCTTCCTCCACCGGCAGCGTCCAGGGGTGATAGAGATCGAGGTCCGTTTCGCCGCGTGCCAGCAGTTCGGCTTCCGGCAGGCCGGCCGCCTCGTCCGGCGCGGTGAAGCCAGCAATGGACAGGGCGGCATCCACCGTGGCATGCAGGGCGGCGCGGGAAAAATCCGAGGTCGACGCATAGCCGCGCCGCTGGCCGAGGTACACCGTGACGCCGACGCCCTTGTCGCGGTTGTATTCGATGGTCTCGACGGAGCCCATGCGCACCGACACCGACTGGCCGAATCCCTCGGAAACATCCGTCTCGCAGGCGCTGGCGCCGCGCGACCCGGCATAGTCGAGTATGTCCTGCGCCATGCTGCGCAAGGTGTCCTGCGGAAAACTGAATACCTGGGAAGACATCGCGAGTGAGGGAGTGGCAAAGATATAATCATACCAATATGAAGAACCTTGAAGACCTCGAATACGACGACGGACCAGAGCGACCCAGCAAATCGCAGAAGAAGCGCGACATGCACGCCCTGCAGGAAATGGGGGCGGAACTGGTGGAGCTCTCCGCGGAACGACTGGCCCGCATCGACATGCCGGACGACTTGCGCGAAGCCCTGCGGGAAGCGCAACGGCTCACCAAGCACGAGGCGCGCCGCCGCCAGATGCAGTACATCGGCCGGCTGATGCGCGACGTCGACCCGGCGCCGCTCCGCGAGGCGCTGGATGTCGTCAAAGGCGCCTCCGCCATCGAGAACGCGCGCCAGCACCGCCTGGAGCGGCTGCGCGAGCGGCTGCTGGAAGACGAGGCGGTGCTCACCGAGATCGGCTCGGTGCACCCCGGCGCCGATCTTACGCGTCTGCGCCAGTTGCGCCGCAATGCGCTCAAAGATCGGGAAGAGGGCCGCCCGCCGCGCGCCTTCCGCGAATTGTTCCGCCTGATGCGGGAGATCGACGATGAAGGATGAACTGCTGATCGGCCTGGTGTCGATCTCCGACCGCGCCTCGAGCGGCGTCTACGAGGACCAGGGCATTCCCGCCCTGCGCGAGTGGTTCGGCGCAGTGCTGGCCTCGCCCTGGCGCATGGAGCACCGCCTGATCCCCGACGAACAGGCGCAGATCGAACGGACGCTGGTCGAGCTGTGCGACGCCGCCGGCTGCCACCTGGTCATGACCACCGGCGGCACGGGGCC
>JADYYE010000317.1 GCA_020853815.1 Phycisphaerales bacterium
GGCTTCCGCAGGACCGGGCTGAACGCATCGGTCTGATCGTCTCGGGATCGGCCCATGGGGCCTTGATCCTGTGGGCGCTTCTGGGCGGCATCTTCTTCACCCCCGACCCGACGCCCCCGGTGGCGACGGCCGAAGTGTCGCTGATGTCGTCGGAGGAGTTCGCGGCGCTTCAGGCGCGCGCACCCAGGGCGCCGGTGGAAAGCCCCGCCCAGCCGTCGGTGCCCGAGGCCGCGGCCGAGCCGCCGCCCGCGCCCGAGGCCGAGACCCAGCCCGAGGCGGAGCCGCAGCCGGTGCCGGAGGAGCAGACGCAGCCTGACGCGGCGCCGGACGTGACCGAGCTGTCGCCGGTCGAGACGGAAGTGACGGATGCGCCCCCCGAGGAAACCCAGACGCCGACGCCGGACAGCCTGTCGCAGATCCCGGACGTGAGTTCGACGAAGCCGAAGCCCAAGCCCGCGCCGACGGTGGCGCCGACCCCGACCGAGGAAGCCAACCCCGAGGCCGACACGTCCGAGACGGTGCAGGAACAGACGACCGAGGCGGCGTCCGACCAGCCGGTGCCCGAGGAAGTGACCGAGGACACCGCGCCCAGGGAAACCGGCGAGGTGCTGGAGACCGAGGAAAACCAGGATCAGGAAGTCGCGACATCCGCCCCGGCGAAGTCGCCCCTGCCGAAGAAGCGGCCGGAAAAGCCGGCAAAGCCCGAGCCCGCGCCGCAGCCCGAGGCGACGGAATCTGCCGAAGCGCCGACCGTCGAGGAAACGCCTGAGGTTCAGGCCGACGACGCCGTGGCCGAGGCGCTGGCCGCCGCGCTGGCGGGCGAGGCGTCGGAGGAACCCGCGCCCGGAACCGGGACCGCTGATCAGGGTCCGCCGATGACGGACGGCGACAAGGATGCCTTCCGGGTGGCGGTGAAGGATTGCTGGAACGTCGGCGCGCTTTCGACCGAGGCGTTGCATACGGTTGTCACCATCGGCATGACGATGAGCCCGGACGGCAAGCCATCGAACCTGCGCCTGATCGGGTCGGAAGGGGGCAGCGACGCCTCCACCTCGCAGGCGTTCGAGGCGGGCCGTCGCGCCATCCTGCGCTGCGCCAAGACCGGCTATCCGTTGCCCGCCGAGAAATACGAGCAGTGGAAAGAGATCGAGATCACCTTCGACCCGTCGAAGATGGCGCTGAGGTGAGGGGTGGGATGGGGCAGATTTCCCCTGTAGAACCGCCTGCACCTGTGGCAGGCAACCGACAAGGCCGGGCGAACCGGCAGGAGAGAGGCGAGAGACAGATGAAGGGTAGCGCGCTCATGAACCGGATTTTCGCTTTGGCACTGACCGGGATGGCCGCACTGGCCGCACCGGGCGCCCTGTGGGCCGAGCCGCTGAAGATCACCATTACCGATGGCAATATCGAACCCCTGCCGTTCGCGGCGCCGGTGTTCATCGATGAAGGCGGCGCGGGCGATATTGCGCAGGCGATGACCCAGGTGATCGCCGCCGACCTTCAGGGCACGGGGCTTTTCACCCAGATCGACCCGGCGGCCTATATCAGCCAGGTCACGAGCTTCGACGCGCCGGTCGCCTATGCCGACTGGAAGGCGATCAATGCGCAGGCGCTGATCGTGGGTGCCGTGTCGAACAACGGCGGCAACATCAGCGTGAAGTTCAACCTTTACGATGTGTTCTCCGACACCGCCCTTGGCGAGGGGCTGCAATTCGCGGGCGGGCAGGGCGACTGGCGGCGCATCGCGCACAAGGTGGCCGACCAGATCTACAGCCGGATCACCGGCGAAGGGCCATATTTCGACAGCCGCGTCGGCTATGTCTCGGAAAGCGGGCCGAAGAACGCGCGCACCAAGCAACTGGCGATCATGGATTATGACGGCGCGAACGTCAGCTATCTGACCGACGGGGCGGCGATCGTGCTGGCGCCGCGCTTTTCGGCGGGGGGCGACCGTATCCTCTATACCTCGTTCGAGACGGGCTTCCCGCGGATCACGCTGATGGATCTTGCGTCGGCCTCGTCGCGCTCCATCGCCGATCTTCAGGGCAACATGACCTTTGCGCCGCGTTTTTCGCCCGATGGCGATACGGTGGCATTCTCGCTGGAAAACGGCGGCAATACCGACATCTTCCTGATGAGCCTGTCGTCGGGGCAGGTGACGCAGCTGACCAATGCGCCCTCGATCGAAACCGCGCCGTCCTTCA
>JADYYE010000156.1 GCA_020853815.1 Phycisphaerales bacterium
CAAGGGCGATCGCTTCTGGGACATCATCGCGCGCCACCGTGTCACGCACTTCTACACCGCGCCCACCGCCATCCGCACTTTCATGAAGTGGGGCGACGATCTCCCCGCGCGCCACGACATGTCGAGCCTGAAAGTCCTCGGCACCGTCGGCGAGCCCATCAACCCCGAGGCGTGGATCTGGTATCACAAAGTCATCGGGCGCGAACGCTGCCCGATCGTGGACACCTACTGGCAGACCGAGACCGGCGGGCACATCGGCACGCCGCTCCCCGGCGCGATCCCGACCAAGCCCGGCTCGTGTACGCTCCCGATGCTCGGGATCGACGCCGCGATCGTCAACGAGCAGGGCCAGGAGCTCGGGCCGAATCAGGGCGGGTTGTTCGTGATCCGAAAGCCCTGGCCCGGCATGTTGCGAGGCGTGTACGGCAACCGCGAGCGCTTCATAAGTAACTACTGGGGACGCGTGAAGGACGCGCGTACCGGCCAGCCTTGTTACTTCTCCGCCGACGGCGCGCGCCGAGACACCGACGGCTACTTCTGGATCCAGGGCCGCATCGACGACGTGATCAAGGTCTCCGGCCACCTCCTTGGAACCATGGAGGTCGAGAGCGCGCTGGTCAGCCATCCCGCCGTCGCCGAGGCGGCGGTCGTGGGCGTGCCCCATGAAATCAAGGGTAATTCGATCTGCGCGTTCGTGACCCTGCGGCCGCACTGGCTGATCTCGCACAAGCGCGAGCCCGACCAATCGCTGAAGAACGAGCTGATCGCGCACGTGGCCCACGAGGTCGGCGCGCTGGCCAAGCCCGACCAGATCCGGTTCGCCGAGGGCCTGCCCAAGACCCGCTCGGGCAAGATCATGCGAAGGCTCCTGCGCGACGTCGCCTCGGGCGTTGAGAAGATCACGCAGGACACGACGACGCTGGAGGATTTCAGCGTGGTCGCGAAGCTGCGGGCGGATGAGGAGTAGGAGAGAGACGAAGAGAAGACATGAGGAAGCAAAGTCGAGGGTCAAGATGGCGCATCGAAGAAACGCCTATCGGGCCACGATGTGGCCGATCGGTCCTTGAGACAACGCCATGATGGTCTTTCGCGCCGCCATCCACGGGCATCGGGTCGAGTTCCGCCTCGGCGACTTCGGCGGCGAGAGCATCGTCGTCAACGGGCGCGAAGTCTCGTCCATCCCAATCAACTGGAACTCGCGCGGGCACTTCATCGAGCTGAACGACGAACAGGGCAAGGCGCGTGCCGTCGAGCTCCGGCGGCGGAGTCGTAACTTCAAGTACGAGGTGATCGTGTCGGTCGACGGCCAGGTGCGGGCCGTGCTGCTGGCGGAGAAGGACTCCTCGCGCCCCTCCTGCTGCGTCAATTGCGGCTACGAACTCGCCGGACTCCCCATCGAGAACGGCGAGAAGCGCTGCCCCGAGTGCGGGCGGCACACGAGCGCGTAGCCTCCGGACCCGCCTTCGCCGCTACTTCCCCGCCTCGATGAACACGTCCAGCGCCTGCCCCGGCACGATTGTTGTCGGCACACTTGCCGGCGCGCCCGCATCGCCCGCCGCCTCGATGTCGTACAGCACGTCCACCACGCGCGTGTCCACGCGCTCCACCGTCGTGCCGAACAAGTCCGACTTCGGACGCGCGTAGGGCTCGATCCGCACGAACCGCAGGTTAAACGTGCGCGGCTCGGCCCCGCGCGTCCGCGCGATCGCCCTGGCCCCCGCGCTCACCAGCGCCAGGTCCTCCTCGTCCACCTGCGCCCGCACACGCAGATGGTCAAGGTCGCCCAAAATCAGCGACGCCTGCTTGGGGTCCGCGGGCGCGAACTCGCCCGGCTCGATCGAACGGCGCAGCACCACCGCGTCGCGCGGCGCTCGCACCGACAATCGATCAAGCAAAATCTCCAACGCCCCCACCTCCGCCTTGTACTTGTCCAGCTGCGCGAGGGCGACGACGCGATCGGGCTCCCACCCGCCCGCCCTGGCCTTGGCCAGCTCCGCCTCCGCCCGCGCAAGCTCCGAACGCGCCACCTGCACCGCGAATCGCTGCGCCGACAGCTCGCGCGCGCTCGAGGCCTTGCCCTCCGCCGCCGCCTCGTTCATCTTCAGAAGCTCCTCGCGATCGGCCAGGATCGTGCGGGCCGCGGCGACGGCGGCCTCCAGCGGCGGCAAGTCCTCCTTCCGCGGGAGCGCGTGCCACCGCGCGATCTCCGCCTCGCCCACCGGCACCGCGGCCCGCGCCCGCGTCAGCTGCGATTCGATCGTGCGCGAATCGAGCTTGAACAGCACCTGCCCCTTCTTGACATGATCGCCCACGTCGACGCCCACCTCAACAACCAATCCCGGCTCGGGCGCGACGATGTCAATGGTGCGCGACTCCGGCTCGACGATTCCCAGCGCCGCCACGCCGCGCTCGAAGGGATTGACCGACGCGGGACGCGCCAGGGGCAGATCGGGCGGGTTCTCGCGCGAGTGGCGCACCGCGAGATAGCCGACGCCAAGCCCGACGATCGCGAGCAGAATGCTGAGCCAACGCACCAAGGTGAGTCTCCCCGCGGCAAGCCGCGCCGGTCAAAGTCGCTACGAGGCAAACACGCGCGCGGGTTCGACCGCGATCACGCGCCGGATCGAAAGCAGGCTGGCCCCGAGAATCACCAGCAGCGTGGCGGCCAGCGAGATCGCCATGAGCTGCCACGGATACAGCACCGAGAGCTCGCTCGAGAGCCGCTTGGAAATGATGGAGAAGAACCCGGCGAGCCCCACGCCGATCGAATAGCCGATCACGCCCACGACCATCGCCTGCGCGACCACCATGCCCACGAGCGTGCGCGTGCGGGCGCCCAGCGCCTTGAGCACCGCGAAATAGCGGAGGTTCTCGAGCGTGAACTGCAGGAACACCGACGCGGACAGGAACAACCCGACCAGGAACCCCAGCGCGATCGTGATACCGAAGTTCACGCCGATACCCGTCGCCACGATGATGAACCGCGTCGACACCAGGCGGAACTCATCGGGCGTGTACGCGACCAGGTCGCCCAACGACGCGATGTCGCGCTGGACCTGCCTCACGTCCACGCCCGCCTTGCCCTTGACGAGGATGTACGAGATCGCGTTGCGCCCCACCGGCGTAAAACGCACCGCGTTGTCGAAGGTGGTGTACACCATCGCGTTGGACTCACAGCCCCGGGCCGCCTCGCAGAAACCGACGACCACCGCGCGATGGTCGTTGATCTTCAGCGTGTCGCCGATGCTGGGGTTGCCGACCATCGCGCGAGATCGCTCTTCAACGATGATCGCGTCGGGCGCGCGCAGGTCCTCCACCCGCCCGCCCGTGATCACCGCCGGGCGCCCGACCAGCGTGGAGCGACC
This sequence comes from Phycisphaerales bacterium, assembly GCA_020853815.1. Lineage (GTDB taxonomy): Bacteria > Planctomycetota > Phycisphaerae > Phycisphaerales > UBA1924 > JABWBC01. The sequence continues at coordinate 3,366 of JADYYE010000156.1, forward strand.
GACGCCGAGAATCTGCACCTTCTTGAACGTGCCGTCGGGGAGCTCGATGACCGCCCAGTTGTTGAAGAACGGCTCGGCCCACTCGACGCCCGCGACCGAGCGGATCCGCGCCAGCTTCTGATCCGAGAGCGAGCGATACTCCGCGACCCACGTCGTGCTCGGGTCCATGACCCACAGGTCGGGCTGGTGGATGTTCTGCAGGGGACCGGTGCCCTGCTTGAGCAGGCCCAGGAAGATCGCGCCCTGCTGATTCATGAGGAGCGACGCGAACGCGAGCCCAAGAACGAGCGTGATGTACTTGGTTTTGTCGCCAAGGAGCATCTGGAGCGCGACGCGCAGCATCGGTTCGGATCGTAGCTCCGGGAAGAGACGACGAGACGAACCCAAGAGAACGAAGTGGCGAAGTGGCAAAGTGGCGAAGTGGCGAAGTGGCAAAGTGGTCAGGTGGTCAGGTGGTCAGGCGGTAAAGCGACGCAGAGCAACCTCGTGCGGCCACCTCTCGATCACGCGCCATCGCTTCCGCCCGTGGTCGGCTCTTACGTCCCCGATCCCCCATCCCCGATGCCCGATGCCCGATGCCCGATGCCCGATGCCTGATCCCCAATGCCTTCGCTCTCGCTCCCGCTACTCCTCCGCTTCGATCCCCACGCCCTTGTGCTCGCTCGTCACCTTTTCCAGCGCCCGATTCGCGATCAGCCCGATCACCGCCAGCGCCAGGATCGAAAGCACCACGCCCGCGGCGATATACCACCACGGCTTGTCCGCCTTGGCCGCGTCCTTGGCGTGCTCGCTGAACTTCTGGCTGATCTGGGCCGCCAGGTACAGCACGATCCCCGTGCGCGGCGCCATGCCCACCAGCGTCCCGATCACATAGGCGCCCAGCGGCACGCGCACCGACGCCAGCACCAGGTTCGTGATCGCAAACGGCGAGTTCGGCGGGAGGCGCAGCAGCGTGATGATCAGCAGCATCCGCCCAAACCCGCTCTCGAGCAACGCCTTTCGCACCACCTTCCACTTCGGACGCTCGTCGATCAGCTTGATCACGCGCTCGCCCGCCGTCGGCTTCGCCACCCCGTACCCGATCAGCGAGCCGAACAAAAATCCCGCCAGCGCCGCGGGATAGCCCAGCCCCATGCCGAACGCCCACCCGCCCAGGATCGCCGACGCGTACGTCGGCAGGAGCGCCAGCCCCGCCAGCACCGCGAAGCCCACGGCGTACAGCACGACCCCCAGCGATTCGTGCGATCGGAGCCACAGGCCGATATCGTCCATGAAGTAGAACAACGCCAGCGAGCCCAAGGGCGGGATCGCCGCCGACCAGATCCCCAGGAACGCCACCGGCCCCAGCCGCTTGGCGATCTCGCCCGCGCTCGACGCGGGCGCGTTCCGCGCAGCGGGAGAGCCGGCGCGCGACTCAACCGACGCGGCGGTCTGGCTCACCTCTGGCTTGCCCGGCTGGTTCGACACGGCGGAGAGGATAGCGGAACCGAGGGAACGGGAGTGTGCCGGCCCAAGCGGATGGGGCGAGCGGCGCGGGCGGAGCGCGGCGGCGTGCGCGAGCGTGGGACGTGGGTGGTGTTGCACCGGGGACGGAGGCGTCCGAGTCGATGGCGTTCGCTGGACGGGTTTGGCCCGGCGGCGGCGTGTTGAATCGACGTGTCGCGCTCCGCGCCCGCACGCCAGATCCTCCGGCCAATGACCCCGAGGCACAAACCCCGGCGCCAACTGTACTTCATCGGGCGGAACCCCGCACGGGCTGCAAACAGTGGGCGTGCCAGGGGCTGTTGCGCGCCCGTGAAACGCCTGGTTCGCCACCAGCGTTCGCCCGCATGGATGTCGAATGAACCGACCTTGCACCAGACTCTCGGAAATCGCCGATTCATCGCTTGACAGGCGTCGAGGGGGGGGGTAGTCTGCCATTATGAGAACCATCACATCGATCTTCATGTGTTTGGTCTGCGGCGGACCTTCAGATTATTCGATCGCCTCTCCTCCGACAGAATCTGATGTTCGCGCATGGCTCGGTTCAGAAGCCAAGAGCGCGCCGAGCCTCCGTGATGCGGAAGGCAAGCTCTTTCGGTGGCACGCCGAGTATTTCTATGTACCGCCGCTCTCCCAGGTCCAGCAATTGCGCGATGAGGTTAAGGACAAACCAGAGCACCCGAAGAGAAGGGTTCTCGATAGGTATGAGAAGCGACTGAAGGATGGGCCGCTGATCGACCCGATCTCATGCTACTACATCGATAGCAAGACGTGGAGGATTGTGGACGATCTAGCGGAAGCGGTTGAACCGGGGTATTTCATGGACAGCGCTCACACGCCGTCCGAGTCTTGGGTTTGGCAGCCGCGTCGCCTGGTTCGCATGAACGCGGACCCGGATTCGAATCTGCCGATCCCGATCCCGAGCGCCATTCAGGGTGACTTTGTCAACATGTATTCCCTGTGCGTCATGGGTCCGCTTTCAGGCCTGGCAAAGGAAGACCTGTGGAAGACAGCAAGCATCAAGATTGAGGGCTCGAGACGCGTTCTCATCACAACGACGCGAAAGGCCCGTGTCCCCGGCGGAGAGTCAACGAACACTGGCTATGTCGAGGTTGAATGGGACGAGACGACCGGGACCGGGCGACCGACGAGATGCTGGAACACATACGACCCGCCGGTCAAGGGGCTCTCGACGCCCCAAGTTCAGTTCGCCGCCTGGAGATTTGACGATGTTCTCCATCGAAACGTCGTGTCCAGAGTCGTCTTGGAGGACACCGTAGCCGACACTTCCATGACGGACCCCGTGTACGCGATTGTGTTTGATTCGACCGAGGTTATCCCAGATGAGATCGCGTCCGAGGTTGTAAAGCCGCCCACGAAGGATCGCCCGGATGTGGTGCGAGGGCAGATTGCGGCGGGTATGGACGATCAGGACTTTCGTGGTCGTTCTTTGAACTCGAGCGCGGCCGAGGAAGTGCTGGTTCGGGGCAGCCGGACTGCATCGAAATCTTGGATAGAACAACTGTTGTCGTGGGCGGGACTCGGAGCGATTGTCGTCGTTCCAGTGCTCGTCTGGTTTCTGATGAAGCGTCGAGCGTTGTAGTTCCGAAACGCAGGCTCTTTTCTGGAGAAGCATCATGAAGCTCCGATCGCTGATTTCTCTCGTGGCGGGCGTGTCGACATGTGCCGCGGTTGTCGTGGCGGACAACAGTTGCTTCGTCGCAGTGCCGTACACGGACCCGTGCGCCCTGAACGGTGTGACTCTCTCGGGTCATCCACCATGCACAAACTGCACCGATTTCATCATCTGGACCGACCCCGTGAACAACATCTTCAGCGCACCCACGGGCTTTCAGGCGTTTCATGCGGTGACCGCAGATTGCATGGTGCAGCGGCGCAGATGCATCCAGACTCTTCCTGCCGGAACTTGGTTGTGCGTTGCAAACGGGGTCTACACGTATTCCTCGAATTCCCTCGATACGGACCCCGACTATCCGTGCGATGGCGGCGGCGAGCACTAGTCATGAGCAGACTGCTGTATTCGGCACGAGCCGCTGCAATGTTGCTCCTTGGCGTCGCGGCGGTCTCAAAGCTCTGGGATTTGCCTCGCTTCGAACAATCCCTGCGATCGTGGCCGGTCTTGCCGGAGGAGTCGCTAGGCTTCGTTGCGATCTTCGTTCCGGTCATGGAATTGGCGCTTGCGTGCTTGTTCTTCGCGTCATCGGGGCACGCACGCCGGGCCGCATTGACGGCGGCCGCGCTTCTCGCGGTGTTTAGTGGAGTCTATGGCATCCTTCTGGCGTTCGGCCATGAGCCGGACTGCCTCTGCTTCGGCAAGATCCTTGCGTTTCGACATGCCAGGAGCGAAGCCTTCTGGCTGTTGGCTAGGAATGCCGCCATGATCTCGGCTCTGCTCGGTCCGGAGTGCGTTCGGCGGGTCGGCACTAGGAAGCAAAGGCCATCGACGCCGGCCGAGGATTGGACGAGCGAGCGAGCCACGGCGCGTGGGTTCACCATCGTCGAGATTCTCGTGTGCATCGTGATTGTGAGCACGCTGCTTTCGCTCACGCTACCCCTGCTTTCATCCGCGCGATCGCGGGCTCGACAGGCCGCCTCGGCGGTTTCCGCTCGGTCGTGTGCGATGCTCCTCAATACCTACGCCAATGATAATCGGGACTCAATGATCGTCTACTCGAAGCCCGGAGAGTGGCGATCATGGCCGGAAGCCGACCAGTCTCGATTGAAGTGCGGCTATTTCTATATCGCGATCGTCTGGGCTCATGTGCTCAAGCAGCAGGGGTACATTCCAGAGATCGGAGATGCGTTCATTTCGCCCGATGCTCCCGCCGCAGACCCCCTAACGGGGCAGCCGCTCCGTTACCCGGGGGCTGTCCACTATCAACCTTCCTGCTCGTTTCTCGCTACAGATGGGTTCTGGCGTCCTTCAACGAGAATCGGCCCGGCGCAGTGGCGATCTCGTGCGCTGTGCGAAGCGAGGATCGCTTCGAGGAAAGTGCTTGTTGCGTCGATCTTCCCCTGGTCGGTCGCGGCGCGAATGGGAACCGAGCGATCGAATCTGACCGCCGATCTCGCGTTTGTGGACGGGACCGCTGGCCGCTATCAGTTCAGCAACAGCACCATGACCGGTGTCCTTGGGGACGGGCTTGACTGGGCCGAGAAGGGCGCTCTGCACGCTACCGAAGACCCACCCGGCACGCACACCCCCCTTGATGATGTCGACGTTCGATAGGCTCAGCCCATCGCCATCGTCATCAGGAACTCGGCGTTGGTCTTGACCTTCTTCAGGCGGCTCTTCAACAGCTCCATCGCCTCGACCACGTTCATGTCGCTCAGCACCTTGCGCAGGCGATAGACCAGCTCCAGCTCCTTGGGGTCCATGAGCAGTTCTTCGCGGCGTGTGCCCGACGCCGGGACGTCGATGCACGGGTAGATGCGCTTGTCCATGAGCTTGCGGTCCAAGTGCAGCTCGCTGTTGCCGGTGCCCTTGAACTCCTCGAAGATGACCTCGTCCATCTTGGAGCCGGTGTCGACCAGCGCGGTCGCGATGATCGTGAGGCTCCCGCCGTGCTCGATGGCGCGGGCGGCTCCGAAGAACTTCTTGGGGCGTGCGAGCGCGTTGGAGTCCAGGCCGCCGGTCATGATCTTGCCCGAGTGGGGCATCTCGGCGTTGTAGGCGCGGGCCATGCGGGTGATCGAGTCGAGCAGGATGACGACGTCATCGCCGAACTCGACCATGCGTTTGGCCTTCTCGATCACCATCTCGCAGACCTGGACGTGGCGGTTGGACGGCTCGTCGAACGTGCTGGCGACGACCTCGACGTGCTTGGAGTCCTTGGTCGTGTTACGCCGGAAGTCGGTCACTTCCTCGGGGCGCTCGTCGACCAGGAGGACGATGATGCGGGTCTCGGGGGCGGTCTTGCTGATCGCCTTGGTGATCTTCTGCAGAAGCACGGTCTTGCCGGTGCGGGGCGGGGCGACGATCAGCATGCGCTGGCCCTTGCCGATCGGCGCGGTCAGGTCGACGATGCGGCATTCGATCTCGCCCGGCTCGGTCTCGAGCATGTACCGCTTTTCGGGGTGGAGGGGCGTCAGGTCCTCGAAGTTGATGATGTCGTGGACCTTGGCGGGGTCGCGCCCGTTGATCTTTTCGATGCGGAGGAGGGCGAAATAGCGCTCGCTCTCCTTGGGCGGGCGGACCATGCCGCGGACGACCATGCCGCGGCGCAGGCCGTAGCGTCGCACGGTGCCGGGGCTGACGTAGATGTCGTCGGGCCCGGGGAGATAGCTCTGCTCGGGCGAGCGGAGGAAGCCGAAGCCGTCGGGCATGATCTCGAGCGTGCCGTCGCCGAACATGAGGCCCTGCTTGGCGGCCCGTGCCTTCAGAATCTTGAAGATGAGGTCCTGCTTGTTGAGCGAGTGGAAGTCGGAGAGGCCTTCCTTGTCCGCGATCTTGAAGAGCGGCTCCATCTCCATCTTCTGGAGTTCGCCGATCGAGAGCGCGTCCTTCAGCACCGAGGGATCGGCGCTCTTGGCGATGCGCTCGAGTTCCTGGGCCTCGCGCTCGAGTTCTTCGTCGCTGGGAAGGCCCTCGGGGAGGCGCGAGCCGCTGAAGCCGCCGTGCCCGCCGCCGGAGAAGCCGCCCTGGAACCCGCCGGGGCCCATGCCGCCCTTGCGACGCTTCTTCTTGCGCCGGAAACCACCGGGGCCCTGGTCATAGAACTGGCGGTTGTCGGGCCCCCGATCCGAGCCCCGATCTGGGCCGCGGTCTGGGCCGCGGTCTGGGCGTGGGCCACCCTGATTGGGGTAGCCCTGGCCTTGGTTGGGGCCGCCCTGGGGTCCGCCTTGGCCTCCCGTCGGCCCGGAATTGGTCGGGCCACGCTCCTGCTCGCGCCTGTCATCGGAACGGTGGTCGGGGCGTGGCTCCTGGCGTGGTTCGGGGCGTGGTTCGGGGCGCGGTTCGGGGCGCGGTTCGGGGCGCGGTTCGGGGCGCGGTTCCGTGCGCGGCTCGAGTTTCGGCTCAACGCGCGGCTCGGGGCGAGGTTCTGCGCGAGGTCCTGGGCGAGGTTCTGGGCGAGCCTCCCCCCGGGCGGGCTTGGAGTCGGCCGACGCGCGGCTGCCGGAGAGTGATTCGCCCGGCAAGGCCGAAACCGGACGGGCTTCGGGCTCGGCGGTGGCGCTGGCGCGGCGAGCGGTGGCCTTTCCCTTGGCACGGGTTTCGTGCGTGTCGCCCTTGTCGTCGTGCCCTGAGCCGCTGGAACTACGAGCCATGCTTCCTCGATCCTGCCGGGCATAAACCCGGAATCTTCATGCCGCCCGGCGGACCGGCGCCCAAGCACCAAGCCCAACCCAAGCAGCCCAAACCAATGTTGTGAGTCTGGGAGTTTCCGGCCCGCGCCTGGAAGAGCGGGGCCGCGTGTTTCGCGAATCGCGCGTCTCGAACCCGTCGAGCCGCGGTGAATATACCGAACAAGGCGTCACCGTCGCGCCGCTAGGCCACGCGGGAGCATGAACTTGGGGCATCACGGAACCCGGACCATGCCAAGAGCGCCGGCATTCCGATCCATCCCCCGCGTGTCTTCATCCGGCGATCGGCCCGCGAAAACCGCCAAGCCCTGTGCCCCGCGCCGGGTTCAATGGGAACCCAGCCTCGAAACCCGCCCCTGGATGCGTTGGAGGAGGTCCGCGACGCGCCCCGGAAGCTGGCCCGGCTCGGCGTCGTTGACCACTACATCATCGGACCTTTGCCGCTTCTCTTCAAGTGGCAATTGTGCTTTTTCTCGGCGCTCCAGTTCGGCGGCATCCCACCCCCGGGTCGCCTTCACACGCCCCACACGGGCCTCCAAGGGGGCGTCAACATACAAGACAAGGTCGCATTCGCGGTCGACCCCGGCCTCGAACAGCAGCGGCGCGTCGATGATCGCCACGCCCGCCCCCGCGGCCCGGGCCCGCTCGATCGCCTGGGCCCGCGTCGATCGCACGATCGGATGAACCAATCCCTCAAGCCGCGCCCGCTCTTCGGGACGGCGGAAGACAATGTCCGCGACCTGGCCCCGATCGATGCGACCATCTTTGCCCACCACGCCGCGCCCCCACCAAGCGACCAATTGATCGCGCACGTCCGGCCGATCGAGTGCGGCCTTGGCTTCCTTGTCCGAGTCGATCACGATGCCGCCGGCCTGGCGCGCGATCTCCGCGGCGACCGTGCTCTTGCCCGAGCCGATGCCTCCGACCAGGCCGATCACGCGGAGTGGGTTGCTCGGCACGTCGGAAGAGGCGGTTGCGACGGCGGTCGCGTTGGGTGTTGTGGCGTCGCAGGATGAGGCGGCGCCGCGCTGTTGGCCCGCGTCGCGGGCAGCCCGATCGATCGCGCGGCGAATCTCGGCAAAGGTGTCGTCGGGGTCGGCGGCGTGAACCCAGGCGACCCCGCCGCCGCTGGCGCCGACCACGGCGATCGAGCCGAGCCCGAGCAGGCGCTCGCCCAGCGTGCGATGGACCACGACGTCCTGCACGTTGCGGAGGGGAAGCTCCGCCTGCCCGCGCGAAAACACGCCCCAGGCGCGCATGATCCGTCGATCCGTCAGAATGAATCGGCGGCAGCGCCAATCGATGAACACCCAGACCAGTCGGATCGCGACCAGCCCGAGCGCCGTCAGCGCGACGTAGCTCGACCAGGTGCGCGTGTCGCCCGCCAGCGTCCGATCGCCCGCCGCCCGGCTCGCGAGTCGATCGAGAATCCACACGCACACCAGCGCCGCGACGACGATCATCGCCACGCTCCACGCGGGGCGCAGGACCAGGCTCATCGCACCGGGACGGCCATCGAGAATCAGGCGCTCGCCGGACATAGGGCGCTCGCCGGACATAGGGCGCTCGCCGGACATAGGGCGCTCGCCGGACATGGGGCGCTCGCCGGACTCGGAACGCGCGTCTGGCACGGGTCGTTCGCCGGGCTCTGGACTCGCGTCACGCACGCGAGGCCCTCCGGCGCACGCGTTCGACCACCTCGGGGCGGAGTGTGGCGATGTTGGGCACGTTGCGGTAATGACCGTCGAAGTCCAGGCCGTAGCCGACGACGAACTCGTCGGGGATCTCGAAGCCCACGTATTGCACGTCGACGGCACGCTGGCGGACGCGGTCTGGCTTGCGGAGCAGAACACACACGCGCAGGCTCGCGGGTTTCTGGGCGGCGATCAATTCGCGCACCAGCCCGAGCGTCTGGCCCGAGTCGAGGATGTCGTCGACGACCACGACGTGCTTGCCCGCCAGGTCGCCCGGGATCTCGGCCGCCAGCTTGGCGCCCTTGCTCTGCACCGACGCGCCGGGATAGCTGGAGACCGCGACGAGCTTCAGCGACAGGCGCATGGGCATGGCGCGGATCAGGTCGGCGACGAAGACGATCGCGCCGGTCATGACGGGGATCATGACGACCTTGCCGAAGTCGTCCGAGTTCGCTGCGTCACCGGCAGTTCCGTCCGAGCCGGATTCACGGGCGAGGTCGCGCTCCAGGTCGGCGGCGAGCTGCGCCCCAAGCTCGCGGACACGCTTGGCGATCTCCCGCTCGTCGACCAGAATGCCCGCCAGATCATGATCCACGGTTGGTTCCCTCGAAGAGCTCGCCTGTGCCGCACGTCACACGCTCACGCGGCCGCCCGACTTGTTCCCTCTTCCTCTTTTTCTCTTCCCCTGTCTCGCTGTGTCGCTGTGTCGCTGCTTCGCCGACTCGCTGTCTCGCTGCTTCGCTGTCTCGCTGTCTCGCTGTCTCGCTCTTCCTAGTTGATCAGCCCCTTGATCCCGCCGGTCCGGCGTGCCTGCGAGTACCGGGCCAGGCAGCTTTCCACGATCGCGTCGGCGGCCTCGGCGGGCAGGATGTCGTCCACCTCGACCTCTTTCCCCTCCAGCGTCTTGTAGTCCAGGAAGAACCGCTTGAGCATCTTGAGCAGGTGCCTGGGGAAGTCGCTGCTCTTCTGGAACTCCGAATAGACCGGGTCGGCCATCAGCACGCTGATGATCTTGTGGTCCGGCTCGCCGTGGTCGATCATCGTCATCATCCCGACCGCCCGCGCCTCGCACAGCGTCATGGGCGGGATCTCCTCCATGCAGAAGACCAGCACGTCCAGCGGGTCGTGGTCCTCGGCCAGGGTCTGCGGGATGAAGCCGTAGTTCGCGGGGTAGTACACCGCGCTGGAGAGGACGCGGTCGAGGCGCAGAAGCCCGGTCCCCTTGTCGAGCTCGTACTTGTTGTTGGAGTTCTTGGGGATCTCGATGATGGACTTGAAATGGCGTGGGAGCGGCGAAGCCTCGTCGATCCCGGGGGTAACGTCGTGCCATGGATGGATCATGGGGAAAGGGTAGGTCGCCGGACGGGCGCGGCCGGGATTGGCGTTTTTCGTGCGCAAAGACCGCTCGAATCCACCCACTTGGGTGACGCCGAGCCAGACGATTCTGATTCTGCGGACATTTTTCTGAATAAGTCAGCAACTTTCAATAGACACGCCGGTCATAAGGAGTAATGTGAGGAAGTCGCCATGGCCCGTCGCCATGGCCCGTCGCCATGGCCCGTCGCCATGGCCCGTCGCCATGGCCCGTCGCCATGGCCCGTCGCCATGGCCCGTCGCCATGGCCCGTCGCCATGGCCGCTCGCTGGACGCCCGGACTCGGGTGGTTGATTTCAGGGAGAATGCCATGAACGCACTGCGTCCTTCACTCCGAAACGACTCCTTCGTCAGCTTCGTCGCGGGGATTCTCGTCGCGGCGATGATGCTCGTGGGTGGGCCGACGGCCTACGCCTTCACGTCTCGGTGCCCCGTGCCTGTCTCGCTCCCGCTGATCTGCGACGGCCCGCCGGGACCCATCGTCGCACCACTCGGTGAGTGCGAGGGCGAGGTCACCGAGGCCGACTTGGTCGCCATCCAGACCGAGCTGTGGACCTCGATCTTCGGCACAAGCGAGGAGCCGAATCTGACGTATAACCTTGCGCCGGGATCAGAGTTCATCGGCCGAGGGGAATACGAGGGTGTGAACTACTACGGTGTGCCGTTCACGATCAAAGTGCATGAGCTCGTTCAGGCATTCGAACCACAGGTGCAGGAAGGGGATACACTCACTGCTTGGCATGTATTTGCAGAAGTCACGGGTCCGACCGCGGTCGCAGTGCCAGTAGTTGGCGTAATAATGAAGATCGTCCCTGGTTCTACTTCTGGTACCTCGCCAGGAATGGGCTTTTTCATGGCCGGCAGAATGTCTGACTCCATGCTGAGCACTATCAAGTTCCTGAAGAAGAACGGAGTCGGAAACCGTCCACCCGGCGGTCCTGTCGTTACTCAAGAGCAGTGCATGGCGGCTTGCAAGAACTCTCGAGACGCCGCCATTCTCCTCGCAACCGCAACCTATTCGGCAGCCTGCGCGACAGCGGCAATGGCTGCGCTGTGGGGGACACTCCAGTGCGCGAAGACCATTGGGGTACCGCCCTTCGGAACCCTTCTTGCGTTGGCGTGCGTGGCCGCCGTGCTGATCGTGTTGGCGGTCGCGATTGTGGGCGCTACCGCGATCTTTGATGCGGCGATTGGCGTTATTGAAGCCTCCTACCGCCAGTGCTTGCTGGGGTGCGGAATTGTCGTCGTATGAACACGGGGCAATGTCCGCCATGCAATCATCGCGTCATCGCTTGCTTCTTCCTATCGTTATTGCGACGATAGCAGGGCTCGCATCACCCAGTTTCTTGGTGATTGGGGCGCCCAATCCGAGTTCCCATTTGGATGGGTCGTCCTGGCGCGTCGCCGTGTCTCTTAGTCTCTTGGCGCTCGCGATGATCATACTGAGCATTCAATCGTGGCGTATCGCTCGACTGGGGCGGCTCGTGGCGCGACAGGCGGGCATTGTCTGCTCGGCATGTCTTTCGGCCCTACCGGAGATGACTGAGGGGCGTTGCCCAAGGTGTGGAGTACCGTTCTCCCGCACGGAGTGTGCCCGACGTTGGAGCGCCACGACTCGTTCGCTGGCCCGTCTCAAGACCTTCGCTCGTACGAATCCATATCGAAAACACACCTTGCGTCTGATCGGCATGGTTGCCGCAATCCTCTTTGCCTTCTTGGCGTTCGTAACTCTCTGGCTCCTTATCTCGTGGCGATCTTCGGGCAGCCTGAGTGTTAGGCCAATTATGGTCGCCGCGCTCATGTTGCCGATGTTGATGGGTGCCGCGTTCGCCTTGCATGCTCATGGTGTCCATAGAATGCGCACCGCGGTTCTAGATCACCGCGGCGCCGTATGCACCAAGTGCGAGTACCCGCTCCCCGACGACGAATCGGGCACATGCCCGGAGTGCGGCACGTTCTACACCCGTCAATCCAACGCCGCCTTCTGGGGAGTCCCATACACCAAGCCCGGCGCACAAGAGAATCAGGACGAACCCTCGGAGCCCAGACCCGAAGAGCAGACCGAGCATGGGAACAAGTCCAGCTGATCGACCGAGTTCATCGCGAGGCCGCTGGGCAGGAAGTCCGCCCGGTTCATTCGAGCCGGGCGGTTTCGTTTTCATACCTGTCGCGCCGGGGAGCGTCGCGCGATCATCCCGATTCCGCTTTTGTCCGGCCCGCCCCCCGCCGATACCCTGCTTTCCATGCTCACCCTCGATTACGCCAACTGTCTCTCCGAACGCGTCGGCTCGCACGGGATCGACCCCACGCTGCTGGTCGACGGCGCCGAGCCCGCCGAGGCCGTCAAGGCCGCCACCGCCAAGCTGGCCCAGACCCGCGGCACGGGCTGGGAGCGCTGGCGCAACCTCGCGATGGACCCGGTCAAGTCCGAGCACGTCTCGGCGGTCCGCGCGATCGTGAAGGAATGCGAGGGCAAGTTCGACACGATGGTCGTGCTGGGCATCGGCGGTTCGGCGCTGGGCAACATCGCGGTGCAGAGCGCGCTCAACCCCGGGACGTACAACCTCCTGTCCGACTCCAATCGCCCCGGGCCGCGACTGTTCGTCGTTGACAACGTCGACCCCGCGAACTTCAAGGCGGTGCTGGACTATTGCCAGTCGATGCCGGGCGGGCTGGAGCGCACGCTCTTCAACGTCATCAGCAAGTCGGGCGAGACGGCCGAGACCGCCGCCCAGTTCATGATCATCCGCTCGCTGCTCCAGCGCGCCCTGGGCACCAACTTTGCGCGCCACATCGTCGCCATCACCGACCCGGCCAAGGGCACGATGCGCCAGATCTGCAACCGCGACGGGTATCGAACCCTGCCCGTTCCCGACGGCGTGGGCGGACGTTTCAGCGTGCTCTCGCCGGTCGGGCTCTTCTCGGCCGCGATGTGCGGGATCGATATCGACGCGCTGCTCGCGGGCGCGGCGGAGATGGACGCGTTGTGCTCGCGCCCCGGGCTGACTCAGAACCCGGCCGCGATGCTCGCGTTCCTGCTGGTGGAATTGGGCACGAATCTCGGCAAGCCCAACCACGTGATGATGCCGTATTGCAACGGGCTGTATCTGCTCGCGGACTGGTATCGCCAGCTTTGGGCGGAGTCGCTCGGCAAGCGCGTGGACAAGTCGGGGCAGGAGGTCTTCGCGGGGTTCACGCCCATCAAGGCGCTGGGCACGACCGACCAGCACTCGCAGGTGCAACTCTATCGCGAGGGCCCGAACGACAAGGTGCTCGGGCTCATCCAGGTCGATTCGTTCGATCGCCCGGCGCCGAGCGACCTGGCGATTCCGACGGGGATGGGCGTCGAGGCGTTGGCGTATCTCGAGGGCCGCCGCATGGGCGAGCTGCTCAACGCCGAGAAGCGGGCGACGGAGTACGCGCTGGTCGAAAGCCAGCGCCCGAACTACACGATCCGTTTCCCCGTCGTTGATGCGCGCCACGTCGGGCAGTTCATCCAGCTCTGGATGGTGACGACGGCGTACGCGGGGCTGATGCTGAACATCGACGCCTATGACCAGCCGGCCGTCGAGCTGGGCAAGCAGGCGACGTTCGGCCTGATGGGGAAGCAGGGCTTCGAGGAGTTCCGCACGCAGGTGGATCGCACGCTGACCGCGTCGCGCTATCAGATCAGCGGGTGAGGGTGTGCGGGGGTGAGGGCGGGAAGGTGAGGTCGAGCTTCCGCGAGTTTCTCGTGTCATGGCGGACTCTCGAGGCGTTGCCTTGCGCAAGCCAGGAGTGTGTGAATAATTCGAGTTCAGCCGCGAGGACCGCGTCCTGAGGGCGCATGAACCCGCCTTGGCGGGGCGGGCCTCCGAGCAGTCAGAGGGATTCTCCGGGCAAAAACCGGGCGCAATTTCCCTTGCGTCCATCGTTGCCGCGCGTGATACTGGGGCTGATCTGAATTCCGCCGCTCGGCGGTTGTTTGCGGTTTCCGTCGTGAGTTCTTCACGATCGTTTTCTTGAGTGTCTCGCGCTGCTTTGGGCGTGGCGGCGTTGGCGCGGCCGGTTCCGGGGTTGACGCGAAGTGCGGGCGCAGGATGCGTCATGGTCGGCTTTGGCGCGCCGGGCTCGTGGGCCGGCGTGCCCCGCCGGCGCCGGGTGTGGGCGCCGTCGACAACTTGCCCCGTTGAGCCGGCGTTGCCCCCCAGCCCGCCCGGCTCCGGGTCAGTCATTGGGGCGGATTGAAGAGATCCGCCCCAATCTGTTTTTGCACTTCGTTCGCGGCGAGCGTGGCGGAGTTGCTGCGCCTTTCTCTCCATTCCGGTGGGTGTGCGTTCTTCTCCCCATGTCATTCGGCGGAGTTGGCGTATTCGCTTTTGCAACCGGCGCGTGAGTTCCCCCGCGGCGCGTCGCTTTCCCATTGCCCGATCGCCCGACAGCGTGCCGAGCGACCAGAGCACCAGTCAGTTCCCATGCTTTGGAGCTTTCCCATGAACCGCACTTTCGCCTCCGCCGTTCTCGCACTCGTTCTCTCCGCCGGCCTTGCACACGCCGGGCCGGATGACATCGGCACCAAGTACCCCGTCGGCATCGAGGTCGGCGGGCAGAAGTTTGACGGCATCCTGGATTCCGGCGGGCTCACGAGCCTCTCCTTCGAGGACGCCAAGAAGGCCGGCCTGCTCGACGCCAACGGCGATCCGGTCAACCCGCCCGACGGCTCGGTCAACGTCGGCGGCACGGGCGGCGGCTCGGTCAAGTGCCACGTCATCAAGACCAAGGTCAAGGTTCAGCCCAAGAACGCCGACGGCACGAACAACGGTGACGCCAAGGAGGTCGAGGTCAAGGTCGTCGTCCCCAAGAAGCCCGCCGACCAGGACGGCGCGAACGACGCGGAGAAGGAGAAGAAGACCAACTCCATGAAGACCAAGGCCGGCGCCAACATCTCCGGCGCGACGATCGACGGCAAGAAGGTCGGCATGAAGGACGAGCCGACCGCGGACCCCAACAAGAACAAGCGCTCGACCGAGTGGATCGCGGCCGCCGTGCAGGCGCCCGTCAAGGTCCCGGTCCAGCAGGACGACAACTTCGAGGATCACATCTTCAAGAACTTCCGCTCGCAGACGGTGCTCGTGAACGGGCACCCCGTGACGGCGCTTCTTTCCACCAATCCCTGCACCATGATCCCGATGTCCCTCGCGCAGCAGTGGGGGCTCCCGATCGAAGGGCAATCGCTGCTTGATCCCGGCATCTCGCTCCCCATGTACTGCGACAGCTTCTTTGACATCTTCTTTGAGGTGCCGCTCAACCTGCCTCACACACACACGCAGGTCGTGCTCTTCACGGTCAACGGCCAGCCCGTCCCGCTCCACCCGGGCAAGACGTTCATCAACCCCGACCCGATGTTCGAGTCGATCATCCTGGGGAGCAACACCATCACGCCCGAGGGATGCACCAGCTGGTTCGACCACGAGACCAGCACACTCAACATCATCCCGAGCGACATGCTGTGCGACGCCGACGTGAACGACGACGGGTTCGTCAACGGCGACGACTATGACCTCTTCGCCTCGTGGTTCGAGAGCGCCATGCCGCAGGCCGACTACAACCACGACGGGTTCGTGAACGGCGACGATTACGACGCCTTCGCGTCCGATTTCGAGAACGGGTGCTGACGACGTGTGACTGGCACGCCGGTGGCGCACGGACGCGGGGAACCCCCCGCGTCCGTGTTCGCGCGCGGGCGGGTTCCCCGGCGGGTCCGGCCTCCTATCGCGCCTCGTGCGGCGTACCATGGGCCGAACCGACGGAGCCCAGACCTCATGCCGCACATCATCGCCGAGCCATGCATCGGAACCAAGGACACCGCGTGTGTCGACGTCTGCCCCGTGGACTGCATCCACCCCACCAAGTCCGAGGCCGAGTTCGGAAAGACCGACCAGCTCTACATCGACGTCGACACCTGCATTGACTGCGGCCTGTGCGTCGACGAGTGCCCGGTCAAGGCGATCTTCCCCCAGGAAGACCTGCCCGCGGAGTGGAACAAGTACATCCAGGTCAACATCGACTACTACAAGAAGAAGTAGGGAGGTCGGGCTTGCGCCCCGCGCAGGCGCGTGCATGATCCGGGGAGTGGCGTCGCGTGCTTCGGGCTCGCCCACTCGGGGGCCGAGCACGGGACCAAGGCGCTGCATGAGCACGGACCGCAAGGCGCGGTCGGTGGCACGCGCGTGGCCAACGGGTTGGCCACGCCACCCGGAGCCCGGTTCCGGCCGGTGTATTCACTTTTCAAAGACGCCGGGGTTGCGCCGCGGGCGAACTCGCTCGAAGCCTGGCCCTGGTGAGGGCGCGGGGAACACACGCGCTCTCCATAGGGGGGGCGGGCGGACACATTGGTGCGCACCAGAGTGGTTGTAAGCAGGCACTAAGCACTGGGCAGTTGGCACGAGGAAGAGGCACAAAGAAGGGCCGCAGAGGGGTTTGCGCGCGGGGGATGGGCGTGCGAAGATATTTTTCGGAAATCTGGGAAGAGGGGAAAAAGACGGACACTCTGGTGCGCACCAAGGCGGTGATAAGCGGGCACTAACCGGAGAGAGCGGGAGTGGGGAATGGGGAGTTGGGAGTGGGGAAGAGAAGACCGAAGAGGATTCAACGCAGAGGGCGCCGAGAACGCAGAGAAGAGGGGAGCGACTGTCTTGCTGGTCAAGCGGTTTCAAGAGAGTTTCTCCACGGTGTTCGGGTTCAGAGCATGGCGTTGAGGGTGACCAGGAGTTTGCGCACGCGGCATTTGCGCACGCGCCATCAAGACATGCGGCATCGGGGCACTCGGCATCGAAGCAACGAGGCGGCGTATCAGATCGCGCTCTCGCTGGCGCGGTTGTGGGCGGTCGCCGAGGGGTCCATGCGTCCGGCGTCCGCGGGCAGGATCATTCGGAAGGTTGAGCCGCGTTCCGGGCCGTCGGTGCGTGACGAGACCTCGACGCGCCCGCCGTGCTCTTCGGCGATGCGCTTGGTGACGGCGAGCCCGAGCCCCGTGCCGCGCTGGCCCTTGGTGGTGTTGAAGGGTTCGAAGATCCAGGCGAGTTTTTCCGGCGGGATGCCGATGCCGTTGTCGATGACGTTGATCTCGGCCCACGCCGGTTGCCCGGGCGCGCCCGCGTGATACGCCGCCCGGCACGTCACCGCGCCACGCTGAGGCTCGACCGCTTCCAGGGCGTTGGTCATCAGGTTCATCACGGCCTGGTGCAAGAGGCTCGTGTCGACGGGGATCGGCGGCATCTCCGGGTCGACGTCGACGATCAGCGCCACGCGTCGGCTCGACGCGTATCCCTCCAGCAGCTGCGCGCAATCGTCCATCAGAGGCCCGAGCTTGATGAGCTGGAGTTCCGGGCGGCGCTGGCGCGAATACGCCAGCATGTTCAGCGCCAGCCCGATGATGCGATCGAGATTCCGCTTCAGGATCGCCCACCCGCCCTTGGCGAGCTTCATGTCGTCCTTCTTCAGCCCGATCTCGACGAGATCGGCCCCGCCGCGCAGGCCCTGAAGGATGTTCTTGATCGAGTGCGACAGGCTCGCGACCGTCTCGCCCACGGCCGCGAGGCGCTCGGCGCGCACCTTCTGTGAGTAGAGCTCCGCGTTGGCGAGCGCGAGGCCGGTGTGCAGGCCGATCGCGTTCATGAGCGCCAGCTGCTCGCCGGTGAAGGTGTAGTTGGCGATGGAGCTGTCGACGTAGATCGTGCCGAAGACCCGCTCGCGGAACTTGATGGGCGAGCAGATGGCCGAGCGGATGTTGAGGCGCTGCACGCTGTCGCCCGACGCGAAGCGCGGGTCGTTCATCGCGTTGGTGCACAGCACGCCCTCGCCGTGGCGCATCGCGTGCTGGATGATGGTGCGGCTGACGCGGATCTTGGCGTCGTCGGCGTCGCGCGGGGCGTTGCGGTAGCGGACGACTTCGGGGCGGACGACATGAGAGTCGCCGGAGTCCAGCACGATCACGCCGCGCTCGGGCTGGAACTCGTCAAAGACCAGGTCCATGACCTTCGCGAGCAGCTCGCCCCGGTCCAGGCTCTGGGCGGTGAGCGTGGTGAGTTTGTAGACGATGCGGAGGTGGTGCACCGCGGCGGCACGGGGCTCGGGCTCGGCGAGGATGATCGAGTCCTCGTTGCTGGCCATGGTGCGCTCGATGGAGGTGTCGAGCTCCGACTTGCCGACGAAGCGCACGACGTCGGGGTCGCGGGCGTCGGTGACGCCGAAGACGAGCAACGTCTGGCCCACGCGGATCTGGTCGCCCAGGCGGAGGCGCGTGCGATCGTCGATCTTCACGCCGTTGACGTAGGTGCCGTTCTGGCTGGCGAGGTCGCGGATGAACCACTGGCCCGAGTCGGGCGTCAGCTCCGCGTGGCGGCGCGAGAGCGTGGTGTCGTTGATGAGGATCGCCTCGCTCGATCGCCCGATGAGCTGGGGCTCGTGATCGGGCAGCTCGAACCTCTTGCCCTTGTCCGGGCCTTGAATGACGCTGAGCACAAGCACGGGGAAAGGGTATCGGGGGTGACGGGGGCGCGTACGCTTTTACCATGACCACCGCCGCCTTCGACCGAACGTGGATCGACCGCTACGAGGCCGGGGCCGAGCTCCTCGCGCCCGCGATCGCCGGGCTCTCCTCCGCGGAGCTGGATGCCCACCCGGTCCCCGGCACATGGAGCGTGCGCCAGATCGTCGTGCACCTGCTCGACAGCGACCTGGCCGCCATGCACCGCATGCGTCGCATCATCGCGGAGGACAAGCCCCTCCTCATCGCCTATGACGAAACGCGCATGGCAGAGACGTGCTTCTATGAGCAGGAGGACATGGCCCGCGTCTGCCGCATGTTCGCCGACGCGCGCCACATGACCGCCGGCGTTCTCCGTCGTCTGCCCGACGCGGCCTTTACCCGCGCGGGCGTGCACAACCAGAACGGGCTGGTGACGCTGGGTCGAATGGTCGAGGGGTACGTCGGGCACCTGGCCCACCACATGAAATTCCTGCTGGACAAACGCCGGATGCTGGGAAAGCCCATCGACCTGAAGGCCCCGTGATTGGATTTGGTGGCACCGCTCTCCCGAGCGGTGCCGGGTGTACCAACCTTTCACGCCACACCCGGCGATCCCGGCGGTCGCTATTCTCTTGGCGTGGCCAAGAAACCCGCCGGAAACACCGAACTCTCCGCCGACCAGCGCGTCGTCGTCCTGCACGGGCCGGAGGCTTTCCTGCGCTCGCTCTACACCGACCAGCTCAAGGCCGCCCTCACCAAGGCCCACGGCGAGATCGAGATCGTCCGCCACGACGGGCGGGCGTCCCAGGCCGTCGACGTGCTCGACGATTGCCGCAGCTTCGGCCTGATCCAGCAGCACAAGCTTGTCATCATCGACGACGCCGACGAGTTTCTGAAGTCGTCCGAGGATGATGAAGAGGAAGCCGCCGAGGCGGCCCGCGCCGTGGGCCGCAAGACCAACCGCCAGCTCATCGAGTCTTACTGCGCCTCGCCCAGCGACAGCGCGACGCTGCTCCTGCGCTGCAACACATGGCGCGGCGGGAAGCTGGACAAGCTGATTCCCGAGATCGGCACGGTGATGGCGTGCGAAGAACTTTCGGATGAGCGAGCCGTCGCGTGGGTGGGGAAGCGGGCCGTGTCGCGGTACCAGTCGTCGATCGACGTGGCGACGGCGGCGCTCTTGGTCGAGCGACTGGGCGCCGATCTCGGGCGGCTCGACAGCGAGCTCTCCAAGCTGTCGTCCGCCGCGGGAGAGGGGAAGCCGATCACGCGACCGCTCGTGGTCGAACTGGTCGGCCAGAGCCGCGAGGAAGAAGTGTGGGGCGTGCAGCAGACGCTGCTGGCGGGGGACGCCCGCGCCAACCTGGCCCATGTTCGCGAACTCCTCAACGTTTCGCGCGTCCCGACGCCGCAGATGATGTGGGCGATCAGCGACCTGGCGCGAAAACTGCACGGGATGTCAGCCGGCCTCCGCGCGGGGATGAACCCGTTCTCGCTCGCGGGCACGCTGAAGCTCTGGGGCCCGGCCAAGGACGCGGTCACCCACGCCGCTCACCGGACGACGCCCGCGGCCGCCGCCAAGCTCTTCGCCGCCTGCGTCGACATGGACGCGCGGACCAAGTCGGGCTTTTCGGATGGCGAGCGGGCGATTGATGTCCTGGCCGTCCGCTTCGCCGACCCGTCGATCTGGACCGGGGCGGCCCGGCAGCGCCGGGGCTGAGTGCTTCATTCCAGCAACCGTCTCTCGCGTGCCGATACTCCCATCGGGCGCGAGGCGTCGGGCTGTCGCTCCGCGCCCATGTCAGCGAACGCAGCGGCGAGGATCGCCGACCCTTTGGCGCACGGAGGCGCACCATGCGTGAAAACTCGCTCGATCTCGGGGGGGCAACCCGGACCTTCGCAAGGCCTCAGGTCCGGCGTCCGATTCCGGTGAACTCGCGCGTCGGGGTTGGACTGGGAGTTCTGATCGGCGCGGTTGTCCTGGGGGGCGCATCATTTCTGTCCTCCTGCGCGCAGCGCACGAGCGGCGGCGCTTCTTCCGACGCCCCCAACACCGGGCTCAACGCCCTCACGCAGGAACCGATCGATCAAACCAAGCAGTCCGGGAGCGAAACACCCGGTTCTTCGCCGAGCACCCCGCGCGACGGGGACACGCAGCGTCCGGGAGTGCGTCCCGGAACGCGGCTCGACAAGCTGGCGGCCGATACCGGCGTTGACGTCGACAACATCCTGGCGAGCGCGACGCCAGCGTCTCGCCCCGCACCTGAGCCGCGGCCAGAGCCCGCTCAGTCCGAGCCCGCGCCGGAGAATCCCACGCCCGACGCCGAGGACTCGTCTCTCCCAGCCCTCCCCGATTCAGCGCCGAATACCGGTCTCGCCGCCCTCACCGGTGAAGACACCGGCGTCACGCCAGACGCTGGCGATTCTCAGACCAACGAGGCCACCGCGGCCAGCGCGGCCGATCAAGCCGCCAAGGAGCGCGAGGCCCAACTTGTCAAGCTCGGTTCGCTCCGCCGAGAGCTTGCGGTCTTTCTCGATGCACGCCGGCAGCAGGGCGCAAAGGCGATGTCCGACGCCGCGACGATCGTGATCGGCGACGCGATCGGCTACGACGGTGACGCCACAACCGGGACCAAGCCCGCCGCGCCCGACGAATCCACGATGACCTCCCAGGAGCGCACCACGCTGTCGGCGATCCGTACGCTGGGGCGCGCTCTGTCGCAGGACGGCAAGGTGGCCGAGCCCGCGCGGGCGGTCCAGCTGGTGGAGGGCGTGCTTTCAACGCTTCGCGAGGCGGCCGCGGTGCGCATCGCCCGATCGGCGCTCTGCACGCGCGTGGAGGGCTTCGGGCAGTACGAGCCGTTTGCCGACAACACGTTCGTCGCGGGGCGAACGACGAAGATGATCGTGTACACCGAGATCGAGAACTTCTCGCACCGGGGCGCGCGCAGCGACGACCCCGGCATGGACACGATGTCCGGCGCGGACCTCGTCGCGGTCGAGCTTTCGCAGGAGCTGCGCCTGTGGCACGACGCCGACGGCTCCATGCAGTGGCGCAAGCCCGAGCAGCCCATCATCGAGGTCGGGCGGAACAAGCGCCGCGACTTCTTCCTCGTGCAGCAGATCGAGCTCCCGCCCACGCTCAGCGTCGGGAAGTACAACCTGAAGATCACGATCCGCGACAAAGTCTCGGGCGGGGTGGACGAGCGATCGATCCCGATCAAGATTGTCGCCGATGCGGGCGTGATCGGGAAGAAGTAGTTGAGGGTCAGAGGCCTCGAGTTCGGCGTCGATACCGGCCATCGGCTCGCGGCGTCGGTGGGGGAGCGGCGACCCGGCCATGCCTCAATCACCACATCCGACTCGCCATTCCCCGATTCCCGACTCCGTCCCCCCGCCTGCCACTTCGGCGGCTGGTCGGGTTTCTCCCGCGGTTCCTGTCGTTTGCGGACCTTCTTGCCCGCCTCTGGCGCGACTTGGCGACTTCCACAAACCGGCACAGGGCTCGCTGCCGATACGTTCGATGGCCAAGGGCGGCACCCCGCCCGATCATCCGAACCTGATCCGAACGGAAATATGAACCGTTGGGTCCGGCTCGCGTACGATCGGCGGGAGAAACCCGCGGCGGATTCCGAAGCGCCGGGCGCTCGCCCTGCGAAGAGGATTCTGGGACCTACACCCCGCGCCACCCCGGAGCGTCCGGGAGCGCGGGACGAGACTGGAGAGCTCCGATGTTCGAACGCTTCACCGATCGAGCCCGCAAGGTCATGGCCCTGGCCAACCAGGAAGCCCAGCGGTTCAACCACGAGTACATCGGGACCGAGCACATCCTGCTCGGCCTGGTGAAGGAAGGCTCGGGTGTCGGCGCCAACGTACTCAAGAATCTTGACGTCGACCTCCGGCGCGTCCGCCTCGAGGTCGAGCGCCTCGTGAAGGCAGGGCCCGAGATGGTCACCATGGGCCGCCTCCCCCAGACGCCCCGCGCCAAGAAGGTCATCGAATACGCCATCGAAGAGGCCCGCAACCTCAACCACAACTACGTGGGCACGGAGCACCTCCTGCTCGGCCTGCTGCGCGAGCACGACGGCGTGGCCGCCCAGGTCCTCATGAACCTCGGCCTGAAGCTCGAAGAGGTCCGCGAAGAGGTCCTCAACCTCCTCGGCGCCGGCAACGAGAACGCCGAAGGCGGCCCGACCAGCGAGGGTCTCTCCTCGCCCCAGTCCGGTGGCCCGGGCGCGGGCAAGGACCCCGCCGCCGGCCCCGCGGGCAAGGGCAAGAGCAAGACTCCGGCCTTGGACTCCTTCGGCCGCGATCTCACCGAACTCGCCCGCGAAAGCTCGCTCGACCCCGTGATCGGGCGCGCCAACGAGATCGAGCGCGTCGTGCAGGTTCTTTGCCGCCGCACCAAGAACAACCCCGTTCTCCTCGGCGAGGCGGGCGTCGGCAAGACCGCCATCGTCGAGGGCCTCGCCCAACGCATCATCAGCGGCGAGGTGCCCGAGATTCTCCACGAGAAGCGCCTGGTCGTGCTGGACCTGGCGATGATGGTCGCCGGCACCAAGTACCGCGGGCAGTTCGAGGAGCGCATCAAGGCCGTCATGAACGAAGTTCGGCGCGCCAAGAACGTGATCCTCTTCATCGACGAGCTGCACACGCTGGTGGGCGCCGGCGGGGCCGAGGGCGCGATCGACGCCTCCAACGTTCTCAAGCCGGCGCTCGCCCGCGGCGAGATCCAGTGCATCGGCGCCACCACGTTCGACGAGTACCGCAAGTACATCGAGAAGGACGCCGCCCTCGCCCGTCGCTTCCAGGCGATCACGGTCGATCCGCCCAGCAACGAGCAGACGATCGAGATCTTGAAGGGTCTGCGCGATCGGTACGAGCAGCACCACCGCGTGCGCATCACCGACGGGGCCCTCAAGGCCGCGGTCGAGCTCTCGGGGCGCTATATCAGCGGTCGCGTGCAGCCCGACAAGTCGATCGACGTGATCGACGAATCGGGCGCGCGGGTGCGTTTGCGCACGATGACCAAGCCGCCGAACCTTGCCGAGATCGAGGCCGACATCGAGCGTCTGAGCGTGCAGAAGGACGAGTCCGTCCGGGCGGCGGACTACGAGCGCGCCGCCGAGCTGCGTGACAAGGCCGAGCAGCTCCGCAAGAAGAAGG
>JADYYE010000318.1 GCA_020853815.1 Phycisphaerales bacterium
CCGTCTGTCGAACGTGGCCTTGATCGCCTGGGCCAGCAGATCGGTGTCCAGAGTTTCTCGTTCCAACAGCACCGACAGATCGAAGTAGTCCTTCAAGCGGCTGTTGGTCATGACCAGCAAAGCGATGGCGTGGAGCTTTTCCGCGATGACGGTGTACGTTGGGTAGGCCCGCAGCCGTGGCGCGGGCATTTCCTCCAGCAGTACTGGGTAGACCGAATCAACAGGTGCCGGGGTGACGGCGTCGCCGAAGCCGACATCGATCTGGGTCTTGCAGCGTGCTCTGGCAAGATCGCCTGCAATCATCACGCGAACGCCACCGTAGCCTGCTTCCTTGCGGATCTCCTCGACCGTGACAGAGGCTGGGTCGAACACGATGCCGTCGTCGACCGTTACGGCTGCGATGTCCCGGAATACTTGGGCCACTGACTCCAGATCGCTGGCACCGAAGCCCAAGAGGTCGGCATCGCGTGTGGCCCGGTGTGGCATGTCGTACCAGAGCGTGAACAGCAGCGCACCTTTGAGCAGAAAGCGATCCGCGTGCGGCGACTGGGTCAACCGATAGAGGATGCGCTCCAAGGCAAAGCGCACCAGCACCTGATTGAAATCGACGCCTTGTGCCTTGGCGACATTGAGCAGGCGCGCACGGACGGATGCCGCGACATTTGGGGTGGCCGCACTCATCCGACACTCTCCAGGTAGGGGCGCATCACGTTGGCCACGCGGCATATCTTGGCGAAGCGCCAGATGTCGTCGACGGATGCCTTGCTGCGCGCCCGGGCGTCTTTCAGCGCCTCCAGCGCCACATCTAGCCCGATCTTGTTACGGTGCTTGAAGCAGTCCGCCACGGTCTTGGCCACGCTGTACACCCGGAGCCTGACACCATCGCGTTCGACTTCCTCAATCCCTGCCGAGTAGGCATCACCCGTGAACTGCACCATCTTGACGGGCGGGTAGTCGACACGGGGCGGGTGGCTGCCCCGAGGCATGGCGATCCAGATCTGACGCGGCAGCTGCGTGGTCAGCTCATGAAACTGCAGCGCC
>JADYYE010000177.1 GCA_020853815.1 Phycisphaerales bacterium
GCGCGCCAGCCGCACGGTCTCGACGACGTCTTCTACGGACGACGCCCGCGAGACGAGGGCGGGAGTGGACGACACCGACCTCCCCCAGTTACGCCACAGCTTGCCCGACTCGATGGTCACAGAAACGCCTTCCCCTCACCGCGGTATGTGGGTACCGTCCCCACGATCCTGCCACCCTCCACGAGAACGAACTCGTCGAGGTGCTCGCTGAGCTCCCCCGCCTTGGTGTGGCGAAGCCAGACGCGATCGCCGACGGTGAGTGCGGCGGCCGCGCTGCCGGTGACCGGAGACTGCACCTCACCGGCGCCCTCCCGTCTCACATACTCGAGCCCCTCGGGCCACGCCAGTTGCGGAGATCGGTCGGCCGCTGGTGGACCGGACGCGATCCATCCCCCGCCGAGCAGGGTTGCCATGGTCGGCTTCGGCTTGCGCACGACCGTGAGCGCGAACGAGGCTGCCGGGGCGGGCGAGAAGTGGCTGTAGTCGTCGAAGAGGTGCGGGCCGAACAGTCCACTGCCCGCCGCGATCTCAGTAACCGAGGGGTCGGCGGCGGTTCGCTCGAGCGAACCGGTTCCACCCCCGTTCACGAACTCGAGATCGGCAATCTGCCGTACGGCGTCGACGACCGCTCCCCGTCGCTCCCGAAGCTCGGCGGTCGAGTTTTTCTGCACGTAGTCGACCGTGCGCGCGAGGAGCGGCTTGCCCTTGGGCCGGTTGACGACTCCCGCGACCTGCGACTCGTACGCCATGATCCCCACGAGCTCGAACCCTGGGCGAGCGACGATCGCCCGCGCGAGCGCGGTCGCCTGCTCGACCGTGCGCACGGGAGAACGGTGCACGCCGAGGTAGCCGAGCACGCGGGACTGCCATGCCGCGTCGAGTTCGATCGCGACGCGGATGGGCTCGCGCTTGCCCGCGGTGAGCACCGAATCGATGAGGTCGAGGTGCTCGACACTGTCGACCATGAGGGTGACACGACTCGCGAGCTTCTTCGAGGTCGCGAGCCTTCGAAGCGCGGCACGATGAGCGGTGGGGTATCCGACGACGACGTCCGCCACGGAGTCGGCGAGCCACAGCGCCTCGGGCAGGGTGTAGGAGAGCACACCCGCGTATCCGGGCAGCGCGAGCACGGCATCCACCACTGAACGAACGCGCACCGACTTGCTCGCCACCCGGATGGTCGTGCCGTTCGCGCGCGCGAGCATGTTGTACGCGTTGTGCGCGAGCGCCTCCACCGAGATCACGCCGAACGGTGGATCGAGTTCTGCGGTCGCCGCCTCGAGCGAGGACCAGTAGGTTGCGGGGTCGAGCCAAGGGCTCGAGCTGGGCGGGGCGAGTTTCATCGCACACTCCTGATCGGTAGAACGGCGAGGGCGCCGAGGATGGCCGCGACCGCCGACAGCACGAAGAGCCCGGAGAATCCGGCGACTGCCGCGACGACGAATGCGCCGAGTAGTGGGGCGAGTGCCTGCGGCACCGCCGTGGCGATGTTCATGATGCCGAGATCCTTACCGCGCGTGTGGGGGTCGGGCAGCACTTGGGTCGCGAGCGCCTGGTCGACCGAGAGGAAGCAGCCGTAGCCGAGGCCCAGGATGCCCGCCGCGACGAAGGCCACTCCGAGATCGGGGACGAACGCGAGCATGAGGGCCGCGATGCCCTGCAGGGTCGCCGCGACGAACACAAACATGCGACGGCGACCGAGGTAGTCGGACAGCCGACCGAAGACCAGAGACGCGAGGATGACGAACACCATGTAGACGAGCACGAGCATGATGAGCACCGACTCCGCGTCGTCGATGAGGAGACCAAATTGCAGAAACTGCAGGAGGAGCGCCGTACCGAACGCGTTGCCGAAGTTGACGAGCACGCGGCTGAGGAGGGTCCACCCGAAGTCGGGATACCGGCGCGGACTGATCCAGAAGCCCTCGATGAGGGTGCGCAAGGTCAGCGGCGTGCGCTCGGTGACCGGCAGTACGGCATCCGGCACCCACAGGAGGAACGGGATCACGAGAAGGAGAAGGAGCACAGCCATCGCGGCGTACCCGAACAGTTGACCGACGAACAGCTCGGTGACAAGGATGAGGCCGAGGATCGTGCCGATCGCTTGCGGCGCGGAGATGAAACCAGAGACGAAGCCGCGCTGCCCCACCGGCACCGGGTCGGAGATCGTCGCCGTGAGAGCGGCCGCGAGCACGCAGAAGCCCGTGAGGGCGAGCGACCAGAAAACGGCGATGCCGACGATCGAGGTCTGCAGACCGAGGAGCACGAGCGCCAGGGCGAAAAGCAGTGCGCCGCCGGCAATCCAGGGCCGGCGGCGGCCGAAACGGCTTGTCGTGCGATCGGACAGCGCGCCCGTGAGCGGGAAGGCGACGATCGCACAGAGACCCGCGATACCGGACACGACACCGAAGGCGACGACATTGTCGACCCAGTAGGTGGCCTGCAGCTGGGCCTCGATCTGCAGGGGAAGCAGCAGCTGCACGGGCGTGAGTTGCGCCATCCACACCCCCAGCCAAGCCGTCGCGAAGAGGGCGATCCAGCCGCCCGTGACACGTCGAGTGGGTTCGGCGAGTGCCGCGGTCATCGGGTCTCCTGAGATGCGTCTGCGGGAACGGAACGGGGAACCGCGAGGGCGGCGAGTGAGTCGGCGGCGAAGTCGAGCGTGCGGTGCGCAGCGGCATCGTCGCGGTCGGCGAGCCACGCGAGGGTGATTCCGTCGGTGAAGGTCACGATCAGCCGCGCGACGTCGGCCGACGGAATCGACCACTCGACGCCCACCGCCTCGGCACCCCCGACGACAATTCGTGCGACAGACTCGTGATAGCGCGCGTACTGCTCTCGAGCGAGCACCTCCAGGCCGGGCGTGCGCAGCGCGTAGTGGAAGAGCTCGAACATGACCTGTTCGTGGGCGGGGTCGGCGACGACGTAGTCGAGGTAGGCCTGCATCCCGTTAC
>JADYYE010000157.1 GCA_020853815.1 Phycisphaerales bacterium
AGCCCAGGTGGGCCTTGAGGATGAGGCACGCGAAGAGCTGGGGCTGGGTGAACTTCTTGGGCGCGTACTTGTGGGCGTGCGCCGCCAGGTGCCGCCGCGCCGTCCGCAGCGCCAGCCGAACGATCCGCACCATCGGCTGGTCTCCGGCCGAGACGACCGCCTGCCCGAAGAGCCCACGCTCACGCCGATTCTGTGCCATGCCATGCTCTACGCACGCCGGGCCTCCGCGGTTTTTTGATTCTGGAAGATGTTTTGGACAGAGCAAACCAATCCCTGTGCAAGCGAGCATAGTAAGCATACACTCGCGTTACACCATCGCGTTCCCGCGAGGCCCAAAGAAGTCGTAAGGAAAACTCAAGATAAGGGCGAGCACATACGCAGCACCAAAATGGCTGCGACCGTGCCAAGTGGGAGCAGGATTCGACTGCTGATTTTCCGAGCAGCAAGCCAAGCCGAATAAACGTGTCCCTCAAGCTGACTTCGTAGATTGCCTCCCGGTTCACCAGGGCAAATCTCGCCTCGTCAATCAATTGTCCGGCGAGTGCAAGCTCCTCGTAGCGGGTGCCCGCGGGGCCCACGCTGGAGAGGGGAATCTCTGCCTCGGGGAGATTGCTCATGTTCATTGACCGGATGGACAGCGATTCTGCCCGCTCGCGGCTAACGACTCCGCTCGCGCCTGATCTGCGCACAGGATAGCAATTGCGACCGTTCGTATCATCAGCCTCACCACGCCATATACCCTGTCGTGCGCCCACACTCTCCGCCCCATCCCACGCCGCACCAACAAAACGCCCCCTGCTCGCACCGCGTCCCCCGTCACTCCAGCACCATCGTCACTGTTTCACGCCGCACCGTGCGCGCCGTTTCCGCCGTCATGCTCCGCGACACCACCCTGAACCCGTTCTTCTCCAGCACGCGGATCGACGCCACATTGTGCCCCGCCGCCGTCGCATACAGCGGCCTGCGCACAAACTCGCCCAGCATCATCGCCACCGCGCGGCTCGCAATCCCCCGCCCCCAATGCTCCCGCGCGATCCAATACCCGATCGATTCGCGCCCCTCGTGCGGCGAGATGTTCACCGCCCCCACCACCACGCCGTCGCCCAAAATCACCCGCGGCGTCACCCCCGTGCGAGTTCCATCAACATCCGCGAGAATCTCCTCCCACCTCGTCCGAAACGTCGCCCAGTCGCGCGGCTTGGTGCCCGCCAGCGCGTTCGACGCCTCGTCCAGCTCAAACTCATGCAGCAACCGCACGTCGCCCTGCGTCGTACGCCGAAGCCGAATCTCCGTTGGCGGGTTCGCATTCACGCGACGATCTTACGGGCGGATCACCCCGTCGTGCGCTTCGCCGCGTTCGCGGCCGAGCCCATCGCCCGACGCAGCGCAACAAAACCCAGCGCGCCCAGCACGCACAAAAGCGTCGAAAGCGACAGCACCGCCGTCGCGCCCACGCGCTCGCTCAGGCCCGCCTGCCGCGCCTGCTCATACAGGAACACCGCCAAGAGCGGCCCGAGCAGCCCGCGCACGCCGTTGAGCGTGACGTGCGTCGCCATGTACTGCGAGGTCTGCGAAGGCGGCGCGAAGTCGACGTGCCCGAGGTTCCACGCCAGCGTTCCCCCGCCGAACCCGATCCCGTGCATCACCGCCGCCGCAAACAAGAGCTCGATGCGATGCAGCCCCACGCCCGCGGCAAAGAGCGCCGTCGACAGCGCGAACACCCACGAATGGATCGAACGAAACTTCACCACATGCGCCCGATCCAGCAGGCGCGTCCAGAGCGGAATCGCCATCGGCATCAGGATGTACGGGATGGTCGTCGTGATCAAGATGCTCTGCGTGTAGCTCGCCCCGAACTGATCCTTGAGCGCGATCACCATCATCGGCATCAGCATCAGGTTGCCGAGGCCCAGCGTGAACATGCACCCCATGAACAGCGCAAAGTGCCGATCCTTCCGCAGCACCCGCCACACGATCGCCGGCCCCTGCCAGGGCCTGCCCACCGGCGGCCCGTCGATCTCCGCCCTCAGCATCGCCCGCTGCCGACGCACGCGCAACCGCCTCGTCACCAGCACCGCGATCACGCCCACCGCCGCGCACGCCGGCGCCACCGCGAGATAGTTCCTCGAACTTTGATCCAGCAGCAGCCCGATCCCCATCCCCGCCACCGCCACCGTCAGCGTCTGCACCGTCGAGAACCGCCCCACCGCCCACGCCCGGTGCTCGCGCGGATAGTTCGCACGCCACATCGTCGGGCGGATCGTGATGATCCCCGACCAGCACACCCGCGCCAACAGCATCAGCACCGCCGTCACCGCCAGCCCCAGCGGCGACACCGGCGCCAGCGCCAGCGCCGCCACCGACAACACCACCGCCAGTTGCAGCGAGTTGACCACCGGCACCTTCGGCTTAGCGTGCGCCGCCGACAGCCAGATGAAGCTCAGGATGTTCGCAAACTCCGGCGCCGAGCCGATCATCGCGACAACGAAGTTGAGCATCCGCTCGGGCGCGACCCCCGCGAACGTGTTCTTCGCATACGCCGACGCGATCCCGCCCTCCACCGCCGCCAGCGTGACCGCGAAGAAAAACGTCGTCGACACCTCGTTCCGAAACGCGACCCGCGCGCTCGGGGGCAGGCCGCCGCCAAGCACGCCGCGTGGTCGTTCGGTCTCGGCGCTTCCTTGCACACCCAACAGTTGACGGGCCGGACGCCCCAAGCAAGCCCGCGCTATCCTTCGCAGCGCCATGAGCCACACCAACGCACCCGAATACGTCCTGGGCACCGACGCCATCGAAGCCAAGCGCCTCGGACTCCAGCACCGCATCTGGTCCGCCGCCGCACACCACCTCTGGGAACTCGCCGGCATCCGACCCGGCATGACCGTGATGGACCTTGGCTGCGGCCCGGGCCACGCCACCTTCGACCTCGCCACCATCGTCGGCGGCGCCTCGCCCGAGCGCGCCGCCCAGGGCCGCGTCATCGCCCTCGACGAATCCGCCAGCTTCCTCCACCAGCTCAACGAAACCGCCGTCGCCCGCCGCCTCACCAACATCGAGCGTGTGCTCGGCGACGTGCAGAACCTCGCCGCCGCCTTCCCCAGCGCCGCCGCCTTCCCCAGCGCCGCCGCCTTCGCCGACGTCGCCTACCTGCGCTGGGTGCTCTGCTTCGTCCCGCGCCCCATGGACGTCGTCGCCGGACTTTCCAGGGTCGTCAAGCCCGGCGGCAAGGTCGCCATCCAGGACTATTTCAACTACGAGTCCATGACCCTCGCCCCACGCCACGCCGATTTCTCCCGCGTCATCGCCGCCGTCGCCCGCAGCTGGCGCTCCGGCGGCGGCGATCCCGACATCGTCTCGCTCCTCCCGGGCATGCTGCGCCAGCACGGCTTCCGCGTCGATCACCTCGCCGTCAACCAGCGCATCACCCGCCCCGGCTCCATGGCCTGGGCTTGGCCCGATTCCTTCTGGGCCAGCTTCGTGCCGCGACTGGTCGACAAGGGCTTCATCACCGCCCAGGACGCCGCCGCCTTCTTCGCCGTCTGGTCGCGCGCCTCGCACGACCCCGATTGTTTCATGCACCTCCCGCCCCTCTACGACGTCATCGCTACAAAGCTGTAGGCAAGAAGGCCTCGCTCGCATACCGACTCCCGCGTCGTTGCCAGCGCCGCACTTCCTCCCTTCTCCTCCACGCCCGACGGCTGATCGAGCAACCCGGACACCCCCCTTCATTCCGGGCCGCGCTCGATCCTCGGCGCCGTCGAGGCCGCGGACTCACAAACCCCAAGCAACTTCGGCCTCGCCGCCATGCTCGAAAACAGCGCCGGCTGGAAGCCCGTCATCGAACGCAAACACCCGCTCGAGCGGATTCGCTTGGAGTCGGGCGTCATGTCGCACGCCCAGGCAATGGGCAATCGGGAATGGGCAATGGGAAGACGCGCCACTTGAAGTGAAACCGATCTCGCCCACCCAAAACAAAAAAAAGAGCGGCGCTGCTCGCACCGCCCTCAGGAGGAACCCTGCGTTGTCCCGTCGGTGATCCGCCGGCAGGTCAATCAACGAAGGGAATCGATATGGAATCGCATCGTGGGCGGGCGCTCGAGCCCCGTCACGACCTGCCAGAACGGCTCTCCCTGCCCGTCCTGATACCACGATCGCATCGGGCCGCCCTCATCCTCCGCGTGCAGGTCGAGCAACGGCCCGCCCACGAAGATCGCCCGATGCACCAGCAGCAAGTCATCGCACGCATACTCGCTCTCGGCCGCCACGCCCATGAACGCGTCCGCCAGCCGCGCGAATAGCGCGCGATCGTGCTTCAAGAGCGTGTCGGCGTCGTGCCAGAGGTAATAGCGATACTTCGCGTTCGCACGCCCGCGATAGCGCTGACGCGAACGCAACAGCGACACCACGCCGCCCGGCCCGTCGACCTGCCGCTCCAGCACCGGCCCGGGCAGCACCCGCTCCAGCTGCGCACAGAACGACTCCAGGTCCGTGATGTCACGCCCGTGCAGCACGCACAGCTCGGCATACGGCAGGCCAGCGAGAAATTGGCCCAGCGTCGCGCCAAACTGCACACGCAGACGCGGCGCTGCAGACCACGCCGTCAGATGATGTTCGTCGAGGAGCTGGGTCACGTCCGACGGCCAGTCTTTGGCCGCGAACAGTGAGCCCGGCCCGCGAGCAACGGTGCTCATGGAACCACCGAGATGTCCCGGTTGCTCGGCTCGCCGGACCCACCATGGGTCCCCCCGGAAAAAGCGCGCCGACCCCCCGGTCATATCCAATGTGCCTCAAATCGGGCGTCATGCCAGTTACAGACGACACATTTCCTACAGACCGCACACTCCGAACCCGTTCTCGGGCCGTTTCTGCCGAACACGGGCCGAATGAACGAATCCTGTTCGGGTACGTCGCGCCGATAATCGGCTCTTCATGACTTCCAGGCTCCGTGCCTTCATGCCTACGTGACTCTGTGACTCCGTGACTCCGTGACTCCGTGACTCCGTGACTCCGTGACTCCGTGACTCCGTGACTCCTTCCGGTTAGTGCCCGCTTATCACCGCCTTCGTGCGCACCAAAGTGTCCGTCCTTTTCGCCTCTTTCCAGATTTCCGAAAAAAATCTCCGCGCGATTTCTCCCCGCGCGCAACCTCTTCCGCGGCCTTGTCTTCCTGCATTTCCTAGTGCCAAGTGCCCAGTGCCTAGTGCCTACTTACCACCGCGGTTTTGCGCACCAATGTGTCCGTCCGCCCCCTGGGTGGAGAGCGCGTGCGTGAACCCCGCGCCCTCACCGAGGTCAGCGAGCGGCCCATCACCCGCCGCGCAGCCACGGCGTCTTTGACAAGTAAATACGTCGGCTCGCCCGTGCCACCGATGTCGTCTTCGACATCGGTGCTCGTCGGTGGCACCGCTCTCCAGAGCGGTGCTCTTGGCAAATCGCGGCCGATCTATAGACCACGCCCCGCGACCGCCGCGCTCTCACCCCGCGCTCTGCGCCTTCACCTTCGCGATCGCGTCGATCACCGCCGCGTGGATCGCTCGCTCGCAGCACACGATGCCCGCGTTCTTCTCTAAGCCGCGCCCGTGCCCGAACTCCAGCGGCTTGCCATGCACGTCGCTCACCACGCACCCGCTCTCGCTGGCAACCAGCGACCCCGCCGCGTGGTCCCAGATCCGCTCAACGTAGCCCTTCTTCGTCGGCAGGCGCAGGTACAGATCACCCTGCCCGCGCGCGACGACCGCGTACTTGCACTGGCTGTCCACCTGCACCAATTCGAACTTCGGGCTCACGATCGCCGCCACCTGGTCGGTCGCGGAGATGTTCGAGTGGGCCTTCTCGACCGACGCCGTCACGCGCAAGGGCGCGCCGGGTTGCCTGGCGACACGCGCGATCGTGCGGGGCTTGGCGCCGAGCATCGCCTCGCTCTCGTACACGCCCCCGCCGCGCACGCACGAATACACCGTGCCCGTCGGATCGGGCGTGCCGAGCGGCTTCTCGAAGCTCGCGGGCAGGTTCGGGCAGCCCATCGCGCCGATCACCGGCTCGCCATGCTCCACATACGCCAGCGCGACGGCGTACTGCTCGCCGCGCAGGAAGCCCTTCGTGCCGTCGACCGGATCGAGCGTCCAGAATCCCTGCGCGTTCGGCTCGCCGTGCCCGCGCTCCAGCGCCGCGATGAACTTGTCACGCGTCACGTCCGGCCACACCACGCGCGCCGCGTCGAGGGCGGCCGAGAGCTGCGCGTCGTTGGCCGCGTCCTTCAGGAAATCGCTCGACTCCTCCCCCACCAGCACAAACGCGCCGAGCCGCTGGGCCAGCACGTGCGCGACGACCGCCTGCGCGGCAAAGTCCGCCACGGTCACCGGGCTGTTGTCGTCCTTGGTGATCGCGCGGACCTCGCCGATCCGCGACTGCACGCTTCGGCACACCACGCTCGCGTGCAGCACCGCCTCGCGCGCATACTCGATCCAGTCCGCTCGTGCCGTCATGTTGTGTGCTCCATGCAGTGAAACAGAGCCATCAGGCGTCAGGCATCGGGCATGGGGCATGGGGCATTTGGAAGCGGTCAGCGGGAAATGGCGACAAGCTCCCTCGCTCGCGCTTCGGGCTCGTCAAGACGAAACCCCGTCGCCGGCGCTCTGGGCTCGCTGTTCACATTCACCTGACCACTTGACCACCTGCCCACTCGACCACTTCTTCTGTCCCCGTGCCCAGCGCCTCGCGCATTCCACTCTTCACTTCGTTTCTGCGTCTCTTCTTGGCTTTCCTGATGCCTGATGCCCGATGCCTATCCCTTCAACACTCCCTTGGCCTTCAGCAGCTCCATGCACGCGGCGACGCACTGGTCCACGCTCATCGTCGCGGGCTTCAGCACCAGCTCCGGGTTCGCGGGCGCTTCGTACGGATCGTCGATGCCCGTGAAGCCCTTGAGCTCGCCCGCGCGGGCTTTCTTGTACAGGCCCTTGGGGTCGCGCTGCTCGCACACGTCGATCGGCGTGTCGACGAACACCTCGATGAAGACCATCGCGCCAGTCTTGTCCTTCTCGTGCAGTTCGCGGCACAGGTCGCGGTCCTTGCGGTACGGGCTGATGAAGCTCGTGAGCGCCACGCATCCCGAATCCGCGAAGAGCTTGGCGACCTCGCCGATGCGCCGGATATTCTCGGCACGGTCGTCGGCGCTGAAGCCCAGGTTCTTGTTCAGGCCGAAGCGGATGTTGTCACCGTCGAGGCGATAGCAGTTGATGCCGGCGTTGACCAGCGACTGCTCCAGCGCGCTGGCGATGGTCGACTTGCCGGAGGCCGAGAGGCCCGTGAACCACATGGTGCAGCCGACCGAGTTGAGCGCCTTCCAGCGTTCGGCCCGCGTGAAGTTCCCCTCGTGCCAGTGAATGTTCGTCGCCTTCTGAACCGCCACGTTGACCTCCGTCTTCCCCGCCTTGGGCGAAAAATCGCCCGAACCGGGCGAGTTCCAATCGTGCCCGTCCGGTCCCGGCGAATCAAGCGGATTCGCCCCTATCCCGCCCGGATCGCGCTACCCTTCGGGCTCATTTCGACCCGCACCTCCCGCTTTCCTGGAGACCGCACCGTGTCTGGACTGATCTCATACCACGGCGGCACGCCCGTCGACCGCGTCGTCACCGGCCCCCGCGCCGCCGAACTGGCCAAAGAGGCCGCCTCGCTCACCTCCATCAAGCTCACACCCAAGCAGTCGTGCGACCTGGAGCTGATCGGCATCGGCGGCTTTGCGCCCCTCACGGGCTTCATGGGCAAGGCCGACTTTGAGAGCGTGTGCAAGAACATGACGCTCGCGAGCGGCACGGTGTGGTCGATCCCGATCCTGCTCTCGCTGGCCAAGGGCGCCGAGCCCAAAGTCGGTCAGAAGGTCGCGCTCTTTGCGCCGAACGGCACGCTCCAGGGCGTCATGAGCGTCACCGAGGTCTTCGAGCACGACAAGAAGCTCGAGATTCCCAACGTCTTCCGCACCGAGGACGCCGCCCACCCGGGCGTGGCCCAGGTGCAGGCCGAGGGCGACGTGTGCGTCGCCGGACCGGTCGATGTGCGCTCGGTGTGCGTCGATCCCAGCGGGCCCGAGGCGTTCCTAGACAAGCGGCTCACGCCCGCTCAGACCCGCGCCGAGTTCGCCAAGCGGAATTGGTCCCGCATCGTCGCGTTCCAGACCCGCAACCCCATCCACCGCGCCCACGAGTACGTGTGCAAGTGCGCCCAGGAAATCTGCGACGGCCTGCTCATCCACCCGCTGGTGGGCGAGACCA
The DNA here is from genome assembly GCA_020853815.1 of Phycisphaerales bacterium. Taxonomy (GTDB): domain Bacteria; phylum Planctomycetota; class Phycisphaerae; order Phycisphaerales; family UBA1924; genus JABWBC01. The sequence continues at coordinate 8,271 of JADYYE010000157.1, forward strand.
AGAAGGGCGACATCACCGCCGCCGCGCGCATGAAGGCCATCGACGCGCTGGTCGCCAAGTACTTCAGCCCGACGGCGACGATGGTGAGCGTGCTCCCGGCCGCGATGCGCTACGCCGGCCCGCGCGAGGCGATCCATCACGCCATCATGCGGAAGAACTACGGGTGCTCGCACTTCATCGTCGGGCGTGACCACGCCGGCGTGGGCAACTACTACGGCACCTACGACGCGCAGAAGATCTTCGACCAGATCGACCTCAAGAACCTGGGCATCCAGCCCCTGATGTTCGAGCACACCGGCTACAGCAAGTCTTACGGCGGGATGGTGTCGCAGAAGTCGTACCCGAAGATCGAGGGCGACATCATCAACCTGTCGGGCACCGCGGTGCGCGACCTCCTGCTCAAGGGCGAGCGCCCGCCGGTGGAGTTCACGAGGCCCGAGGTTGCGGACGTGCTGATCGAGGCCGGCCGCCAGGGCACGCTGTTCGTGTGAATCACCAAACGTACTCCTGACATGCCGCTTCGGCTGACAAGAAGACGGCGTGATGAGCCCCTCTGAGAGGTCCAGAGGGCCGGTTTGGCGATTTGAACTTTGGCGATTTGGCGATTTCTGTACGCCCGCCTACCATCCCCACCCCGATCGCGGCCAGATGCCGCTCGGAGTTTCGGAGCTTTGCCCATGTACGCGATTATCCACGAGTCCGGCGGTCAGCGCAAGGTCGCCCAGGGCGACGAGATCCTCGTCGACCTCATCGACGCCGGCGAGTCCAAGGCGGGCCAGAAGGTCACGTTCGACAAGGTGCTGGTCGTCGGCGCCGTCGGCGGCGAAGCCAAGCTCGGGCAGCCGTTCGTCGCGGGCGCGTCCGTCACGGGCGAGGTCCTCTCGCCGGTCGTCCTGGGCGACAAGATCGACGTGTGGAAGTTCCGCGAGAAGAAGGCTTGGCAGCGGAAGAACGGCCACCGCCAGCGCTACACGCTGGTCAAGGTGACCAACATCAAGGGCTGAGAATAAAGGGCTGAGAATAAAGGGCTGAATCAGTCTCTCGCGGCGGTGGGCCGAGCCCCCGTCAATGTTCGCCCGACGCCGCGATGAGATTGTCAGAGAATGAACCCGAGCCCTGCTCGGGTTTTTTCGTGGGAAGAAGAGACGAAGAGACGAAGTAAAGCGAAGATGGCGACCGGTGTTGGGCATCTCGGGGAGCACCGACCGGCTCGCAGACTCGCCAGTCGGTGGCACCTTTCAATGTCCCGTGCTCGATGGTCTCGTGAAGCGCGCGTCGAGCGCACTCGGCGGTGCTGCTCCGTGGCAGGCTGTTGATCAACGCTCGACCGAGCTGTCTCGCGACAGTGCGCTCCATCGTCATTTCGTCAGCTTCCCCTGGCGCCAAGCGCCTCGTGCCCAGTGCCTACTTCACGAACGTCCAGCGTTCGCGGTCTTTCTTGACGCCGGGGAAGGGCAGGGCGCGGCCGTGGGAGACGCAGTACACGCCGGGCGAGAGCACGCCGGTCGCGAAGATCGCTTCGGTCAGATTCTGGAGCGCGTCGGAGCGGGTCATCTCGTAGGGTCGGAACGCGCCGGTAAGCACGACGGGGACGGACGGCGTGCTGATCTCGGCCACGATGCGATCGCCTGTGATCGAGAGGGTGTCCGTGCCGTGGAGGATGACCACGCCGTGGATGGGCGATGTGACGCCGGGCTTGACCGCGCCGCCGCAGGCGCGGACGGCCTCGATGATGCGGGCGCGGTCGTCGTCGGTCATGACGAGGCTGTCCTTGCTCATGAGCTCGATGACGCTGACGCTGGTGTCCTCGAGGCGGAGGCGCTTGAGCATGCGACGGACGATGGATCGCTTGTTCTCGAGGCTTCCGGTGGCTTCGTCGTAGGTCTTTTCGATCGTGCCGCCGGTGGTGATGAGCGTGATGTGGCGCATGGGGAGAGGGTACGCGGGGAGTTTGGCAATCTCGCGGGCGTTGTGACTGGGTGAGGGGGTCTGGTAGCATGGGGATATGGACCAGAGCCCACGATGGTGCGATGGAACGCGACCCGGCGTGCTTGGGTGGTGGCTCGTGCGCGGGGGCAATGGGGAATGGGCACGAGGCAATGGGAAGTGCGGATTGGGCCGGGCGAGTTTCTCCATCGTGGCGGTCGCGGCTGGGGCGCGACGGGGCGTGGCGGGACGCGCGTTCACGCTCATCGAGCTGCTGGTGGTGATCGCGATCATCGCGCTTCTCATCGCGATTCTTTTGCCGGCGCTGGGGCAGGCGCGGGCGGCGGGGAAGCAGACGGTGTGCCTGGCCAATCTGAATCAGCTGGGGCAGTCGCTGGTGCATTACCAGGCGGCGAACAAGGGCTATTTCCCGGGGCATCACACATGGCAAGGCCCGACGTACATCGTGTGGCCGCCGCGGCTGCGCGTGCATACGGGCGGCGTGATGACGGTGTTCAACTGCCCGTCGGTGCTGCCGGAGTTTCGGTGGACGATGGGGTACAAGGCGAACATGAAGGCCGAGTACGGATATGAGGAGGGCGAGAAACGGCTGAACAACGTGTCGGGGTTCAGCTATGGCTACAACGACTGGGGTGTGCAGGAGTTCACCGTGCCGCACCTGGGGCTGGGCGGCTGGATCGGGCACAAGGACTTCGGCGAGGTGAAGGACACACGGGTGGTGTTCCCGTCGGAACTGGTGATGCTGGCGGACAGCAAGTCGGACTTCAACTGGGACACGGCGCTGGACCCCAGCGACGCGGCGGACGCGGAGTGGCCGAGCCCGCGCCATTCGGGCGGGTCAAACTTTGTGTGGGGCGATGGGCACGCGAGCGCCAAGAAGCAGCGCGACATGGTGGAGCCGACGCTCGAGGCGCGGCGGAAATGGAACAACGACGGCAAGCCGCACGAGGAGTATTGGCAATAGGAACCTCTGAACAGTTCGAGTTCAGCCGCGAGGTCCGCTTCCAGTGGGCTGAAAAACCGCCTCGGAGAGGCGGGCCACCAGATACTCAGAGGTTCCAATAGGGGCTCTCGCCATGGACCGGGGCACGCTCATCAAGCTCTCGATCGCGGGGCTGGCGCTGGCGGGCGCGGCGGTGATCGCGTGGCGCTCGCTGGGGTCGTCGGCGGGCGGCGGCGACGATGCCGAGAAGTACGACGAGACGCGGACGCGCTGGCTGTGCCTCGAGGCGGCGTGCAGGAGGGAGTTCACGCTTTCGACCGCGGAGCTCGGCGCGTTCTATCGCGACCACGAGGACCAGAACCCGGCGTGTCCGGCGTGCGAGAAGCAGAACACGGCGCGGGCGTCGCGCTGCGCGTCGTGCGAGAGGTTCTATGTGCCCAGGCACGAGCCGCCGCCGCCGGGGCAGAGGCCGAAGCCCCCGTCGTGTCCGAATTGCGGGAAGCCGGTGCGCTGACGCGGGGTGGCCCACCCAACATCCCATAACTCCCGCGGCACAAACGTCACACGCGGTATGTGTTTCGGTGCTTGGCGGCGCGGGCGTTGCCGGCGTTCCATCCGCGCGCCGATCCGGCCGATGTCCTTGACGGATGGGTGCGCACGCGCGCCCCGCCATGGCATCGCTTCAGAGAGAGGCCGGACACCGTGGACAAATCCAGTCTCATCGGAACGCTGATCGGTGTCTTCTGCCTGGGCTTCGTCGCCTGGCACGGCTCGCACGGGCACCTGGCGATGTTCTACTCGCAGGAGGGCGTGTTCACGGTCATCGGCGGGTCGATCTCGGTTATTTTCATGGCGCTCCCGCTGAGCCGCGTGATGGCGGTGGGCGGCTACATGAAGAAGTTCATGTTCCACAAGGGCAAAGGCCCGATCGAGATCATCCAGGTCATCCAGGCGTTGGCGGAGAAGGCGCGTCGCGACGGCATCCTGGCGCTGGAGTCCGAGACGCGGAAGATCGAGGACCCGTTCCTGGCCGCGGGGCTGAAGATGGCGGTGGACGGCGTGGACCCGTCGAACATCGAGATGACGCTTCGGATGGAAGTGCTGGCGATGCAGGACCGGCACAAGTCGGGCAAGAAGTTCTTTGACCTGGTCAAGGTGTACGGGCCGGCGTGGGGGCTGGTGGGGACGCTGATCGGGCAGATCGGCATGTTCGGGCAGCTCGAGGGCGGCGACATCGGCGCCATGGGAAAGATGCTGGCGCTGGCCGTCGTGGCGACGATGTACGGCACCGTGCTGGCCAACGCGGTGGCGGGGCCGATCGGCGACAAGCTGGCGCTGCGTTCGTCGGAGGAGATTCTGGCGCGCGAGATGATGCTGCAGGGGATCCTCTCGATCCAGGCGGGTGACAACCCGCGCGTCACGCTCGACCGCATGATGTCGTTCATCCCGGCCGTCACCCGCACCAACGTGAAGGTCGCGGCCTGAGCCTGATCCCAACCGAGAGGGCGAGCGATGTCGGACCATGAAGAGGGACATGACGAGAAGGGCCACGGTGGCGGCGGACACGGCGGCGGCGGGCATGGCGGCGGCGGGCATGGCGGCGGGCACGAAGAGCACGAGGGCGTCCCGGAGTGGATGGTCTCGTTCGCCGATAACACCGCGCTCATGATGGGCCTGTTCGTGATCCTGCTCGCCATGAACATGGGACCCAAGGCGACGAGCGTCATGGGCGGCAACCCCGACGAGAACGGCGCCGGCGAGGCCATGTCGGCGGAGGATCGCATGCTCGACCTGGCGCTGGGCATCCGCTCGGCGTTCAACAACCCGGTGAGCATGGACTCCAAGGACCCGCGCGACGCGGTGCTGGTCAAGCGTCTGCGCGAGAAGGCGTTCGGCCCGCTCAAGCAGGAAGGCCCGCCGGGCAACCAGGAGACGGGCCAGGGCCCGACACAGACCGACGTGTCGAACGTGGCGACGAGCGTGAACTTCGAGGATGGCTCGGCGCAGTTCAACGCGGCGGCGCGGGACGCGGTGATCGACATGGCGACGCGCGCCCGAGACCAGCGCTTCGTGATCGAGGTGCGCGGGCACATCTCTCCCACCGAGCGGATGCGCGCGGGCGGCGATCGCGGCTACAAGCTCGCGTTTGACCGGGCCCAGGCGGTGGCGAACCTCTTGGCGGCCAACGACGTGAAGTGGGAGAACATCCGGCTGGTGGCGTGCGCCGACAACGAGCGGGCCGTGCCCCGAGCGTACACCGAGGCCGACCAGCGGAAGAACCAGCGGGTGGAGATCGTGATCACCAAGCAGCTGGTGGGGCCGGACCCGTTGTCGCGTCCGAGTTCGGGCGGCGCGGGCGCGCCCGCGGGCGAGTTCTGAGCGGACACGCGTCAGTTCGGACGACCGATGATTCGCGGCCGCGGGCAAGAGTGGCGATGGGCGATGGGCGATGGGAACCTCTGAGTATTTGGTGGCCCGCCTCTCCGAGGCGGTTTTTCAGCCCACTGGAAGCGGACCTCGCGGCTGAACTCGAATTGTTCAGAGGTTCCAATGGGCAATGGGCGATCGAGCACAACTCCGCGCGCGACGCGGACGGCGCGGGACATTTCGGCCAGGATTTGGTAGGCTCAAGGGGAACTCTGGAGCCGCCCCATGATTACGTGGAAGCGAACGCTGCGCACGCTCTCTTCGGAGCGGTTCATCGCGTACAAGGATGGGCGCGAGGCCGCCCTGGTTGATCTTCATTTTCTGGGGCTGGGTCTGCGGATGCCGGTGAGCGGGACGGTGGTGCTTTTGGAGAGCTCGGGCTGGCGCGAGGAGGACGTGCCCGACCTGCTGTCGTCGCTGGACGAGGAGTTCCTTCCCGAGGTGGATGCGGCGGAGGGAACGCTGACGTACACGGTGGTGATGGGTCGTCTGATTGCGAGCTATGAGGCGATGGCGGACGGCGGCGGTGAACAAGAAGAGTGACGTGCGGACGTGTGGACGTGCGGGCTTGCGGACGACGGCGCGGTTCCACGAGGCGAGTTTCGACGGACCAGCGCCGGCGGCGAGGGATGACTCTGGTGGGGAGCGGCGCTATGGTTCTGGCCGCCGCGGGCGAGGGCCCGGGGCGTGAAAAGTGGGGCGCATAGCTCAGTTGGCTAGAGCGCGGCTGTCACATAGCCGAGGTCACAGGTTCGAGTCCTGTTGCGCCCATTTCCTTCCTTTGCCGTCGATTCGTGTACGCTCGCATCGGCACGCAAAACCCCTGAAAAGCTAGGCTCCTTCGCGCTTTGGCCCGATCCCTTGCGATCGCTGGCGGGAGGTTGCTGCGCCGCATTCTGCGCCGGGCGCGCGTCGGAATCGGCGCAGGGCGGTCTCGTCGGTTGCCGCGTCGCGAGACGTGAGGTGTGCGTGCCGCGGCCTGGCCCCCGTCGGCGGGCACGGACGGCGGTGAGCCTCGCGCGGGCGGCGTTCGGGGCTTCGAGCGGAGGCGTGCGAACCGCTCGTGTCCAATCGCGGGATCGTCGCATTGGAGGGCGGAAAACCCAACCCGAAGCGTCGGGCCACCGGGTGCGCGGAAGGCTCGATATGCTGTCGGATCATGCAACGGACCACGACCCCGCGTGAACTCCGCCACGAGGCCATGGCCGTGATCGCCGGAGTCGTGGGTGGGGGCGCCGGGATCGGCCATGCGACGTTGAAAGGACTTTCGGCCGGCGGCACGGGCATCGGCGGCGCGGCGAGCCAGCCGGCCGCGGGCGAAGGTCGCACGCACGAGGGCATGGTCTGGATACCGGGCGGCGAGTTCCTGATGGGGAGCACCGATCCTCTCGCCCGCGTCGATGAATCGCCCGTGCATTCGGTGCGGGTCGACGGCTTCTGGATGGACACGACGGAAGTCACGATCGCCCAGTTCGCGCGATTCGTCGCGGCGACCGGCTACAAGACCGTCGCGGAGCGGCCGGTTGATTGGGAAGCGATGAAGCTGCAGCTCCCGCCCGGAACGCCCAAGCCGCCCGACGAGCAGCTGCGGCCCGGATCGCTGGTGTTTGTGCCGCCCGCCGGGCCGGTGGACCTGCGGTTCGTAGAGCAATGGTGGCGCTGGACGAACGGGGCGGACTGGCGGCATCCCGAGGGGCCGGCGAGCTCGATCGCGGGGCGCGAACAGCACCCGGTTGTTCACGTCGCGTTTGAGGATGCGCTCGCGTACGCGAAGTGGGCCGGCAAACGCCTGCCGACCGAGGCGGAGTGGGAATGCGCCGCGCGCGGCGGGCTGCGTGGGAAGGTCAATGTGTGGGGCGATGAGGGCGTGGACCCCAATCGCTGCAACTACTTCCAGGGTCATTTCCCGGATCACAACACGAGCGAGGACGGCTTTGCGACGGCCGCGCCGGTGAAGAGCTTTCCGCCCAACGCGTTCGGCCTGTACGACATGGCGGGGAACGTGTGGGAATGGTGCGCCGATCTGTACCACGAGCGGGCGTATCGGATGGAAGTCGGGAGCACCGACACGCCGCGGGTTGCGGAGAACCCGAGCGGCCCCGCGACGTGCTTTGACTCACGACGCCCGGATGAAAAAACGCTGCGTGTGATCCGCGGCGGATCGTTCCTGTGCAACGATTCGTACTGCGCCAGCTATCGCCCGTCGGCCCGCATGGCGACCTCTCCCGACACGTCGCTGCGGCATGTTGGATTCCGCTGCGTTGAAGGCGGCGCGGTTCGCAAGGAGGCGGGCGTCAAGGGCGCCGATGCGGGGAAGGCCGACGACGCGGGCGATGGCGACAGCGCCGGGAAGAGCGAAACCGCGGGCGCGCCGGCGCGGAAGTGATCGGGGGGTTTGCTACGCGGTGGCGGGCGGCGCGACCGGACGCGGCTTGTAGATGAAATGGACCCAGCCCGCGAACGCGAGCATGGCCGAAATGATCGCGCCGAGCCAGATCGGCCCGATGGTGTCGTAGAGGAGATACGCGTTGAGCCCGGCGATGACGGCGCAGATGGTGTAGCCGACGCCCTTGGCCCAGAGCGGATTGGCGAAGCCGCCCATGCGCTCCTTGCTGCTGGTCACCATCATCAGGGGGAAGATGGCGAAGGGGAGCTGCATGGAGAGGACGACCTGCGAGATGACCAGCAGCTGAACGGTGTTCTTCCCGCCGCTGGCGGAGATGACGATGAGCGCGGGGATGATGGCCAGGCAGCGCGTGATGAGGCGGCGGAGCCAGGGCTTGATGCGGATGCGCAGGAAGCCCTCCATGACGATCTGGCCCGCCAGGGTGCCCGTGATCGTGCTGGACTGACCCGAGCAGAGGAGCGCGACGGCGAAGCAGGTGGCGGCGGCGCCCCCCAGCGCGGGCTTGAGGAGTTCATGGGCCTGGCCCAGCTCCTCGACGACGATGCCCTGCTTGTGAAAGACCGCGGCGGCGAGCACGAGGATGGCCGCATTCACGAAGAACGCCGAGCCCAGCGCGACCACGGTGTCGATCGTGTTGTACTTGATGGCCTCGCGCTTGCCCGCGTCGTCCAGCCCGTGCCGGCGCGTCTGCACGATCGAGGAGTGCAGGTACAGGTTGTGCGGCATGACGGTGGCGCCGAGGATGCCGAGCGACACGAGCAACGCCTCGGTGTTGGGCATGGAGGGGACCAGCGCGCCGCCCATCATCGCGGAGACATCGGGCTTGGAGAGGTAGATGTTGAAGGCAAAGCAGAGCGCGATCGTGCCCACCATCGCCAGCACGATCGCCTCGAGCTTTCGGAAGCCGAAGTTCATGAGCATGAGGAGCAGGAGCACGTCGAAGCCCGTGATGAGCACGCCCCAGACGAGCGGGATGTCGAAGAGGAGGTTGAGCGCGACCGCGGCCCCCACCACCTCCGCCAGGTCGCAGGCGATGATGGCGATCTCGCAGAGGATCCAGAGCGCAAAGGCGGTCGGCTTCTTGTAATAGTCGCGGCAGCACTGGGCCAGGTCGCGCCCGGTGACCACGCCCAGGCGGGCGCACAGCGTCTGGAGGAAGATCGCCATGAGATTGGAGGCGAGGATGACCCAGAGGAGCGTGTAACCGAACTTGCTTCCGCCGGCGAGGTCGGTGCCCCAGTTGCCGGGGTCCATGTACCCGACGCTGACCATGAAGCCCGGGCCGGCGAAGCCCAACATGCGGCGCCACCACGGGCGCCCGCCGACGGTCGAGTGCGACACGTCGATGGTGCGATGAGCTTCGGGGAGCGAGCGGAGATGGTCGGGGGCGGAGGGATCGAGGCGATGATCCGGCTCGCCGGCGCCATGATCGAGCGCCGAACGGACATCGGACATCAGCGAACCGGGTGAGAGAGGAGAGCTGGCGGAGCTGGGCGTGGGCATGGCGCGGTCCGACGAATGACAGGTCTGAAATCGACCAAAGAACTCTAGGCGCTCAAGTTTGAGTCGTCAAACTCTTTGAATTGAGTCCATATGTACCGCTTCGGACGGGTCTCGAACTTCCGGGCGGCCCCGCGTCGAATACGCGGCGGCGGGTGCGTAGACTTCGGATCGCGGGGTGCGGTTCGCCCCGGTTCGTGCGACGGGTCGGCGGAGGCGGCGTGGCGACGGAGACGGTCGAAAACTACCTGAAAGCGCTGTACACGCTCACCCGCGAATCACCCACGGGCGAGGCGGGCATGAAGTCGCTCGCGACGCTCGTCGGCGTCACGACCGGCACCGCCACCACCATGGTCAAGCGGCTCGCCGCCGGAAAGCTCGCGAGGTACGAGCGGTTCGGGGGCGTGCGGCTGACCTCCAAGGGCGAGGCGGCGGCGGTCGATATCCTGCGCCGCCATCGCCTGATCGAGACCTTCCTGGTTCAGACGCTCAAGCTCGACTGGTCCGTCGTTCACAATGAGGCGGAGCGGCTCGAGCACGCGATCTCCCCCACCGTGCTCGAAGCGCTCGACCGGCATCTCGGCCGTCCCTCCCACGATCCGCACGGCGACCCGATCCCGAGCGCGGAGGGGCACCTCCGCGAGCCGGGCGGAAGACCGCTGACCGAGTTCGGACCCGGCGCGCGCCTGCGTGTCGTCCGCATCGCGGACCAGGACTCGACGTTCCTCACGTTTGTCGCGGGGAGCGGGCTGCGTCCTGGCGCGGGCATCGATGTGCGCACGCTCGACTCCGCCGCCCAGACCATCGGCGTGCAGCCCAAGGGTCGCGAGACGGTCGCGTTGGCGCTGGCGGCGGCCGCGAAGATCTGGTGCGAGTCGGCCGACACCGCGCCGCGTCGCGCGACGACGTGACTCAATCCGCACGCGGCGGAATGGCATATCCACGGACGAACCAAGCAACGGTCGATCGCGTTCAACACCCGGCGTCGAAGTGCTCGGCGAAGGCGTCGTAATCATCGCCGTTGACGAAGCCGTCCTGGTTGAAGTCGGCGCCAAGATCGGCGATATCGAACAGCGACGCAAACGCGTCGTAATCGTCGCCGTTGACAAAGCCGTCGTGGTTGAAATCGCCCGGGCAGGACGGGCAGAAGTGGTAGCGGGCGAAATGATTGGCGGGCTGCCCGCCGGCGCTGGTGAAGTCACCGCCGACGACGATGTCGCCGTCGGGGAGCACCTCGAGCGCTCGGACAACCGCCGGCAGACCTGAGCCGAACGCCGACCAAGTCGATCCGTTCCAACGCGCGATGCGGCTGGCGGGATTTCCGCCCGCGGTGGCGAAGTCACCGGCCGCGACCAGATCACCATTGGGCAGGACGGCCAGCGCGTACACGTCGAGGTTCATGCCGGTGCCGAGCGGGGACCAGGTCGAGCCGTCCCATCGGGCGATGTAGTTGGCGGGATTGCCTCCCGCGCTGGTGAAGGCGCCTCCGGCGATGAGGTCGCCGCCCGGGAGAACCAGCAGGCAGCGGACCAGGCCGCTCGTTCCGCCTCCCATGGCGTTCCATGTGGAGCCATCCCATCGCGCGATGCGGTTGATGGTCGTGGAGCCCGAAGAGGTCGCGGCGCCGCCCACCACGATGTCGCCGTTCGGGAGCACGGCGGCGCACGAGGTTGTTGAGCTCATGCCGTCGCCCAGGGCGGACCAGCCCGCCGACGAGTCCCACTTCGCGACGCGCAGCGCCGGGAAGCCCGCGATCGACGTGAACGCGCCGGTCACGACAACGCTGGTGGGGCTGACCGCGGTGACGTTGAGCAACGTGAGCGTCGCGGTGCCGTTGTCATCGAGCGGGGACCAGGCCGAGCCGTCCCATTGCGCGACGCGCCGCGCCGGGCTTCCACCCGCGTTGTTGAAGTTGACCCCCGCGACCAGGAGGTGGTTGTTCGAGGAGAGGGTGGTGAGGCAATAGCCCGGGCCGTCGATGCCCAGTCCCAGAGCAGACCAGGTACTCCCGTCCCACGCCGCGATGCCGTTGGCGGTCGCGGAGCCCGCGGAATTCGTGCCGGCAAAGTCGCCCGCGGCGATCAACAGTGGCTGGGCGGAGCCCGCACCGTCCGGGTCCCACATCTTCAGCCAGCGGATCGACGCCGCGACATCCGACGAGGGCGTTCCGGCAACCCAGCCCTCGTCGCACTGGGCGAGGGCCGGAGCGGCGCTCAGTCCGTTGAACGCGACAAGGAGAATCGTGGTTGGACGCGAACGAGCGGCGCGAGGAGAGGTACGCATGACAGCAAGCTCCCTGTATTTCAGCGCGGTGGTGCGAGGGCGCGTCTTGGGCAATCCCCGCCGCCGAGACCCGTGCATCCCGAGTGCATACTGAGGCTATCGCCGCGCCGCACCAACTCCAACCCAATTTCGGCAAATGGCGGCGTGGAACACGCGGACACGGCATTTCTGCTCGTTCAGACAACGCACACAACGATCTGGTTCAGCACCCGGCGTCGAACCGCTCCGCGAAGAGGTCGTAGTCATTGCCGTTGACGAAGCCGTCGGCGTTAAAATCCGCGGCGGGATCGGCCGCGTCGAAAAGCACGGCGAAGTCGTCGTAGTCCGCGCCGTTCACGAAGCCGTCGTGGTTGAAATCGGCGGGGCAGTCGCAGGCGTGCCAGCGCGCCACGCCCTTGGCCGTCACCGCGCCGGCCGCGGAAAACTCGCCGCCGACGTAAAGGTCGTCATTGTCGGCCTTCATGGCGAAGACGGAGGGGAAGTTGCTGGAGATGACGCCCGACACGCCGCCCGAAAGCGTCACCCACTGGCCGCCCTCGAGGCGATAGACATAGCTGATACCGGGCTGCGCCGTGCCGCCGGCGTAGAGCTTGCTGCCCGTGCCGTCGTTGAAGACCGCGAAGCAGGTGGTTCGCCCGCCGAGGTTGGCGCCGACGTTTGACCATGACACGCCGTTCCATTTGGCGACGGAAGTTGTCGGCTTGCCTGTTGGACGGAAGTCATAGCCGCCGACGTAGAGCGCCGGGCCGGTGCCGTCGTCGAAGACGGTGATGGCGGAGAGGTCGGACGTTGAAGCGTTGCGGGTGATGCCCGTGCCGACCTTGCTCCAGGTCGAGCCGTTCCACTTGGCCAGGAGCTGGATGTTCTGCCCATCGACGTTGTTGAACCGCCCCGCGGCGTAGAGCGCCGGGCCGTTGCCGTCGTCGTAGACGGTCATCGCGAAGACGTTGGGCGCGAAGTCGCCGGTGATCCCGGCGGCGAGCGGCGTGAAGGTCGTGCCGTCGTACTTGGCGATGCACGACGCACCGACGCCGCCGATGTTGGCGAATCCGCCGCCGACGTAAAGGTCGTTGTTCCAGGTGGCGAAGGACCAGATCGCGCCGTCCGGCGGGGTGGTGAAGCTGGACCACGCCGTCCCGTCCCACGCCGCGAGGTTGGCGGTGTTGGGCACGTTGGAAGCGGTCGCGAACCAACCGCCGACGAGGAGGCGAACACCGGCGGGCGTGTTGTAGGTCGTGAGGGCCGCGACGAAATAGTTGGTGTTGGTCGTGTACACACCGCCGCCCATAGCGCTCCAGGTGTTGGTCGCGGGGTTGTATTGCGCGACGCCCTTGGCGGCGGAGATGTTGGCCATGCGAGTGAACGCGCCGCCGGCGAAGACGCGCTTGCCCTGGCCGAAATTGTGGGTCGCGAACGCGCCGACATAGCCGTTGGAGCCGGGCGTGCCGATGTCGCCGGTCCACTGCGGCGTGCAGGGCTGGGCCAGCGCGATCGAGCAGGATGCAAGGGCGATGGCCGCGGCGAGGTGCGCGGCGGTGGGTTGGGCGGCGCGGGCAGGGACAGTTGGGGGCGTGACGGTCGCGGCGGGGCGGGTGCGCATGAAAAGCTCCGATCGGTTGATCGGAGCAGCGTACCGCGCTGGGGCCTCGTGGATCAAGACAAGATCACAGGCGAGAAACAGCACGAGAATCGTGGCGGCTTCAAGCGCAGGCGTCGTTCAGCACCCGGCCTCGAAGTGCTCGGCGAAGGCGTCGTAGTCGTCGCCGTTCACGAAGCCGTCCTCGTTGAAATCGGCGCCTGTCGCACCGCCCTCGAACGCCTCGGCGAAGAGGTCGAAGTCATCGGCGTTGACGAACGCATCGCAATTGCGATCGGCGGGGCACGGAGCCTGGAGGAACGCGCCGATCTCGGTTTCGATCGGGTCGCCGAGGTTGTGGAAGAGCGAGAGGCGCAGCGTGTACACGCCGCCCATGTCACGGCGCGTGGCCCACGTCGCGAGGTCGCCCGTGTCGACGGGCGTGAAGACCGGGCCGGCGAGCGGGATCCACTTGTTGGGCTGCTCGATATCGCGGTACTGGATGGCGTAGGCCTCGAACTGGAATGGCGCGTCGGGCCCGGCGAGCACCCGGGCCGAGCCGCGGATCGGGATCGTCGCGCCCGCGACGGCCTGCACCGGCTCGATGTTCACGTCGAACACCCCCGCGTTGTTGCGCACGGCGGGATCGCCGAACGACTGCGAGTTGGCCATCAGCATGATCGCGTTGTCCTTGACATCGAAGTCAAAGCCCGTGAACGACGAGTAGAGCGCATAGACGATCGCGTTTCCGGCGACGGTCATCTGCGAGAGGTTGGTCGCCTGGAGCATGAGCATCGTGGCGTTGTTGTCGACGCTGATGAAGCCGCCGCTCCCGTCGCAGGTGGACTGCAGGAACTCAACCACGGACTCCCCGTAGGCGTGACACTCTCCCACGATGGAGTTGCGCACCGACAGCCTCGTGTGGTCCGCGGCGTAGAAGTTCCACGCGCGCACGCTGCAATTTACGAACCGATGGCGGACGTCGGCCCACTGGAACGTTGAATCCGTGAGATAGGTGTTGGTCGCAAGGCCCTGCACGATCGCCTGCGCTTCATTCTCGAAGTACGAGCCCACGCCGAGAATCTCGGAGTCGCGAAACGTGCCCGATGATCCGCTCCGCGCCATCACGCCCCAGCGGACGTTCGACGCGTTGGTGATCGACGCGCTGTAGGGGATCCCCGTGCCCCACGGCACGCCGGGCGACGCGACAAAGGACGAGACCGCGCCGGGCGCGGGGAACGCGAGGTCGACCGAGGTGTCCTTGAAGAGTGTGAGCCAGAAGAGGATGCCCTCGCTGTCCGCGATGTCGAGCGAGGTTGTTCCGAAGGGGACAAACTCGCCGGTGTTCTGGCAGGCGCGGACGGTGGCGGATGCGCTGTCGAAAAGTGCCCAGGTCGAGAAGCCGGTCACGACACGCACGCGACGGTAGTCGATGTGCGCGTTCCCCACGCCCGAGACGCCGAATGAGCGGTGGTTCCCGTCGATGTTGGTATCGGCGAGCGAAACGACGCTCTGGTCGGCCGCGATGATGCCCGACTGGTAGGCGTGGTTCTGCGGGAATTGCAGGCTTGCTTGGTCAAACTCGACGCGCGACGTATGCAGCGCCGCAAGCTTGCCCGTGAGGGAGAGCGAAGCGCCGGGAAGAACGCGCAGCGTCGCGCTGTTGACGAGGATGATGTCGCCGTCGACCTGCGTGGGCGTGGACAGCTCCACGACCTCGTTCGGATCGGAGAGGCCGATGAGCCAGTCCTCCGCGTGGGCCGGGGCGACGAGGCCCAGGGCGGTGACAACGGCGGCGGCAACAACGACGGCGGGCGTGCGACGCATAGAAAGGCTCCTTGGCCCGCCGAACCTCGCCCGAATCCGCGCGCGGGGCGACTCCGTGGTCACGCGCTGAACAACACGAGCGCGACAACCCCTCCCGCACGAACGTGGGCAAAACTCCGCGTGGCCATTGGAACTCTTGGGATGACACCCCGGGGGATTTTCAGGGGTGCGCGCGATTTCACGAAGATTGTTCTTCGCGAGAGATCGGCCCCGACCGCGCCCGGCTCTTGGCGACGCTTCGGGCCCGGCGTCTGGATCACCGCATCAATCCATCATCAGCGAGCGATTCACGCGACACGCGATGCGTCACGCACCCACCGCGCCAACATCCGACGGCACGATAATCTCGGCCTCGGTCTGCTTCTTCACGTCATCGACGCTCACGCCCGGCGCCAGTTCCTTCAGCACGAACCGGCGCGCCTTCTTGTCCATCTCCAGCACGCACAGCTCGGTGATCACCAGGTCCACGCAGCGCCTGCTCGTCAGCGGGAGCGAGCACTGCTTGACCAGTTTCGGCGCGCCCTTGGCGGTGTGCTCCATCGTCACGACCACCCGCTTCACGCCCGCGACCAGGTCCATCGCGCCGCCCATGCCCTTGACCATCCTGCCCGGCACCATCCAGTTCGCAAGGTCGCCCTCCTGCGAGATCTGCATCGCACCCAGGATGCAGAGGTCGACGTGCCCGCCACGGATCATCGCGAAGCTCTCGGCCGAGGAAAAGAACGACGCGCCGGGGCGGAAGGTGATCGTCTGCTTTCCGGCGTTGATGAGGTCGGGATCGATCTCGCTCTCGCGCGGGAAGGGGCCCATGCCCAGCAGGCCGTTCTCGGATTGCAGCCACACGTCCATGCCCGCGGGGACGTAGTTGGCCACGAGCGTGGGCATGCCGATGCCGAGGTTGACGATGTAGCCGTCGCGCAATTCCTTGGCGGCACGTTGGGTGATCTGTTCGCGGGTGAGCGGCATGGGCAACCTCCGAAAAGTGCGAAAACGATAGCCTCACTTCGGCCTGGTCAGGTTGCGATAGATACCGAAGGCCATGATCGCCACGCCTCCCCACATCAGCCAGCCCGCCACGCTCCCCGCGAACAGATAGTCGCGTTGGAACATGGGCCACAGCTCCGCCCGCTCGCTGGGAATATCCGAATTCAGGTCCGCGGCCTTCTCGGCAAATCCGACATAGAACCGCACGACCGAGGCCCCGAGCGAACCGATCACCAGCAAGAGCCCGAGCCTGAAGAACGGGATTCCCCGCTTGCGTGCCATCGCCCGCTCCTTTTCCGACCTCTCCCGGCCAGCCAACCCATCTGGGCGCGAGTCGACGCATGAATCGGAGCGGCCCGGATGCACCACCCCGCGCCCCGCGACATTCCTTTGCAATCCGCCCCCGCCGCGCGATACGCTCCGCCCATCGGAGGAATCATGCCAACTCCAGGCGAACCACTGTACATCGGAACCAACCATCACGTCGCCGCCATCGACACCGCCAACGGCTCTGAACTCTGGCGCACCAAGCTCCCGGAGGCCCTCAGCATCGTCTCGATCCTCGTGAAGGGCGAGATCGTTTTCGCCGGCACGGGCGGACACTTGTACGCACTCGACCGATTCACTGGGCGCGTCCTGTGGCACAATCCGCTCAAGGGCCTGGGGCACATGCCCATCACGCTCGCGATGGCGGGTGAGCCCGCGACCGACATCGCCGCGATGGGCGTGGACGGCACGAGCGATCCCGATACACCCTACGGCTCGGGCTGAAGCCCCCACGACACCCACGACGTTCCTCGACCGTGTGATCCGATCCGAAAGGTCCGCGATGAGTTTCACGAAGATGTTCGTACTGCTGGCCGCGTGCTCGATCGCCTCGCTGGCGGGCGCTTTTCAGTCCACGCCCGCCGCAACTCCCCCAACACAGCCTGCCGCACCGACGAAGCCCGCCGACGCCGAGCCGCCCGCTCGCAAGACGCGCAACGTCATCCTCTGCATCATCGACGGCCTGCGCTGGCAGGAACTCTTCACCGGCGCCGATGAATCCCTCTTCACCGAGGCCGCCGGCGGCGTCAAGAACGACGCGAGCGTTCGAGCCAACTACTGGCGCGCGACGCCGGAGGATCGCCGCGAGACGCTCATGCCCTTCTTCTGGTCGGTCGTCGCCAAAGACGGGATCGTCTTTGGCGATCGCACCCGCAACGCGCCGGGGCGCGTCGCCAACGAATACTCGGTCTCGTATCCCGGCTACCTCGAAACCTTCTGCGGTTTCCCCGAGCCCCTGATCAAGGACAACAAGCGGATCATGAACCCGCACGTCACCGTCTTTGAGTGGCTCAACTCCATGAAAGATTACAACGGGCGCGTCGCCGCCTTTACCACCTGGGACCTCTTCCCGTGGATCTTCAACGTCGAGCGGAGCAAGCTGCCGGTCGACGACGGCATCCAGCCGTGCAAGTTCGGTCGCATCACGCCGCGGATCGAGTTCATCAACCGCCTGCGGGCCGAGACGCCGCGGCGCTGGGGCGGCTCGCACTTCGATTCCATGGCGTTTCACGTGATGATGGAATGGGTCGAGGTCAATCGCCCGCGCGTGCTGTTCTTCGGCCAGGGCGAGACCGACGAATGGGCCCACGAGACCGACTACGAGAAGTACCTCGACGCCGCCCGCCGCACCGACCAGTACTGGAAAGAACTCTGGGAGATGCTCCAGAAAGACCCGCAATACAAGGACCAGACCACCATCATCTTCACCTGCGACCACGGACGCGGCGACAACACCAAGTCGCCCGACGATTGGAGCAACCACGGCAAGACGCACCCCGGCTCGGACCAGTGGTGGGTCGCCGTCATGGGCCCCGACACGCCGCCGACCGGCGTCGTCGGCGATCACGAGATGGTGGCGCAATCACAGGTCGCGGCCACGCTCGCCTGGGCCCTGGGCCACGACTGGTGCAAGCAGGAACCCCGCGCGGGCAAGCCGCTCGAGGGCGCAATCGTGGAGCCGAAGTAGGGACGGACGCCAACGAGTCGCATGTGGGCGCTACGGCGCGGGTTCGTTCGCCAAGATCGGCACATTGACGAACTCGAAGGGCAGCCGCACTTCTCGCGTCCTTGTCACGATCTGGGCCCGAAACCGCTGAGATCCATTGATCGGCGAGATGTTGATGATCGTACCAAGCTCTGATTGATCGGCGCTGGGGTTCAGCATGCCGATCTGTAACGCGCGCCACCGGCCGTCGCGCCATTCCTCGACCGCGTTGACGAATGGCAAGAGAGGTGGCCCCGATATCTCGGCGGACGCCGGCGCTTCTCGCCGAAGCCGGACCGCGAGCTGAACACGGTGCGCCCGCCCCTCGGGCTGCCGGGGAAGCTCGAATGTCAGCCCCGGCTCAACCTCGGTTGCGTGGCCGACTTCGAGCGAAAGCTCCCTCCACGAAATGACTTCAACCACATCGATCACCAGTTCGCCGGTGAAAGAGCGGAGCATCCGCGGCAGTCCCGGCGTGCGCACGAAGCAATCGACGTTGTGGTGCCAGTCACGCTGATCATTCAGCAGGCCCCCCGAAGCATCGCCGCTTGGTTTGAAAGTCAGCTCGTACACCCGGGCGGGATTGAGGCCCGCGGGAACCGGAGCCGGCAGATAGTCTCGCCCGTCGTCGCCCTGCAGGCGTACCAAACGGACATATCCGCGTGGCCTGAACAGCAAGCCCGCGCTGGGCTCGCCGATCGACAAGCTCGATTGCAGCGACCACCCCTCGGGGCGGTTGGGAGCGCTGGCGAACGAGATCACGCGCCGGACCTCGATGCGCTGCAATGCAATCGAGAACCCGCCCGATCGAACGGGCGCCAGCGTCCATGCAGTCTCTGCGGAAGCACGCGCGATCGACACCGAAGGACCGGCCCCCTCGACGGATGACGCGGACTCCACGCGGGACTCGGGCGCGGCCTTGTGCGGCGCGCACCCCGCGGCGGCCAGCGCGACATACCACGGGATCAACCAAACCACGCGGAGGGCGGCGGAATTCATGATGACAGCCTACCGGACCGACGCGGGCTTGCCGCTTCGCTCTGCAAGCTTGTTACACGCCCATGACTGATCGGAAACGCTGGACCGCGCGATCCCCGCCGCGAAGATTGCACTCGGCGCGGGCGATCGTCACTCCTTGCTCACCGTCCGCTGCTCGATCCGCTTCACCGACACCGTCTTGACGACGCGATCGATGTAGCTCCCCGGCGTGTGGACTTGGTCGGGGTCGAGCTGCCCCACCTCCACGATCTCTTCGACCTCGGCGATCACGAACTTGGCCGCCGTCGCCATCATCGGGTTGAAGTTTCGGGCCGTGCGCCGGAAAACGAGGTTTCCAAACGTATCAGCCTTCCACGCCTTGACGAGCGCCAGGTCCGCGAAGAGCCCGGTCTCCATCACGTACTCGCGCTTGCTCGCGCCGATGACTTCGCCGCCGCGGTTGTGATTCTTCGTGTCGTCGCCGGGCAGGTAGAACTCGCGCACTTCCTTGCCCTCGGCCACGATGGTGCCCACGCCGGTCGCGGTGTAGAACGCGGGGATGCCCGCGCCGCCGGCGCGGATCCGCTCCGCCAGAGTGCCTTGCGGGTTGAACTCGATCTCCAGCTCGCCGCCCAGGAACTGCTTCTCAAACGTCGCGTTCTCGCCCACGTAGCTGGAGATCATCTTCTTGATTTGGCGCGTCTGGAGCAGCAGGCCGAGTCCCCAATCGTCAACGCCCGCGTTGTTGCTGATGCAGGTGAGGCTCTTCACGCCGCTGTCGCGGAGCGCGATGATGAGCTGCTCGGGAAGTCCGCAGAGACCAAAGCCGCCGACCATGACGGTCATCCCGTCCCGGAGCACACCCATGGCGGCCAGGTCGGCGAAGCAGCTTGGGGCGGTCTGAAACACCTTGGTCTTCATGGTCAACTCCGCGAGCGGCCGGAATGCGAAGAATCGGGGCTCCTGGTGGCCCGCCTCTCCGAGGCGGGCCGGATCGCGCGGGGCTCCGTCCGAATCACGCCCCCATCTCGATCCCGAAACAGCCGAATTCACACCCCCGAATTGTTGCACCACATGCCCGAGATTCCATCGGAAACCGCCATGCGAATTCAAGAACGGGGCCCGGGTTGAGCGTCGAATCGCCCCATGACGGCATCTCCTGCTCGTCGACCCGCCTCGGAGAGGCGGGCCGTCCACGCGGCAAACACCGAGCACCGCTCCCCGCCTCAGCCGCCCTTGGCCTTGGCGAAGATCTGCAGGCGGTGCCCGACCGGCGACAACCCCAGCTTCGCGCACAGCCTGTCCCGCAACTCGATCAACTCCGGCACCTGGATCGTCACCGCCTCGCGCGTGTCCACACGGATCAACAGGTCATGCGGCCGCTGCCCGTACACAAGCTGAAAGTGCGACTGCTCCGGGTCATCATCAAACAGCACCCGCTGCAGAATCCCCGCCTCCTGCAGCAGGCGGATCGTTCGATACACCGTCGCCTTCGACACGCGCACCTTTCCGCCCTTGAGCAGTTTCAGGATCGTGTCGGCCTCGAACACGCCGTCCTGACGCATCACGGTGTCGAGCACCTGGGCCCGCTCGGGGGTGTACTTCAGCCCCTCGCTCTTAAGCTTCCGCCGAAAGACCGCGCACAGGGGCTCGATGATCTCGAGCTCCCCGCCCGCCCCGATCACGGAACTCGCCGCGGTCCCCGCCATGCCTGTATCCTAACCGGGCCGTGACGTTCGTTCCCGCCCTGAGAATCCCTCGCGCATGAGCACCGAAACACCCACGCGGCCCGAACCCTCGCCAGCATCCCGGGCCATCGCCACCTTCGGCGTCCCAGCGCTCGCCACCCTCGCGCTCGTCTTCGCGCTTGCGGCCGTCGGTGCCAGCAGCACCGGGGCGAGCAACGCCTTCCTGGCGGTCGCCGAGATCCTTCCTCGCGCCGCCTGGCCCGCTCTCGCCATCCTCGCCGCGGCCGCGGGCTACGGCGTGCTGGCCCGCCCGCTCCTGCGCGCCACCGCGCGCGAGGTCGAGCCGATCTTCGGCCTGTCGATCTTTCTCACCGCCTCCCACGCGCTCGCGTGGCTGGGGCTGTCCGCGGGCCCGTCGCGCCAGCTCGTCGCGCTCCTGCTCGTGGGCATCGGACTTTGCGTTTTCGTCGCCGATCGCGTCCGCGCGTTGAGGCACCCACCCGAAGCGCCGCCCACGGGCGAGGTCCTGCTCCCGCGCTGGGTGTCGCTCTCGCTGCGAGCTTCGTTTGTCATCGCGTCGGCCGTGCTGATCGTCGCGGCTCTCTCGCCGCCGGGCTGGCTGTGGTCCAGCGAGTTCGGGGGTTACGACGCGCTCTCCTACCATCTGCAGCTTCCGCAGGAATGGCTGCGCCAGGGCAAGCTCGCGCCCCTCGACCACAACGTCTATTCCTTCCTGCCCAGCTACATGGAGTCCGCGTTTCTCCTGATCGCCGCGCTGACCGGTGCGCCCGCCGCCCCCACCGCTTCCTCGCACGCGTTTGGCCTCGCCGCCGGCATCGCGCAGGGAGCCGTCGCCTGCCAGCTGCTTCACGCGGGGATCGCGGTCTGGTGCGCCCGCGCCCTGACCGCGCTGGCCCGCCGTATCGCGCCCGCGGGCGCCGCGCTCGCCGGTCCACTGCTCATCTCGATCCCGTGGGTGATCGTCGTGGGCTCGCTGGCCTACAACGAAATGCCCATGCTCCTGCTCATGATCGGCGCGATCTCATGCGCCGCGGACAACGCCGACGGCTCTCTGAAGCGTGCCGCGCTCTGCGCCTGGCTGGTGGGCATCGCGGTCAGCGTGAAGCCCACCGCGATCATGCTCGCCGCCCCCGCTGCGGGGATCACGCTTCTGGCGTTCACGCCATGGAAGCGTTGGCCCGCCGCGTTGCTCGTGGGCGCGATCGTCGGCGCGATCTCGCTCCTCCCGTGGATGGCCCGCAACTTCAACGCCGCGGGAAATCCGGTCTTCCCGGCGCTCGCCGATTTCTTCACCAGCGCCCATTGGACCCAGGAACAGCTCGATCGCTTCGCCCGCTCGCACCAGTTCTCCGGCTCCCTCGGGAATCGCCTCGCTCTCACGATCCTCCCCGACCCTTCCGACCCCGCTGGCGCTCGCCATCGCGGCCTGCTCCATCCTCAATTCGCGCTGCTCTTCCCCGTCGCTCTCGTGGCGCTCACGGCACTGCTCGCCACACTCCGCGGCGCTCTCGCGAAGTCGAAACGCTGGGCGGTCGTACTCGCCCTCTCGCTGGCCGCCCAGCTCATCGCGTGGCTCTTCTTCACGCACGTCCAGTCACGATTCCTCCTCCCCCTCGTGCCCGTCGCCGTGCTCGCGATCGTCGTGCTCGCCGATTCGCTCTCACGCGGCCCAAACCGCGACCGCGGCCTGCGCGTTGTCGTCTCCCTCGCCGCGCTCATCGCCCTCGGGCACGCCGGCTGGAGCGCGTATCTCTTCACGCAAGAACGCGCCGGCCATCCCAACACCGCCCTGGTCATCGGCGCCGGAGCATTCACCGGCGAATCTCTCCGCAATCAACTCCCCAACCTGCCGCAGACCGAGCGCGAGCAAGTCCTGGACCAGATCCCGCCCGAAGCCTTCATCAACCTCACGCTCCCCCACGACGCCCGCCTCTGGCTCCTGGGCGACGCCACGCCGTTCTATCTCGGCGGCAACGTCGACTACAACACGACCTACGACGCCTCGCCCCTCACCGCCGCTATCGATCGTTACGGAAGCGACGCCACCGGCTGGGCCCGCTACCTCCGAGCCCAGAGAATCGACTACGTCCTCATCAACTTCGGCGAGCTCGACCGCCTCGTACGCAGTGGCTTCGCCGAGCCGAGCGTCACGCGCGAAAACGCCAACAAGCTCGTCGTATCCTGGGGCTCGATTATCCACGCCTGGCCCGAGCAGGGACGCGCGCTCTACAAGCTGCGCGTGCCACCACCGCCACCGCCCAGCGAACTCCCGCCGGACGAACCTCCTCCCAGCACGCTCGCGCCCTCCGACGCCGCCGCGCCGAACACCCTCGAGACTCCCTCAAACGCCACGCGCACGTCCGATCGAGGCGCCACGCCGTGAGT
Source organism: Phycisphaerales bacterium (assembly GCA_020853815.1). Classification (GTDB taxonomy): domain Bacteria; phylum Planctomycetota; class Phycisphaerae; order Phycisphaerales; family UBA1924; genus JABWBC01. The sequence goes on from JADYYE010000157.1 coordinate 31,269, forward strand.
CTCCTACCGAACCGTCGCGGCCCGCTCTCCATCATCCTGCAGCTCGCGGGATTCGCCGCCGGTCTCGCCATGCTCGCGTGGTGCGTGCGTGAAGCCCTGCGACCCGAGAACCGTGACAAGCTCGAACGGCTCGGCGACGCCTCGCCCACCCAGCTCGCCGGCCTCATCGCGCTTTCCCTCGCGTCGCTCGCCGTCAACGCCCTCTCGTTCCGCTCGCTCCTCTCCCCCGTCCATCGCTTGAAAGTCCCGGACATCCTCGCCATCAACTCCCTCTGCACCTGGCTCAACTATCTCCCTTTCAAGCTCGGCGCCATCACCCGCGTGCTCATCCACAACCGCCGCGACGCCGTCCCCGTCTTCACCATCGGCGCGTGGTTCGTCGCCCTCGCCCTCGTCATGCTCAGCGTCTGCGGCCCGCTCATCGCGGTCTCTCTCCTCCGCCCCACCGTCGACACAATCTGGATCACGCTCTCGCCCCTCGGCGTGCTCGTCGCGGCCGCGGCGCTGCACCTGCTCGCGCGGTTCGCCTCGGGGGACGCCGGACGCTCCCGCGCCACCCGCCTCTTCTCCATGCTCACGCTCGGCCTCTCCGCGCGACCCTTCGCGCAGACGCCCGTGCGCCACGCGATCGCGGGCGCCGACATGCTCGCCTCGCCCCATGCTTTCTCCGCCACGCTCGCATGGCGCGTCATCGACCTCTCCCTCCAAGCCGCCCGTTTCATGCTCGCGGCCTCGGTCATCGGACACTCGCTCTCCGCCGATCGCGCGCTCCTGGCCGCCCTGGCCTTCTTCCTCATCGGCGTCTTCAGCCCCGCCGGGATGTTGGGCACGCGCGAGGGCGGCACCGCGTGGCTCCTCCCGCTCGTGGCTTCTTCGGGCGAGGACACGTCCTGGTTCGCCGCCGCCGTGCTCATCGTCGGCGCGTCAGAACTCATCACCAACACCGCGTGCGCCGCGCTGGGCCTGATCTATCTACGCCCCGATCGCCTGCTCCGCTCTCAGCGCTCGCCGCACGCGTCTCCGCTCCCAGAAAATCAGCCAAGTTCCACACCCCTACCATCGCCCGATGAAGCTCGCCCTGGCCCAGATCAATCCGACCATCGGTGACATCAAAGGCAACGCGGCCCTCGTGCTCGACGCCGCCCTCAAGTGCCAGAACGCAGATCTCCTCGTCTGCCCCGAGCTCTGCCTCACCGGCTATCCGCCCAAAGACTTGCTGATGCACGAGGGCTTTCTCGACGAGGCCCTCGCCCAAGCCAAGTCCCTCGCGGAATCACTCGCACGCCAACTCCCGCAGGAGTTCGCGGCCGTCGTCGGCTTGCCGCTTTCGTGCGACTCGGGCCCGGGCATCACCAACTCGCTCGTGGTTCTCCGCGCGGGCGCGATCATCGCCCGCTATGACAAACGCCTCCTCCCCACCTACGACGTCTTCGACGAAGACCGCTATTTCGTGCCCGGCTCGCGCGCCTGCGTGGTCGACGTCGGCCCCGCGGGCCGCACCTCCCGCGTCGGCCTCTCCATCTGCGAGGACCTCTGGCGCGGCGAGGACGCCGGCTTTTCCTCCCGCTACCTCGACGCGCCCGATCCCGTCGCCGACCTCATCCGCTCCGGCGCCCGCGTCATCATCAACCCCTCCGCCAGCCCGTTCGTGCTCGGAAAATCCGCGCGCCACCGCGACATCCTCCGCCGCCACGCGACCAACCATCGCGTCCACGTCGCGAGCGTCAACCAGGTCGGCGGCAATGACGACCTCGTCTTCGACGGGCACTCCTGCGTCATCGACCCCGCCGGCTCGCTCGTCGCCGCCGCGCGGGGGTTCGAGAGCGAACTGCTCGTCATCGACCTCGATACCTGTGCCGCACCAACCGCATCGCCCTCAACACATGCCATGCCCGTCACCGATCCCGCCCTCGGCGCTCCAGAAGAACTCGCCTTCCACGCGCTCCGTCGCGGCGTCGCGGATTACTGCAGGAAAACAGGCTTCAAGTCCGTGCTCCTGGGTCTCTCGGGCGGCATCGATTCCGCCCTGACCGCCTGCATCGCATCCGCCGCCCTCGGGCCCGCCAACGTGCTTGGCGTCGGCCTGCCCGGCCCCTTCTCCTCCGACCACTCCGTCGAGGACGCACGCCGACTCGCCGCCAATCTCGGCGTTCGCTTCGAGATCGTCCAGATCAACTCCGCGTTCGAGGCCATGCGCCCACCGCTCGATCACGCCTTCCGTGCCATCAACCAGCCCTCGCTCGGCGCGTCCCTCCCCGATCTGGCCGAAGAAAATCTCCAATCGCGCCTGCGCGGCGTGGTCCTCATGGCCCTCTCCAACCGCTCCGGCTCCCTCGTCCTCACCACCGGCAACAAATCAGAACTGGCCGTCGGCTACTGCACCCTCTACGGCGACATGAACGGCGGTTTGGCCGTCCTCTCCGATGTCTCCAAGCAGCTCGTCTACCGTCTCTCACGCTTCATCAATGACAACTTCGCAAAGCTCGGCTTCACCACCCCGCCGATCCCCGAGCGTTCAATCACCAAACCACCCTCGGCCGAGCTTCGCCCCGACCAGACCGACCAGGACTCGCTCCCGCCCTACGACGTTCTCGACGAGATCATCGATCGGTATGTGGAGCGCCGCCAGCACCCCGCCCGCATCGTCCGCGAGGCCGGCTTCGACGCCGCCCTCGTCGATCGCGTCACCCGCATGATCGACCTCGCCGAGTACAAGCGCACCCAGGCCGCCACGGGCCTGAAGATCACGAGCGTCGCGTTCGGCCCGGGCCGGCGCGTCCCCATCGCCCAGCGCTGGCGCCCCTCGGCCCGATAAGCCGCCGATCAGGCTCCGTCCGCCCTCGCCCCGGGCACGAATCGCCCACAACTTCGCGGTTCCGCCCCGCAATACCGCTTGATCCGACCCGTTGGGCTCGGCAGACTGATGAAGTCCATCGCGCCGGGCTTCCGCCGCCCGCGCGAAGGGAGAGGGAGCCCGTGTCTTTGTGAAACGTGCGCGCGTGGCGCGATCGCCGCGCTCGCAATGCCGCGGTGTTCGCGGCGTGGTTGCCTCTCTCGCCCGGTCCATCACAGGAGAGACACCATGCACCGTTCCGCTGTCCTCGCGTTCGCCGCCTCGGCCCTTGTCACCTCGATCGCAAGCGCCACCATCACCGGCGTCGCCGGCGACGTGCAATTGATCGCCGCCCCCGCCGACGCCCGCCTCAACGTGCTCACCAGTTCCGATTGGGTCCGCACCTGGAACGAGTCGCAGAACCTCACGCTCAGCGCCGGCCTGATCGTCGACGCCACCAGCCCCGGCCTGTACGACCAGGAAGCCGACCTCGGCACCTTCGAGATCGGCGCGGGCGCCGCGATCTCCAGCCATTACGTCCACTTCGATTCGCCCGGAAGCACCGCCGCCGCCGCCACCGGCGCCATTCGCTTCGCCGACAACATCATCGCCGTGGTCTGCCGCGGCGACAACGGGCAGAACCTCACCGGCCGCCTCGATCGCTCCGACTACCTCGGCGCGTCCACGATCTATCCCGACAAGGTCGAAAGCCGCGGCCTGGAGTTCTCCTCCGACTGGTTCCGCATCTCCGCCGACCGCAAGTGGATCGAGTTCCACTTCGCCATCGAAGCCCCGGGCGACTACATGCGCGTCATCACCGAGGTTCCCGCGCCGGGCTCGGCCGCCCTCGCCGGCATCGCCGCGCTCGCGGGCCTCGCCCGTCGCCGCCGCGCCTGATCCGCTCGACCTTCACGCTCCCGATCACTCAACACAACGCCCCGGGTTCTGCGCCCGGGGCTATTCATTCGTGCGTCGAAGCAGGCCATCGCCACGCCGTCTCCTCGTCTCTTCCGTCAGTCGCCCGACCGTCGGGGAGGGCGATACGTCGCGCTTCCCAAGAGCGTGCAACGACCACGGCGTCATCGTCGCTCCATGACCTCGCTCGGCGACCAAAGCCCGCTTCGTACTGCCCGCGATTTGCCCATTGGAACCTCTGAACAATTCGAGTTCAGCCGCGAGGTCCGCCTCCAGTGGGCTGAAAAACCGCCTCGGAGAGGCGGGCCACCAAGTACTCAGAGGTTCCCATTCGCCCTTTGGCCATTTGGGCGCTTCTCTCCCTCCTACCATGTTCCCCCTACCTCCAGGAGCCTCTCGATGGAAGCCGGAATCGTCGGCCTGCCGAATGTCGGCAAGTCCACCCTCTTCAACGCGTTGACCAAGGCCGGCGCGCTGGCCGCCAACTATCCCTTCGCCACCATCGAGCCAAACGTCGGCGTGGTCCCGATCCCCGACGATCGCCTCGAAGTCATCCGCAAGCACATCGAATCGCAGAAGATCGTGCCCGCGATGCTGCGCCTGGTCGACATCGCCGGCATCGTCAAGGGCGCCAGCGAGGGCGCGGGCCTGGGCAACAAGTTCCTCTCGCACATCCGCGAGGTCGACGCGATCCTCCAGGTCGTCCGCTGCTTCACCAAGGCGCCGGGCGGCGAGGACATCACCCACGTCGAGGGCACCGTCGATCCCCTCCGCGACATCGAGATCATCAACACCGAGCTGGTGCTCGCCGACCTCGAGACCGTCAGCGGCTCGGTCGGCAAGGCCGAGCGGGCGGCCAAGAGCGGCGAGAAGGAGAACATCGCCCGATTCCACCTCCTCAAGAAGCTCGAGCCCGTGCTGAACGCCGGCAAGCCCGCACGCTCGCTCAAAGTCGATGATCCCGAAGAGACCAGGGTGATGAAGAGCCTCTCGCTCATCACGTCCAAGAAGGTGCTCTACGTGCTGAACGTCGACGAGGACGACGTCAACGGCGTGGGCCCGCTGGCCCAGCGCGTTCGCGAGCACGCCGCCAAGGAGGGCAGCGAGTGCGTCGCGGTGTGCGCCAAGATCGAGAGCGAGCTGGCCGAGCTCTCCGACGCCGACCGCCTGGAGATGCTGCAATCGATGGGCATGACCGAGCCGGCGCTGGCGCGCCTGGCGCGTCAGGCGTATCACCTGCTGGGCCTGCAGTCGTACTACACCGCGGGCCCGAAGGAGATCCGCGCGTGGACGGTGCCGATCGGCTCGACGGCCCCGCAGGCCGCGGGCGTGATCCACACCGACTTCGAGCGCGGCTTCATCCGCGCCGAGATCTACACCGTCGCCGATCTTGAAAAGTTCAAGACGGAAAAGGCGATCAAGGAAGCGGGAAAGATGCGCATCGAGGGCAAGGACTACGTCATGCACGACGCGGACGTCTGCCACTTCCTGTTCAATGTGTGAACACCAAGGCCCCGACGAGCCCGACGCGCGAGCAAGGGCCATGCGCCGCGGCGCGATGAATCGCTACGCTCCGGGAATCCTTCGGCTGGCCACATTGAGACGCTGACAGGCAGTGACGCGGTACAGGCAAAGGGTCGATTCGATAACGGTCTCTTCTGGGATACCCCCACGCTCCGCGTGGGCTCCCTCCCGGTCTCCACGCGCACGATCCGAAGGGAATCGGAATCAGACCACGCACCCACGGATGCGCGGACGCCGAGATTACATCCGGCGCCGAGCGGCGAGGGAGGCGATGGCGGCCAGGGCGAGGGCGGCGAGGGTGATCGACGCGCCGGCGATGCAGAGTTCCTCGTCGCGGGCGTAGTGGAGGAGAGCCAGCACGCGCCGCGGAAGGAGGTCGCCGGGCGGCATGAGGATGACGGCGGCCTCGATCTCGTGGAGCGAGAGGGCGGCGGCGAGGGCGGCGGAGGCGATGAGCCAGCCGAGTTCGGGGCGGAGGGCGGCGGCGAGCCAGCCCCGGCCGTGGTCGGCGCCGTCGAGCAGGCGCATGGCGCGGGCGTCGCGCGGCTCGGCGCGGGCGATGAGCGCGCCCATCGCGGCGGAGAGCCCGGCGAAACGGGCAAGGTGCGCGATCGCCAGGAGCGCCAGGTCGGTCGTGCCGCTGGTGGACAAACGGCCCCAGGTCTGGGCGAGGGAGGAGCCCACGAGCACGCCGGGCGTGAGCGCACTGATGAGCAGAAGGCGCGTGGAGAGCGAGGCGAGCGTTCGCGCGGCGGGCGAATCGGATGCGGCGGCGCGCCAGACGATGAGCGTGATGCAGGCCGACGCGAGCGCGACGATGAGTGAGAGGGCGGCGCTGGTCGTAAAGGCGTCGGAGGCCGAGCGGAAGAAGGTGGTGATCGAGGCCGCACGCTGGATGTTGGTGAGAAAGAGGGCGAGCGGGGCGAGGACGGCGAGGGCCAGCAGGAGTATCGCGGCAAGGCGGCCGAAGGGCGCGGGGCGTGGCGTGACCTGGGGCGGCGGAGTGTCGGGCGTGAAGAGACGCCCCGAAAGAAGCCAGCCGGCGGCGATCGCGATCACCAGCAGCGGCGACGCGGCGCCCCAGACGCGCCAGGCCTGGTCGGGCCCGGCGAGGTCCAGGGCCTGCCAGATATTGATGGAATAGGTGCGCACCTGCGCGAGGTGCAGAGGCAGATTCGAGCCGAGGGTGAGCAGCGCGACGATGATCGCGGCGAGCGCGAAGGGGCGGAGCGTGATACGGGCCAGCGAACGGGCGCGGGCGAGGCGCGAGGTTGATTCGAGGGTGAGGAGGTCGAGGGTGGCGTCATCGATGCGGCGTGCGGCGGGCGCGAGGACCAGGAGCGCGATGGGCGTGGACCAGAGGATGACGCCGAGAATGGCGAGTGATTGGCCGACGATGAAGGGGAGGGAAGGCAGGCCGCGTTGCACGAGTTGCTCGATGAACGTGCCGAGCGCGGTGCCCGGCGCGCGGAGGAGTCCCCAGCCGGCGTAGGCGAGATACGAGGGCATGGCCAGGGGGATGAGGGACCAGTGAAGGATGGGGCGGGCGCGGCAGAAGAACGCGACGGGCCAGGCCAGGAGCGAGGAAAACAGGCCCACGAAGAGCGCGATGGCGATGGTGCGCGAGAGTGTCTCGGCGTCGATGATGGTGGGGAGTGACGAGGCGTGCGGGCCGGGATCGCGGACGAGGCCGGAAAGGCCGAGCCAGAGCGAGCGAGCGAGCGGGAAGGCAATGAAGGCGATGGTGAGGAGGAAGAGGAAGGCGGGCGCGATGGGAGGGCGGCGTGTTTTCACGTGCTTCCCGTGCTGCACGCCTCGCGCCAGAGCGCGCGGAGCGCGGACTCAAAGCGGCGGGCGTGGCCGGCGGCGTCGCAGAGCGGGGACGCGAGCACCTGATCGCGGAGGGATGCGCGGGTGTGCGCCAGCGACTGGCGATCGGCGACCAGGCGTGCCGCAATGTCGGCGTATTCATCGGCGCTGCGGGCGATCCACTCGGGGTGTCGCGCGGAGGTGAGGATGCTGGCGGCGGTGCGTTCGGCGTGTCGCGTGCCCGGGAGCGTGACGACGGGGACGCCCATGACGAGCGATTCGCAGGTGGTGGTCACGCCGTTGTATGGCATCGTGTCCAGCGCGAGCCAGAGGCGCGAATAGATGGCGAGGTGCTCGGCGATGGTGGGCGTGGGGCCGAGCAGCGTGAGGCGCGCGGGGTTGATGCCGCGGGCGTGGAACTGGCGCGTGATGAACGCGCGGACGGATTCGTCGGCGAGGGCCTTGGCCTTGAGCACGAGCGTGGCGTCTTCGATGCGGCGGAGCACGGCGGCCCAGGTGTCGAGGGTGCGCGGCGAGACCTTGGAGAGCATGTTAAACGAGCCCAGGACCGGCGGGCCGTCGGGGAGTGGCGAGACGGGCGGGAGGTCGGAGGGCGGCGTGTAGGCGTGCATGCCGGCGGGCTGCATTTCGGCGGGAGACGTGAGGCGGACGAGGCGCTCGGTGCAGAAGGACTCTGATTGGGCCGCGGGGTCGGTGACGTCGTCGACGAGGCGGGAGTCGATGGCGGAGACGCCGGTGGTGTTGGGATAGCCGAGGTAGGTGCATTGCAGCGGCGCGGCGCGGAGGGCCATGGCGCGCAGGCGGTTCTTGTGGGTGAGGCCCGCCAGGTCGATGAGGATGTCGACTTTCCGCGCGCGAACGAGTCGTGCGAGCTCGAGATCCGGGAGTAAGGCGGCGTCGTGGTGTTCGTCGCAGAGGGCGCGGAGGCGCGTGGTGGTGCGGTCGGCGCTGCCGCCGGCGTCGAGGGCGATGACGCGGGCGCGGGAGCGATCGAGATGCTTGAAGAGTCCCTCGATGAAGAAGGCGACGGAGTGCTCGCGAAAATCGGGTGAAAGGAAGGCGATGTTGAGGACCTTTTCCGGGTCGCGCGCGGGCGGCGGGGGGCCCAGCGCGGCACGATCGGCGAGCGTGGAGGCATCGAGCGCCCGGGCGTAGCGGACGTGGGCGTCGAACGACTCGGCGCGATCGGCGTCGGCGTAGTTGAGCACGTCGGCGATGGTCCGATCGATCATCGCGTCGTCGGGCGCTTCGGCGCGGCGGGCGCGGAGGAGCGCGAGGGCGTCGCCGGCCCGGGCCATGTCGCAGAGCAGGAGTGCGGCGTTGGTGAGCGCCTCGGAGAGCTCGGGGCGGAGCGGGATCGCCCGCTCGAGGAGCGCGAGGGCCTCGCTGGTGGCGTGCCGCTTGATGAGCGCCATCGCGAGCAGGTTGCGGGCGGCGTATTCGGACGGGTTGACACGGATGGCCTCGCGGAGCGCGTGCTCGGCGCGACCGGTGAGGTCGAAGTTGAGCAGCGTCTCGCCGAGATTGGTGTGGTAGACGGAACGCGAGGGGTCGAGCGTGACGGCACGCTGGCAGAAGTGGATCGCGCGCTCGGCCTGGCCGAGGTCACGCAAAACCGCGCCCATGAGCGCGGCGAGGTCGGCGTCCTTGGGCGAGCGCTGGATCGCGCTGCGCAGAGAGACCTCCGCCTGGGCGAATTGGCCCTGCTCGTACAGGCGGAACGCGGCTTGGTAGGCGGGCGAGGTGGTGGACACGCGGAACTAGCGTACACCCACATGCACGCCCGCGGCGCGGCGGCGGATCAGGTCGCGGGCGAGCGATTCGGCCTCGGCAAGGTCGGAAAGGTCGCGCAGGGGACCGATCGGGAGCGTTTCCAGCGCCTCGCGCGCCAATTCCGGGATGCGGTGGAAGGCCAGGTCGCGGGCGGGGTCGAGGAAGGCGGCGACGGCCTCTTCGTTGGCGGCGTTGAGGATCGCGCCGGAGGACTCGCCGCGGTGCATCACGAGGTCGGCCAGCGCCAGTGCGGGGAATCGCGCGGGGTCGGGCGTTTCGAACTCCAGGCGAGAGAGCGACGCGAGGTCGAGGCGAGGGGCGGCACCCTCGGCGCGGCGCGGAAACGTCAGAGCGGCCTGGATGGGCGTGCGCATGTCCGGGCAGGCGAGCTGCGCCAGCACGCTTGCGTCGTTCAGCTCCACGATCGCGTGGACGATCGACTGGGGATGGATGACCGCGCCGAGTTTTTCGGGTGGGAGCTCAAAGAGCCAGTGGGCCTCGATGAGTTCGAGGGCCTTGTTCATGAGCGACGCGGAGTCGATCGTGACCTTGGCGCCCATGGTCCAGGTGGGATGGCGCAGGGCCTCTTCGCGGGTCGCGCGGCGGATCTGCTCGGGCGACCAGGTTCGGAACGGGCCGCCCGAGGCGGTGAGCGTGACGCGGCGAACGGCGTCGGGAGCCTTGAGAGGCGGGGCGAGAGGCGTGGGCTTGATGCCCATCAGGGCCTGCCACACGCCGGAGTGTTCGCTATCCACCGGGAGCAGGCGCGAGCCGGAGCGGACGGCGGCGGGTATGACGAGCGCGCCGGCGGCGACGAGCGTTTCCTTATTGGCCAGTGCGACGTCGCGCCCGAGCTCGACGGCGGCGAGCGTCGCGGGCAGGCCGGCGGAGCCGACGATCGCCGCCATGACAAGGTCGCAATCGACGGCGCGGACGAGATCAAAGGCGGCGGTCGGGCCTCGGAACGTGGCGGAAGAGTCGGAGCGCGAGCAGGCGGTGTTGGAGCAGTTGAAGCGGGCGGCCTGCTGGGCGAGGAGTTGGTGGTTCTGCCCGGCGGCCAGGCCGACGACGTCGAAGCGGTCGGGATACTCGCCCCGCGCGTGGAGGTGGTTGAGGTGCGCGACAACGCCGAGGGTGCTGGTGCCGATCGAGCCGGTGGAGCCGAGGATGATGATGCGGCGGGGAGGCATGGGAGAAAATCGCAAAATGGCCAAATCACCAAATGGCCAAACGGAGAAGAGCGGAAGTCACGAAGTCACGAAGACAATACCTCGGGAGTCGGGAGTCGGGAGTGGTGAAGAAAAGCAATTGAACGCAGAGGTCGCAGAGGGCGCGGTGAGGGAGATGGAGGGCGATCGCGGCAAAGAGGCGCGAGCTGCCTGGAGGATCAATCACTTTGCCACTTTGCCACTTTGCCACTTGACCACTCGACCACTCGACCACTTTGCCTACTGGCTCATTCGGGCTTGGGGCGCTTGTTGAGTTCGCTGGGGGAGAGCTTGCGCTTGAAGCCGTAGAGACGCCGCGGCTGGGCGGCGGGCGCGGGCTGCGGCGCGGCCGGGGTCGGCGGGGTTGAGGCCGGCGGATTGGCAGTCGTCTGGCGCGTCTGTTCGGCGCGGGGTTGGCGGTGACCATCGCGGTGACCATCGCGATGCTCGCCGCGCTGGCCGCCCTGACGCCCGTCGCGCAGATTGCCTTGGCCCTGGTCACCTTGCGACTGATCGCGATCGCCGGGCTGGTTTTCGCCGCGGTTCTCGCCGCGATTTTCGGTTCCTCGCCCACGCCCGCCGCGACGACGCCGGCGGCGACGGCGCTTGCCGCCCTCGCCTTGTTGATCGCCGGTTTGCTCAGCGGTCTGATCACCTTGGGAATCGGCATTCTCATCGCCCGCGTCGGCGGACTGGCCGCCCGGGTCCATGCTGCCCTCGGCATCTTCGGCGGGAGCCGTATCGCGCGTGTCGCGCGGGCCACGAGGCTGAACATCGCTCGGATCGCGCGAGACAGCACCTGCATTGTCGCTCGCGTTGTCGCCCATGTCGTCACGCGGCTCGGGCGAGCCGGCGGCTCCATCGGGGGCGTTCATCGCGCCGTCGCCCTGGCGGTTGCGATTGCGACCTCGTCCGCCGCGGCGTCGACGACGGCGGCGCTTGCCGCCTTCTCCGGGCTGGCCCGGTTGACCCTGCGGGTCTTGCTGGTCGTCGCGGTTGGAATCACCCTGCATTTGCGAATCGCCGTGGCCTTCGTTCCCGCCCATGTTGACGCCGGATTCGCCGGTGTCGGCCCCGGAGTCAGAGCGCGAGCCGCGATTGGCGGGTGCGACGGTGGATTCGTCGTCGTAATCGCCGGCCGTGGGCACGGGGCGGACGCGCGTGGGCGCGACACCCGCGATGACGCGTGGCTCTTCGTCGGCTCGGGGGAGCCGCGCGGGGCGCGGTGCATCGAGGGACGAGGGAAGAGGTCCGGCGTCGTCGCCCGCGGAAGCGCGGCGGTCGCGCCCGTCGCGGGCCTGACCATCTCGTGCCTGTCCGTCGCGGCCGCGCCCACCGCCGCGCTGGTCGCGCGAGTCACGGCGCGAATCGCGTTGATCTCGTTGATCGCGGGGCTGGTCGCCCTCGCCGCCACGCCCGCGTCCCCGCCCGCCGCGCCGACGGCGTCGCTTGCGCCCGTTGCGGTCCTGCTGATCGTCTTCGCCCGCGAGAACGGGGCGATCGTCGCCCTCCTCGACGGGGACATCGGGGAGGTCCATCTCGATGGGGTGCGTGGGCTCGCCGGGTTCGTGGGTTTCGTCGGCTTCCTGCTCGACGGTGGCGGGGATTTCGTCGGCCCACTCGCTCCCGTCGTGCATCTGCCAGGGCTTCAGGTCCTTGGGCTTCTTGTGGTGCTGGACGGCGGTGAGGTCGATGTCGGCGCCCGCGGCGTCGTAGGCGTAGAAGGAGACGCGATCGACGGGCACGGACTCGCTGACGCGGACGTCGACATGCTTGCCGCTGGATCGCTCGATGCGTCCCAGGAGCTGGCGGCGCGACGAGAGGAGCTCGCCCGCGACGCGCGGGGCGACGGCGATCTCGACCTTGGTGACGCGGTCGATATCGAGCACGGCGGCGAGCTCGCGGAGCGCGTCGGAGGCGACGGAGTCGGGGCGCTGCACGAGGCCGCGCCCGCGGCAGGTTGGGCAGTCGACGAAGTGGACGGACTCGTGGCTGCCGCGCATGCGCTGGCGGGTCATTTCGAGGATGCCGAAGGGTGAGATGTTGGCGGTGGTGGTGCGGGCCTTGTCGCGCTTGAGGCGTTCCTTGAAGCGGGTTTCGATCTCGCGGCGCTTGGCGAGCGAGCGCATGTCGATCAGGTCGTTGACGACGATGCCGCCCAGGTCGCGGAGGCGGAGCTGCCGGCAGATTTCGTCGACGGCCTCGAGGTTGGTGCGATAGGCGTTTTCCTCGGCGTCGCGCGATTCACGCGACTTGCCGGAGTTGACGTCGATCGCGACCAGGGCCTCGGTCTGGTCGATGACCAGGCGCCCGCCCGAGGGGAGCGGAACCTCGCGGGCGTGGATGAGCGCGATCTGCGGCTCGATGCCGAAGGCGTGGAAGATGGGCGTCTTGCCCGGGAAGTGCAGGAGCTTGGTGGTGGAGCGCGGCGAGACGATCTTCATGAAGCGGCTGGCGCGGTCGAGCGCAACCTCGTGGTCGATGACGACCTCGTGGGTCTCGCCGGTGAGCAGGTCGCGCAGGGCGCGGACGAGCAGATCGCTCTCGGAATAGAGCAGACGCGGCTTGCTGCCCGAATCGCGCCGGCGCTCCATGTCCTTCCACAGGCGCTGGAGGTAGGCCAGGTCGCGCTTGAGCTCGAGCTTGGTGCGGTCCATGCCCGCGGTGCGCAGGATGAAGCCGAAGCCCTCGGGGAGGTCGAGCTGATCGAGGATCTGGCGCATCTTGGCGCGCTGCTCCTCGTCCTCGACCTTGCGCGAGACACCGACCTTGTCCATCTGGGGCATCATGACGAGGTAGCGCCCGGGGATGGAGAGGTAGCTGGTGAGGGTGGGGCCCTTGGTGCCGACGCCCTCCTTCAGAACCTGGACGGTGATCTCCTGGCCGCGCTTCAGGCAGTGCTGGATGGGCGGGCGTTCGCGGCGCGGGGTCTTGTGCCCGACGCGCTCGGTCGTCTCCTCGACGTCCTCGCCCGGGAAATAGCGGGGGTGGAGGTCGGAGTAGTGGAGGAAGCCGTTCTCACCCACGCCGAAGTCGATGAAGGCGGCCTGGATGGAGGCCTCGACGTTGGTGACCTTGCCGACGTAGATGTTGCCGACGCGCGAGGCGCTGGCGAACCGTTCGGCGTGGAGCTCTTCGAGCTTTCCGTCCTCGACGATGGCGACACGGCACTCATCGCCGGGGACATAGTTGATGATCATCTGGTTGTTTGACATGGAGCGTTCCTCGCGGTCTTTCGTTTCCGCGCGGACGCGAGCTTCTACGTGGTGGTGAGCGCCCGCGTTCGGGGGCGCACGACAGCCGCTCGTCGCGCATCGCGCGAGGTCGGCTTTTCGGCGGCCCGGATTCGGGTGGGCGTGGTCACGGGGATCACGAAGAAGAACAGCGTCCGCGTGCGGCGGATCGCGTGCGCCGTGGTTCGCACCCGGCGCTCCCGGCGCGCCCGACGCATCGCGCGGGGCTCGGGGCGGCCAACGGGGCGGACCATTCGGCGGCGGGCGCTCAACCCGGTTCGGGTGAGGCCCGGCGATTCGCCGCGGTTCCTTCGCCAGTGCTCATTCGGCGGTACGCCCGTCGAACG
>JADYYE010000158.1 GCA_020853815.1 Phycisphaerales bacterium
ATTTACTGGCGACTCATCTGTGCCACCCTCAGCAACCCCACCAGAGTCAAAGTACCGAACCTCCAAGTGCAGGGGGGGGGGGCGGTAATGGTGGGGGGAACCAGGGGGACCCACCTACCCCAGGCAGCCGGGGCAGGGGGGGGGGCAGACCCGCCTCGCCCCCGGCCAGTTCCAGGTCGTCGTCGCCCGCACCTTCGGATCCTCCGGCTGACGACCTCGCCGACGTCCCGGATGATGTCGAGCTGCCCCTGCTCCAGACTATTCACTGTCTGCCGAGCTCGAAGAAGCATCGCAAGCGATGTGTTACGCTGCGCAGGGGCATCCAGGCGGTGGTGGGGACATGGCTGCGCGACGCCGTGTCACGCGTGAAGCGTCGGAGATCCGTCGACAGATCTCCGCTCCACGTAGGATGCGCGCTCCTGTTTGCTGTCCCAGGGCACCTCGGGAACCTGGAGAAACGACTGCCGCTGGCAGTCGTTGGCAGGTGGGGCGAACTGCGAGACATGGTGCGCAGGCAGGTCGAAGCGGACACCGCCTATCGGGCGAAGCGGCTGCCGCGGGATCGGAACGTTGCCCGCCGTGCGGCTGCGACGACGATGATGGAGAACGGCAACGTTCGCAAGGGGATCCAGGCGGTCACCTCCATCGACAACCCCACGGGCCCGCCGCCGCCGAACGTCTTCCAAGCGGTGGAAGCACTGTTCGCGGTCTGCGCAGCCCACGACGAGGACATCCAACACGACGCACCCCTGATGACTCGACATAGCGGAGCGCGGCGCGTGCTGACCCAACCCGATCCAGAGAAGGGCACACGCAAGCGGTGGACGGATGTGGTGCGAGATGCCATCAAGCAGCTCGGCCAACGATCTGCAGCCGGGCCGTGCGGCCTGCGCAGAGATATTCTGCTGCCGCTATGCGGTGACGACAGCGTCCTCGCGCCCTTTGCCGAGCTCGTCGATCTCGCACTGGCCGGGCACATCCGCGACGGCTACCTGACCGACTCGCGTTTGGTGCTCATCCCGAAGCGGAGCGGAGGCGCCCGACCGATCGGGATGGGGTCGATCCTGCGGCGGGTCAGTGGCAAGTTGGCGGCGAAGGTCGTCACTTCAGCGATGCGTGACATCACCGAGCCGGCCAACCAGTTCGCGCTCTCGGAGCGCGGAACGGAGCGGCTCCACCGCGAAGTCGCCGCTGCTGCGCGCGATGGCAAGATCGTCATCGGGTTGGACGTTCGGAACGCGTTCAACACCGTTGACAGACGAGCCGTCCTCGATGTTATCGAGGGGACGGCGTGTGACACAGTGCGCGACTTCGCACGTGTACTATACGGCGGGTGCGCACACCTCCTCACACGCGAGCACTCCCCCAACCCCACCCCCGCCAACTTCGCCCGACACCCCGAGCTCGACGGCAGCGCCCACGTCTCCTTCACCACCAGAACGGGAGTCGTGCAGGGGTGCCCGATGGCCCCGCTGCTGTTCGCCACTGTGGTCGCCGACGTCCTGCGTCGCGTGTCCGATGAAGCGGAGGGTGTGTCGATTCTGGCCTTCCAGGACGACATATACCTCGCGTCGGCCGACCATCGGGCGCTAGCGGAGGCGTTCGCGAGGACCAAGAGCGCGCTTGCACAGCTCGGACTTCAGCTCTCGACCGAGAAATGCACGGCGCTACCACCGACCCCACAGCAACTCCCGCAGGAACTGGCATCCCTCGTCAGCGAGACGGAGATGCTGATGTGCATGGGCGGCCCAGTGGTCGGGCGCGACCACCCGCACCGCCGACGTGTACTACACGACGGGTGGTCCACTGTGGTGGAACGGATCGCGGGAGTCATTGACTCCTTCCGCCACTTCCCTCACCCACAACATATTATCTGCGCGCTGCAGAAGGCAGGCGGGTGGTCGAGGCTCAGCTACTTCGCCACGCTCGGCGAAGGACTTGACGACGACCTGCTCGTCGCCGTCGAAGAGCACGACTGTCGTGCGCTGCAGTGGGCGCTTGGAGGCCACGGCCATCGCCTAACCCCATTGGAGTGGATGCGGGCAACACTCCCAGGATCGATGGGTGGAGGCGGCGTCAAATCCGTGACGCTGGAGGCGGCGGCGCGGAAGCCAGCGACAGAGGCGTACTTCGCAGCTCTCGTGAACAGGTCCCATGCACTCAAGAACGCGCGTGACAGGCCCGATGTGGCGAGCGCGAACGTCCATCGTGAGACAGCCCGATTGGTGATGAGCGTGCTTCCACCATTGCGGGCGTCCCGGTTTGCGGAGATGTCTGGCAAGCACGCCAACGGCTGGCTGTTCGCGCGCGCCAACAGGTCAGACGGTACGCTGATTCAGAACCACGCCATCGCATCCACGTGCATTGCCATGGCGCTCGGCGTGGCCGTCTGCAACCATGACGACTACGACTGCCCTAATCAGTGCCGTCGCGATGCGGACGCATTGGGGACGTCGTGCACCCTGGACAAGTACGGAGAACACGCCCTGAGATGCCGCGTGGTCAACAACAAACGCCACACTGGGAATGTGCATGTGTTCCGGGACACGTGGCAGGACGGGGATGGCGGGGAGCCGAACTGCCTCATCGAGACGGGGTGCGACGAACACGGGCTCCCGAGAGTTGCGCGCGAGGGATACCGCCCTGGCGATGTCGCATACCGCCGCAACGCCACTGAGCTGTACACTTACATCGACTACGCTGTCGGGTCGATCCCCATCGCACACTCCAGCTACCAGTGCGCGGACCCCGTGGCCGCCGCCACCGACGCACGCAGATACAAACTCCGTCAACCGCACTTTCGCTCGATCAGCGGCCGCGATGACGTCAACGCGGTGGTGGTTGCTCAAGGTGCGATGGGCGGCCTCGACAAACAATCTATGAAAGCATTGACGGATTTTGCGGACGCGGCGGTGCTGAGCCGCGACGACGGACAGAAACCCGAACACGTGCTCGCTCATCGGCTCCAGATCGGATGCCTCATGGCTGCGGCAGAGGTTGCCGTGGCGGTCCAAGAAGAGCCCGACAACCGAGACCTCGACGCACCAGTCTTGAACGGCCCGGTCACCAACCGTCTCACTGACGACGAACTCCTCACGAACACGTCAGCGGAGGCGGAGGTTAGGTGCTCCAACATCCCAGCCATTAGCCGGCGGTGGCGCGGGAACGTCGATCGATACACCAACGGGCACTACGAGAACAGCAGAACCTACCCCGACCGTGGGCGTTCGCGCAATCAGCCCCCGCAAAATCACCCACACCCCGCCTCACCTCACAGCGCTGCGCCCCAACACGCTCCTGCCGTCTCAATCTCTCCGCCGCAGGCGCCAAGCTCACCACCACCCCGGCCGCAGCACGGGTGTTCGGCGGCCGACGTTGCCGCCAGCGACGTGGACGAGTGGAGCGTGGATCTCTTCGCGCCCGATGCGGCAGCCGGGGCCCTCACCCAACCAAGCATTGACCTACTCGCGCCCACTGGCGCCGACGGCGCCCAATCATGCGCCGATGGCGATGATGTGATCGTGGTCTCTCGACCAGCCGCGCGGCGCGGCAGAGGTGTCCTCC
>JADYYE010000319.1 GCA_020853815.1 Phycisphaerales bacterium
CCACGGTCCTCGTTTCAATCTTACGGCTTCGCGAGTAGCCCCAGACATTCCTGAGGATATCAGCACGGGTCGCGGGCTGAGGCCGGCATACATGGAGGTAGGCGAGAATTTCGACCTCTCGCTTGCTCAGTGAGGCTAGTACGGCCGCATTCTCGGCATGTCGAAACGTTCGAGTGGCGACGTCAATCTCGTAGTCTCCGACTCTGAGAACGGCAGCCTCATCGGCAAGCTTTCTAACCCTCCGGAGAAGTGTCTAAGTAAATCAATCTTTCCGAATAATATTGGTGAGTTAAGGCTTTCATGCTGGATTTTAGTTAAAAAGGCTTGAAGTTAAGCGCATGGGAGAAGTTTTTTGAAGTGTTGGTGGGTCCGGATTTGAGGATTGGCAGGCGTGGAGGACGGCACTTTGAAGCAGGGCGCCCTGTCCGGTGGCTCCGAGGTGGCATATTGGGGGTTACTGGCTGAAGGTGGATACACGACACCCCGGCCCCGCTATCAGGCACACTCATCCTGCGGTAGGTCATCGAAGAACTTTAGCTCTGGTCCCTGGGGGATTTTGGGCGGTGCCTGTGCTCTTGGTATTTGGAGAGCATCAGCGATTTTGAGAATCTCTGGTTCATCGGTGAGGAACGCGATGATGCGCATGGTTGCTTTGCAGCGTGGACACTCCAAGGGATTGATTTCGAAGATGCGCTTCATGCAAGCTGTCCAGCTCACGGACGAGGTGGCGTTTGGTTCGTGCTCTGTTGCATCGCCTGGTGCTGGGTCTCTTTTTGCGCGCTCTCCCCGCGCTCTACACGAATACCACCCATAGTAGCGCGTAAGAGACTCGTAGGCTTTAGGGATCTGGCACGATAGTAGCGCCAGGAACTCGAGCGCATCGAATTCGTGAGTTACCCCATCGCTGGTGGAGTACGCGACAATGTGGTCAGTGATGGAGAGCTTCTCCAGTGAGAGCGGACCGCGTTGAATATAGCGAGCAACGAACCTTGTGCGGTCTTCCTCCGTGAACGAGTCTCCAACCCAAGCGCCGAAGCCGGAGTGTTCTTGGGA
The DNA here is from genome assembly GCA_020853815.1 of Phycisphaerales bacterium. Classification (GTDB taxonomy): domain Bacteria; phylum Planctomycetota; class Phycisphaerae; order Phycisphaerales; family UBA1924; genus JABWBC01. The sequence goes on from JADYYE010000319.1 coordinate 1,054, forward strand.
TAGTATCTGCGCAGGCACTCCATCGGTGATGAGCCCCCTGGTCACGAGCACAGCCAGGACGTGGTCACGGAAGTGCTCTGCCATGCGCTCGGTGTCGATGGCGGTAAATGGGGCGAAGTTCCCCGCGGCATCGAAGGTGCCATCGGCGAGTAGCCCGTGCAGGTGGGGGTTAAAGTTTAATGCCTCACCGGCGGTTTGCAGGGTAAGCACCACGGCGGGGGTATTTCCGTCCGAGCCGAGCACCGTGCGCACAGCCTCTGCGGCAGCTCGGAAAAGTATGGTATTCAGATCCCGGTCGTACCTAAAGAATACTCTCAGGCGCTTGGGGAGCGTGAAGCCACAGTGTCGATGGGGCACTTTCTCAAGGACGGTGTCGTAGAGGTGCTCACCAAATTTGACCGCACGCTTGGCGTTGCAGGAGGGGCACAGCCCTCGCTTCTTACAGGAGAATGCCACCAGTAACGAGTGCTTGCAGGTGTCGCAGTACACCCGTGCTGCGCCATGTTGAAGAAGTCCGCAGTTAAGATACTCGTCGAAGGTTTCAAGCACCTCATCACGCAGCACCCCGTAGGTCAGCTGGAACCGATCCTCCCAGACACGCGGGAGTTCATCGCGTCCGTGGTACACAATCCGGTAGAGTGGCGACTCTTCCGGTCGCCTCCGGCGGTAGTGCTGGAGCTTGGCCTTGGCCCGCTCCCAGGTGCGGCAGGTGAACATCCCGCCGCACACAACAAACTACGTGCCAGGGCGCCAAGCAGATTAAGTCGTTGCTATAACTAGCAACCGCTCCCCATCAGTTGGAGCATTTC
>JADYYE010000320.1 GCA_020853815.1 Phycisphaerales bacterium
ATCGTCGGCGCGGTGCTCGGTAACCAGCGTCGCGGCGTGATTCTTGCGCGGGTCGGCGGTGTAGAGTCCCGCCTGGTCGGTGAGGATGACAAGCGCTTCGGCCTCCACCAGGTTGGCGACCAGGGCGCCGAGCGTGTCGTTGTCGCCGAACTTGATCTCGTCGGTGACGACGGTGTCGTTCTCGTTGATGATCGGCACCACGCCCAGTTCAAGCAGGGTGGTCAGCGTGGAGCGGGCGTTGAGGTAGCGCAGGCGGTCGGCGAGATCCTCGTGGGTGAGCAGGACCTGCGCGGTCTTCAATCCATATTGGGTGAAGCGGGTCTCGTAGGCCTGGGCGAGGCCCATCTGGCCGACGGCCGCGGCGGCCTGCAATTCGTGCATGGCGTGCGGACGCGCCGTCCAGCCGAGGCGCTGCATGCCGGCGGCAATGGCGCCGCTGGAGACCAGCAGCACTTCGCGGCCGCTTTCGCGCACCAGCGCAATCTGTCGCGCCAGTTCGCCGATGTATTCGAGGGCCAGCCCGGCGCCGTTGTTGGTGACCAGGGCGCTGCCGACCTTGACGACCAGCCGGCGCGCCTGGCTAATTTTCTGTCTCATCGTCCTGGTGTTCGCTTGGTGCTGCGGCCGCGGCCGTCTTGTGTTGTTCGATGTGCGCCATGATAGCGAAAGTCAGCTCCCGGCAACCGGCGCCGTTGATGGCGGAGATGGCGAAGTGGCGCTCGACCGGGCCGTAGCCCTTCAGCAGGGCGGCGAGGCGCGCCTCGCGCTCGTCCTCCGGCAGCAGGTCGATCTTGTTGGCGACCAGCCAGCGCGGTTTTTCGTAGAGCCCCGGATCGTATTTCTTCAGCTCGTCGAGGATGGCGCGGGCGTCATGCACCGGATCGGCCCCCGGATCGAAGGGGGCGATGTCCACGATGTGCAGCAGCAGATGGGTGCGCTGCAGGTGACGCAGGAACTGGTGGCCGAGGCCGGCGCCCTCCGCCGCGCCCTCGATGAGGCCGGGGATGTCGGCGACGACGAAGCTGCGGTTGGCGTCGACGCGCACCACGCCGAGGTTCGGGTGCAGGGTCGTGAACGGATAGTCGGCGACCTTCGGCCGCGCCGAGGAGACGGCGCGGATGAAGGTCGACTTGCCGGCGTTGGGCAGGCCGAGCAGACCGACGTCGGCCAGCACCTTCAGCTCCAGCTTGAGGTCGCGCCGCTCGCCGGGTGTGCCGGGCGTGCACTGCTTCGGCGCGCGGTTGGTGCTGGACTTGAAATGGATGTTGCCGAGCCCGCCCTGGCCGCCTTGTGCGATGAGGGCCTTCATGCCGTCATGGTCGAGGTCGGCGATCACCTCGCCGGTCTCGAGGTCGCTGATGATGGTGCCGACCGGCATGCGCAGGAGGAGGTCTTCGCCGCCGCGGCCGTAGCAGTCCGAGCTCATGCCGTTCTCGCCGCGCTCGGCGCGGAAGATGCGGGTGTAGCGGAAATCGATGAGCGTGTTGAGGTTGCGGTCGGCGACGGCATAGATGCTGCCGCCGCGGCCGCCGTCTCCGCCCGACGGACCGCCCTTCGGCACGTATTTCTCGCGCCGGAAGGTGGCCGCGCCATTGCCGCCGTCGCCGGCAATGACCTCGATCTTGGCTTCGTCGA
>JADYYE010000321.1 GCA_020853815.1 Phycisphaerales bacterium
CGTGCGAGTCAGGCGTTGTGGAGCGCGATCCAGAACAAGCGGACGCCGATGAGCAGCGTCACGCCAGCCCAGCCGACGAAGAGGAAGCGCGGCGTCGTCTCCTGCGCCTCGGCCTCCCGATACAGGCCGTTGTGGAGCAGCCGTAGAAAGGCCACCGCGGCGATCGCGAAGGGCAGGCCGACGAACAGGCTGGTCAGATCGGTGGTCGTCGCGGTGGCGACGAGCAGCAGCGTCGCGGGCGCGCAGCCGAGCAGCAGCACGCCAGCGCGGGAGAGCGCCTCGGCGGTCGTCTTCCACAGCGAGACGATCGACGGCGCACGACCGACGAGCGCGCTGCCGATGTAGAGCCCCGGCACGGTGACGAGCAGCAGGCCGAACGTGAAGATCGGCAAGAGCAGCGCGAGCTCGAGTGACTCGAGCGTCTGGAGCCGGAACGCCACGCACAGGCCCATCGCAAGCGGGCCGAGGATCGCGGGTAAGAGGGCGCGGACCGGTTGCTTGGGGACCGGCGCTTCGACGGGGTTCTCCATGGCTGCCTCCACCTGCCGATTACACGCAAGCGGAGTGGCGGCGCGATTGCGCGACGAGGGAGGAGCTGCGTGGAAGTTGTGACGAAACGGTGTCAGTCGGCGAGCGTACGGCCGCGTGTCAGGCGGAGCTGCGCCTCCGTGCGCTGCAGCTCCGCGAGGAGGTCGACCTCGCGCACCGCCGCCTCGGCCGCCGCCTGCTCGCGCAGGTTGACCATCAGCAGCGTCGAGTCACCGAGCTCGAAGCGCTCGAGCTCGGCCTTGGCCAAGGCGCGCGCCAGCTCGAGCTCCTTGCGCACCAGCGCCAGCCGCTGGTGGCCAGCCGAGAGCGCCGACAGCACGTCGCGCACTTCGGCCTCGAGACGGCGGTCGATGAGCTGGAGCTGGGCGCGGGTTCGCGCCGCCATCGCATCGGCGGCCTGGACGCGACCGCGCGCGTTGCGAAACAGCAGGGCGAGATCGAGCGTCACGCCGAGCTCGAACTCGGGCTTGGCGCGCACCTTCTCGCCGCCCCCTAGATCCTGGGAGACCAGGCCGAACACGTCGAGACCGGGCAGCAGCTGGTTCTTGGCGAGGCGCAGCTCGATCTGGTTCTGGCGATCCATCAGCTGCAGGCGCCGACGCTCGGGGCGGAGTTGCCAGGAGTCGGCCACGGCCTCGGCGAGGTTGGTCGCGTGCTTGCTGGGTTCGTTGAGGCGCAGGGGAAGGCGTCCGCGGTCGGGCTGCATCGACTCACCGCGCTCGTCGCGGAGGAAGACCGACAGCTCGATGGCCGTCTGTTCGAGAGCCCGCTGCGCCGCGACGATCTGCGCCTCGCGCTGGCGCAGCGCACGCTCGTTCTCCACTCGCTCGATGTCCGGGATGTCTCCCGCCTTGACGCGCGCCTGCACCTGACCTTGGCGCGCCTCGGCGAGGGCGAGCAGCTGCTCGGCGACGCGGAGCCGGTAGCCAGCCGCGACCCACTCCCAGTACCGAACCACCGCGGCGCGCTCGAGCTCGAGCCGCGACAAGCGA
>JADYYE010000322.1 GCA_020853815.1 Phycisphaerales bacterium
CGAGGCGAACTGGACGTCCGCTATGGAACCGTCGACGCCGAGGACATTCTGGAGCAGATTCGCATCGTATTCGACCGCCATCCCGTATCACGGGGCAAGTCACTCCGCCTTCTCTGCCTGTCGCTGGAAACCCAGTTCGAAAGCGACCCCCGGCTGTTGATGCGAATCCTGATCAACATGGTGAAAAACGCCTTTGAATCCGTGCCCAGGAGTGGTACCATAAAATTGCGCTATGAACGAATCGACGGCGCGCCGGTGTTCACCGTATGGAACCCCGGCAAGATTCCGGAGGACGTGGCTGCCCAGATTTTTCAGCGGTCCTTCAGCACCCGACACGAGACCGGGCGGGGACTTGGCACCTATAGCATGCGGCTGTTGGGTAACCAGTATCTGGGAGGAACCGTGACATTTACGACGTCCGAAGAAGTTGGGACTGAGTTCGCCCTCCGCCTTCCCGCAGGCACACCTGTGAGAGCATGAGGGGGGCGGAATAACCGCAATGCCATGTTCATCCGATTGCCCGGGGCTCCCCACGAACGACGATGGACTGAACGAGAGACCTTCGTACAGGGGCACAATGGGATTCACCCCGCCCCGCCGCCCTTGCTCTAAGATTCTCTCGATGAATTGAGGCCGGGGGACCGGGGGGTATGCCGTTCACGATGGTAGTGGCGGCCACCCTTGTACTCCTGCTATCATCCCGTCGCTTGGTATGGTAGGAGGGGGATTGAGTTGCTGCCAGGGCAACCGCCTTGTTACCGAGAGAGCCAGAAACTGACGAACATGATCCGAGAGTCCCACAGTCTTCACTCGCGCTTCGAAGCGCAGGTTGCGGAGGCGCCCCATGCTTCTGCACTGACCTTTGCGGGTGAGTCGATTTCCTACGCCGAGGTCAATTCCCGTGCCAATCAGCTCGCCCGCTATCTGCGGCGCTGCGGCGCGGAGACGGGCCAGCGCGTGGGCCTGTGCCTGAACCGCACGATGGACCCGGTCATTGCAATTCTCGCCGTGCTCAAGACGGGCGCGGCCTATGTCCCTATGGATCCCGTCTACCCCGCGGATCGGGTACGGCTCATCGTGGAAGATGCCCAGTGCCCGATTGTTCTGGTCCATGGCGAACACCAGGATCGTTACGCGGAGGGCGGGGCCCAGGTCATTGTTCTGGACGGTGCGTCACGTCCCTGGGAGCAGGAAGGGACTGACAATCTCGACGTCCCCGTCTCCCCTGCCGATCTCGCCTACGTCATCTATACCTCCGGCTCCACGGGAAAGCCCAAGGGCGCCCTCGTCACCCACTGGAACGTGTATCGCCTCTTTGAGGAAATGCAGCCTGATTTCGGATTTCGATCCGATGACGTCTGGACCTTTTTCCATTCCTATGCCTTCGATTTTTCCGTTTCCGAGATGTGGGGCGCCCTGTTTTTCGGCGGGCGCATCGTCATGGTCCCCCACCTGCTCAGCCGCACCCCGGAAGATTTCTACCAGTTATTGATCGACGAAGGC